>JANTHB010000048.1 GCA_024762655.1 Bacteroidales bacterium
CCAATTTTACCATAGTCTTTTGATTTTGTATATAAAATGCCACTTTGGTCGGTTATATATATAATAATCTAATAGCCTTATGTAATTTTTACAGTTCCAATTAGTAATAGCATTGTTTAACCTATCATTTAGATTAAATCCATGGTTTGGATATAAGCCCACCCTCTTATAATTGTGGGAATAGGCAATAAACTCTTCTTCTCCTTTTTCACTAATAGTTAATGCATTCATATTCCGTCCGTCATATTTACCTGATAGTATATCTAGCCTATGTTGCATTTCATGATCATAAGTAAAATATAATTTATCAAACCCCCCGCTGAAAGCATCAGAACCATAAGTAATATCTCCACTTGGATTGACATGACCGGGGTCTCCTCCAACGTAATTTGGATCATAACTCCCTTTAAACCCAAAATATTTTAAGGCTCCATCATAATCTTTTGCATCTGTATATCTTTTTAACATTTTGTCATTATTTATGAACCTTCCTTTACGGAAGAAATTAGTTGTTTGTTCGGTTAATAGCTTTGCAGAGATACTTGGGTTAAAATCCCAACCTCCTTGGTCAACTACCCATGCTGAAATGTTGCCGCTCCAGCTATTGCGCGAAATATTATAATTTACACCTACTGTTCCAAAATTGGTACTTATAAGAAAGCCAGAGAAAGGTGATAACCCTGCAGTATATCCTACGCTTAGCCCACCGGCTGAAGAATAGGATATATAGCCTGTATTAAACATCGCTGACGCTCCTACATAAGCATATACATCATGTGTGCCAAAATCATAACCGGCACCAAACTGTACACTCCAAACACCAGGGATTCCAACAACAACTGACATACCAAAACTTAATCCACCCCCTTTGCTCCAACTGATACTTGGAAATATCCAAAAAAACTCCCCATCCGGATCGGTATAAACCAGCGGATTATTCAGCGCATACGTGTACCGGTTAAAGTTCTGTGTATAGTCCGGCATCTGCACATTGTTGTCGGGGGAGAGCATGCGGGCGATGAGGGGGTCGTACAGGCGTCCGTTCATATTTACCAGATGAAACCATGGGAGGGTTTCGTGTGCCGTAAAACCACGACCGGATAATATCATCGCGGTAAAAGTATGACAAGACCGGCCACCGGGAGTATCGAGGGCTGCAAACTTCCGTTCATCGTCACGAAAAATTAAAACTGAGACCAGCGCATTCCCTTTTCTCCAATGGAAATTTATATATACCATTATCAGGAATAGCACATTTTTTGCCGTATATCTTTCTCCGATTTTCATCTCTTTGTTTTACATAATTTTCCGGTCATTTAACTCTTATTTAGCTTATAATTTTTTTTATATGTTAACAATGACCATTGAAATTACCAACATTTAGTTTAAACAACATATACAATACTTCAATCATTTCAATTTTTGTTACTTGACATCCTATATTTCCTATATCTGCTATACCTTCTATACTTCATCGCGATACTCATGACAAAATCACAATTTCTAAAGATTAAAGGTATATCTTTGTTCCCTCTATTTCTATTACAATATATTGAAATTATAAAATATCGATATATCCCATTTTTATCGGAATATTCCATGAAATATGGATTGCCAGGTCGTGTACATTTTATACTTTCAAAATAACTTAAATTACTAAAAGTTTTCCTAATCCGATCCGAATCTCTTTTTTTTAGCACAAAGGTATCCCTTGATACTTCTTTATATCCACCAGTTTCATTAGACTCCACGATTGAAATTATCATTGATATTGAATGTTCATGAAGCTCTATTTTATCCATTTCATACTTTCTACTAATATTAAGATCATCATATGGATAAAGAATCCTGATTGTATTACTTTTTTCTTCTCTAAGATTTGGTTCATTTAATAGCTTTAAAATATATGAGCCTTCCAATGCATCATATATGTCTGGCAAATATTGCTCCCTTCCTTTTTTAAAATCAATTGGGAAATAGCTATAAATAGTATCAACTTTTGGATCAATCTCATATACTTCATTTATTAATTCAGTATGCTTATGCTTATCTAGTTTTATTAAAAATCCATTTTTACAAACTAAGTCTTTATTTCCACTCCTATAAATCGTCTTGCCTTCATAGTCTGTTAACCTGAAATAACTAAAAACTGAGTCTTGAACAATGAAGATTGTTTTGTGACACTTAATAATATGTGTTACAACAGAATCAGATTTATTTTGACCGGTTACACTAAAATGTAAGGAAATAATAAAAAATATTAAAATAGAACTTATTCTCATAGTTAATATATTTTTCTAAAATTAAACCACCACGCCCAAAGGACGTGGATTTAGATATTTGTTGCCTCTAAAAGAGGCGATAATCCCTATTCTGATTCTCTCGTTTTTTCTCTTCCTCTTCCTGATATTTTACATACCTTTTTATAATTTCTTCATCCATCCCTATTGTGTTCACAAAATATCCCGGTGCCCAAAAATGATTCCCCCAATACGGCTTCTTCTTTAACTGCGGATAACTCTTAAACATCTTTATTGCTGTCTTCCCTTTTAATATCCCCATGTAATCTGATATCGACAATTTTGGAGGCACTGATACCACTATATGGATATGATCTTTCTGTACGTTCATCTCTTCTATTATCACATTCTTCCATTCACTTATCATCCTGATATCATGTTCCAACAATTCCTTTATTATCCCCTCCAATATCCGATAACGATATTTCGGTACCCATACAATATGATAATTGCAGTGATATACTACATGCGATTGCCTCCTGTACTTGACCATATCCCAAAGTTACCAAACTATTTCTTATTTTTGGCATAGCCTTTTAAACATTACCACGCCCATAGGACGTGGGTTTCTATGTTAAACTAAAATAGATAGTTAACCCCCGGGGCCCTCGATATAATCCGCCATTCGGCGGATCACTCGGGGACCGGGGTCACCCAGCAAACTGCAACCAGGAACCACATTGTCCGCCGAAGCTCTAAAAGAGCGAAGGCGGAGGAACTAAGAACCAGAAACTAATTTCTTACCTTTGCATTCTGAAACAGATCAGTCGTATGACAGGCAAAAAGGTAGTAGTAGGTCTGTCCGGAGGGGTGGACAGCAGCGTGGCAGCATATCTGCTGAAAGAGCAGGGATATGATGTCACCGGGATGTTCATGCGCAACTGGCACGATACCACCGGATTGCTGGAAGGCGACTGCACCTGGGAAGAGGACGAGATCCTGGCCCGTATGACGGCCAAAAAGCTGGATATCCCCTTTTTCACGGTGGATCTGAGTGAAGAATACCGCAAGCGTGTGGTGGATTATATGTTTTCCGAATACGACCGGGGCCGCACCCCCAACCCCGATGTGCTCTGCAACCGCGAGATCAAATTCGACCTGTTCGTGAAAGAGGCTGCAAAGATTTTAAAGAACTACGTAGGCGCCTACGTAGATTTTTTCGTAGCTACCGGCCACTACAGTCGTATAGAGAAGTCTGTAAGCAGCTCCGGTAAAGTCATATACCGTCTTCTGGCCGGTCTCGATCCCAACAAGGACCAAAGTTACTTTTTGTGTCAACTTTCGCAGGAGCAACTTTCGGTCAGTCTCTTTCCGCTGGGTGAGGTAACCAAACCGGAGGTCCGGAAGATCGCTGCCCGCCTCGACCTGCCCACGGCTACCCGCAAGGACTCTCAGGGCATCTGTTTTGTCGGCAAAGTGGACCTGCCCACCTTCCTGCAGCAACAACTGAAAGCAAAAGAAGGAGAGGTGATCGAGATCCCCAAGGACGCCTTCACACCTCCCCCCTACCCGGAAGGCTTACCCGGCAATGATATCAACACGGTAACATTAAAAACGATCTGCACCGGTTTTCGTTTTACCCCCCAAAGCGGTGTGATTATTGGCAAACACCACGGCGCTCATTTCTTCACCATCGGCCAGCGCAAGGGACTGAATATCGGTGGCAAGGCCGAACCTCTGTTCGTGCTCTTCCCGGACGTAAAAAACAACCTTCTTTATGTCGGACAGGGTCACGACCATCCCGGACTGAACCGCAAGGGGTTGTTCATCACCCGCGACGAGATCCACTGGGTACGTCCCGACCTGGCCATGCAACCCGGCGAACAGCGCCGTTATCAGGTACGCATCCGCTACCGGCAGCCGCTGCAGGAAGCAACCCTCTTCATGCGGGAAGCAGGGATGTACATCGTTTTTAAAAAGCTTCAGCGAGGGATCACCCCCGGCCAGTTTGCCGTGTGGTATGACGGCGACGAATTGCTGGGATCGGGAACGATAGGGGAATGATGAAGCGATGAAGTGATGAAGGGATGAAGGGATGGTGCAAGTATTGTATATTTCGTGCCGGGGATTCCATTCAGATCCAGGAGATCTCTTATCTTTTTAGAAAATATCCGCACGGACGGCGTAAATTTCACCTTATCTCTTTCGCTAAAAAGCCTTATCTTTGGTAATCAGTGTAACAATATAAGCCATGACGAGTAAGGAACGTATCCAGGCATCTGTCAACCATCAAATCCCGGACCAGGTGCCTGTGGACTTCGGAGCTACCCCGGTAACAGGTATTCATGTGTTGGCTGTGGAGAACCTGCGAAAATATTTCGGTCTTTCCGGTCATCCCGTAAAAGTGAACGAACCTTATCAGATGCTGGGTGAAATCGAAGATGATCTGGCAGAGATCCTGGGCATCGACGCAGTACCGGTATCGCCCCGCAAGACGATGTTCGGCTTTCCCAACGAAAACTGGAAAGAGTTCAAAACACCCTGGGGACAGACAGTGCTGGTACCTGAAAAATTCAACGTCACCCTGGACAACACGGGAGATGTCTATATGTACCCTGAAGGGGATACGTCGGCAGATCCATGTGCCAAGATGCCGGCCAACGGGTATTTTTTCGATGCCCTCCCCCGTCAGGAACCTATTGATCATAACCATCTGCACCTGGAAGATAACCTGGAAGAGTTCACAGACATCTCCGAAGAAGACCTCGATTATTTCAGGAGAGAGGTGGACCGGGCCTATGCCACCGGCAAGGCGGTCGTGGCCAACTTCGGGGGTATGGCGCTGGGAGACATCGCCCTGGTGCCCGGACTGGATATGAAACATCCCAAAGGCATTCGTGATGTGACCGAATGGTATATGGCCACCCTGATGCACCCGGACTATGTGGCTGCTATCTTTGATTATGAAACGGATCTTGCCATACGGCGTCTCGAGAAGATCTATGCCGCCGTTGGTAACAAAGTGGATGTAGCCTATATCTGCGGCACCGACTTCGGCACGCAGAACTCACAGTTCTGCTCCGAAGAGACCCTGCAGACCCTGTACGGTCCCTATTACAAGAAAGTAACCGGATGGATCCACGAGCATACCTCCTGGAAAACCTTCAAGCATTCGTGCGGATCGGTGGAACCGTTCATGAATGATTTTATCGAATTCGGTTTCGACATTATCAATCCGGTACAGGTAAGCGCCACCGGCATGGACCCAGACCATCTGAAAAACAGTTTTGGCGACCGTCTGACCTTCTGGGGAGGCGGGGTAGACACCCAGCATGTACTGCCTTTCGGTACCCCCAAAGAGGTGGAAGAACAGGTACTGCGGCATTGTGAGATCTTCTCGAAAAACGGAGGATTTGTCTTTAACACCGTTCACAACATCCAGGCCAATGTCCCTGTGGAAAACATCGTGGCCATGCTGAATGCGGTGAGGAAGTTTAACGGAAAAGATAAAATATAGAGGCAATTAGTGGGCTGCGCATGCGAAATTAGGTGGAAATTAGTTCGCTGCGCGAACGAAATTAGCTCCCGTTGGTCGCGAAATTATGTGGAAATTAGCTGCTCGCAGGCTCGCAGCGGAATTAAGTGGTCATTCGGTTGTTATTCAGTAGTCATTTGCACGCTTCGCGTGCGTCATTCAGTGGTCATTAGGCTGCTTCGCAGCCGTAATTAAGTAGTAATTAGCTCGCTGCACTCGCGTAATTAGCTGCTCGCAAGCTCGCAGCGTAATTAAGTTGTCATTCGGTAGTCATACAGTAGTCATACAGTAGTCATACAATAGTCATACAATAGTCATTCGATAGTCATTCAATAGTTTCAATCAATAGTTTCAATCAATAGTTTCAATCAATCAATCATTCATTCATGCATTGTAATTACTACTTAATTTCCATTAATATCACTGCGAAGCAGTTAATTACCGGGAGCGAAGCGACCAAATTACACGCCGTCAAACGTTAATTACGTGACCGAAGGGAGCTAATTATCGCGAGCGTTAGCGAGTAAATAACGTGAGGGCGAAAGCCCGAACAAATTTCGCGCCATTAGGCGCTAATTACGCGACCGAAGGGAGCAAATTACACGAGCATTAGCGAGTAAATAACGTGAGGGCGCCAGCCCGAACAAATTTCACTGCGAAGCAGTTAATTTCAGGGAGCGAAGCGACCAAATTACACGCCGTCAGGCGTTAAATACGCGACCACAGGGAGCAAATTGCCGTGAAACAAAGAAACAGAAGAAAGTCCTTTCCTTATTTTATCATTATCTTCCTGATTAAGGTTTTATCCTCAGTTTCGAGCTTCACAAAGTATAGTCCGGGATGGAGGAAAGAAAGATTAAAAGACTCCTTGTTCTCTCCCGTCCATTTCCGGATCATGATGGTCTTGCCGGTCATATCCAGGATCCTGACATATCTCACGGTTGTCCTGAAAACCTCCACGGTGAGATGATCATGTGTGGGATTCGGATAGATCAGCACCCGCGGGTCCGCATTCGGATTGTTGATGTCCGAAGCGTTCGTAAGGAAAACATTTATCCTGGCGGTTGAAGTCAATTCTCCGTCACTGACAAGGAGGAGGAAGGTGATCAGGGTCGTATCCATATCCTCCGGTACCGTAAACGACGGTGTCATGCTGTATCTGTCATCCAGGACAATCCCTTCGGGGGCAAACCACTCGAAAAGCAATTCATCATTGTCGGGATCATAAGAGGAAGATCCATCCAGATAATAACTGTTTCCCCGGATAGCCGTAAAGTCTTTTCCTGCATCTGCTACCGGAGACTTGTTGACATTTTGAATTTCCCATGAGGCAGATGCGACATAGTTTCCCTGCAAACCGCTGATATACTTATGGGTATTTGTCAGGTCAACAGAGAAAATATATTCTCCGGGACCAACGCCGGCCGTGTCAAATCCGGTGATTCTGTAAAGCGTATCCGCCATCTTCTGTATGGATAACCGGCTGATATCAACCGGAGCCCCATTGTTTGTCAAAGAAAACAGGCTTTTCTGCAGGGGATCTTCCATGATTTTTTCCGAAAGCACCAGGTAGATGGTATCCGGGTGAAAGACTGCCTGCGCAGGAGGTATTCCCACCCATGATGCATGCAAGGCTGCTTGGTCAATATATATGTACGTTTGTGTTGTGCTGAAATTATCATAACGGTTCAGGGCATGTACCTCAATGGTATTTGTTCCGGCCGCCGGGATGCTGACAGGAACGGAATAAGTGCCAGAACCTGTGACCATGGTGTCGGCCAGTAAGAGGAGTGATCCCGGAATATTCCGGTAGATCTCAATCTTTTGAACGGAAGTATCCGTTATCTCCATGCTGACGGAGAGATCCGTTTCGGAAGTGATACCGTCTGTGTCGGAGAATCCCAGGTCGGGAGCGATGCGAAGGTTCTCCACCTGCCGGGGCAGGTTACGGTCCACCGACCACCGGTATTCTCTGAGTTCCGTACCGTTCAGATGGGCACTGTCGCTGACATGGCTCATATCGACCTGCAGGGTATAGTCTCCCGGATAGTAAGTAAGCATCCTGAATCCGGACAGAAGCCAGGCATTTCCCGTCAATGTATCTATGTGTATCTGAGAGAGAGGCTGGCGGGTCCCGTCTTTCCAGAGTTCAAGAGCTGACAGATCAAGACCTCTTACGGGTTCGCTGAAAAGGATATGTATGGCCGTGGTATGCTGTGCATCCAGACCTCCGTCAAACAACCGGAGGAAAGATACAATATCCGGCGGAGTGGTGTCTATTTTCCATCCGGTGGTTTGTTGCATGACTCCTTTCTTCCCTTTGGCAGTGGCGATGTTGGGCAGATCTACTGTCAGGGTATACCGGCCATCTTGTGTCATCATGGCTTTTAGCCCGGAAATCCTGAACAGCCGGGCTTCGTTATCCATGAGCGTAATTGTCAGATCCCCCTGGACAGGTGTTCCGTCTTTTGAAAGGATGAAACGGGAAGCCTTCATTGTGTACACATCTATAGGCAGATTAAAGCGAACGAGCAGATAATCAAAGGGAGCTCCGCTACCGCTTTCCGGTATCCCGATAAATTCTTCCACCAACGGGGCGTTGACAAACTGTGACCAGGAAAGCTGTTTTCCCACTTCTCCGGCAAACCCGTTGATGTCGGTGATCTCAGAGGTCTGAACCGTAAATACATAATAACCGTCTCCTCCGGTAAATGGAGAGATGTCAACGGAATAGGTTACTGAATCGACAGGAGTAATAACCGTGGCAGCGTCCAGCAGGTTCTCTCCGCCCTGTTGTCGCAGCATCAGATCATGCCAGTCAAAGGTAGCAGGGTCAACAGGGGTACTAAACGTTACGGTCACGGTCGTGACCTGTTCTGACACGACGCTCCCGGCAGGCCCTTCCATGCTGACAACGGATAAGACCCTGGAAGGTTTTTGTTCCCAGACTACCGTATATTCCTGGGTGCCGGGATTGGCAAAAAAGTCGGTAAAATGAAATTTATTCTCATACACAGGATCTCTGCCATCCGGCAGGGTAACGTGCGTCAGCCAGCCGTTTTCCACAGGGATCACCTGCCCGTCATTACGGGTGATGCTTACAATCCTGTAGTTTCCATGGCCGGGGTCATCGAGTTCTACGTAGTTCCATCCCAATTTTGAAGCCACCACTTTCAGGGTGTCTGTGAAGTCAGGCGCTTGAATGTTCCCCTCAAAAACGCCGGCATCGGCACCGGACACATCCAGTATCACATCCCCTTGTGACAGGTAGATGGCATCGGGACGTTCGTGGATATCCTGGATTTCATTCACCAGAAAATCCTGTATTCCGTCATCGGTACCGCCATACACACGGATACTTCTGATCAGCTCATGAAGACGGGCACCGCTCACCAGGCTCAGGTCGGGATTACCCCGGCTGTCGAGGTGAGAGAGGTGCGTTTCGTAATTGACGAAGTGTCCCATCAGGTCGCTGGTAAACCACCATTGACCAATAGTAGCTGTCCTGGGGGAAATGTTCCCGAAGTCGATATCGGTAAGCCCCAGTTGACGTGGCTGTCCGTTGAGGTTGGAGCCGGTCAGTTCAAAATGTATAGCCAGTCCCTTTTCATTGTCCACGATTTCGGGCTGGGCCGATTCAATCCGTACCTTTTTAGCTGTTCCGTATCCGTTATTTACGACCATGACAGCCAGCTCGGCCGGGATAATGGGTTCAACAGGATCGGTCAGGGGATCATCTCCGAAGATGTTTCTTTGCATGAAATAGTGCAGAAAAAGGTCGGGGGAAGGACTTACCTCCAGGGTTACGGGCAGGAGATTGCGGGTTACCGTCGTCCCGGTAAACGGATCCACGTAAGAAAAAGAACCCCCGAAAGAATAACTCTCCGGAACCTCCGGGGCTGCACCCTTTTCCGGGATGAACAATATTGTAGCACTTCCTTTTTCTTCCGCACCCAAGGTGCCGTGGCCGTCGATACCCGTGAGGATATCCATGGCCTTGGTTTCAATCTGAAAAAGGTCGTTGCAGAGTTCTCCTTTTTCATTCCGTACCTCCAGGTTCAGTTTTATCCCTTCCATACCGGTGGTGGTGTTTCCGTTGAATATGGTCAGGGTTCCTTCAAAAGCTTCCCTTGTCATTACCAGCTTTTGCGAGATTTTGATCGTAACGGAAGCACATACGGCGCTTCGTTTTCCTTCCAGAAATTCCTTATAGTCGTTTTGCGCCTGCTGAAACATGTCTGCGACATTTTTATATCCTCTTTTCAGGGAATAATGATATGCGCTGTCGTTCAACTGAACACAGGAATCCAGTGCCGTTTCATCTATGATCCCGGGAAATTCTTCATTGGGAGACAGGATTCCCTGTGACCAGGCATCCATGCTATGGTTCCACCGGAGTGCGAAATAATCAATCTCCTGCGGTACGATATCCATCCCCTGCATATCCTGTTTAACACGAATAACCGTTTCAGGATCAAAATGAAGTTTGTGGGTGACGACCGAGTCTATTGCCCGGGAGAAATCCATAAAACTTTCTTTGTTTTTCCAATCGATGCCTCCCATAACCTGAGAGATATAGGTCTCCCGGGTTGTAAAGTGAGTCAGTGCCCAGGCCATATCGAGATAAATTTGTTCGAGGATAGGAGAGACCGCTCCTTTACCCCCCGATTTACGGGCAGCATGTCCTCCTTTTCCTCCGGCGCCGAACATGCCGGGGGGGCCTCCCGGAGGGGCACCTCCATTGCCGAAATAGCATGTTAATGCCGCGGAACCAATACCCATGGCGCATCCTATCGGTGGCGGAGCAAAACAGCCTGCTATATCCACCCAGTCTATACCATCCATGGCTCCCAAAGCACAGGACAGGGGCCCGAGACCGGGGATACAGCCTGCCGTGGCACTGACCAGCGGGATCAGACAGGGATCACAGCCAGTGATATGCTCTCCGGTAGCCGGCGGTATATTCCAGCCTACGGGGACTGCCCCACCCGGTCCGCCGGGACCTCCCGCAGCTATGGGGCCGCCAAATCCTGCAGGACTGCCGGTACATACACGACCCTCATACTCAAAAAATACATGAATGACATGGATCTGCCTGTCCGGTCCGCACTCAAAAGTATATAAAGCTCCTCCGGTGTCTGCACATCTTTCCCCTGATTTTGCCCCGTCACCGGAGCTCTTGTGGCCACCGGTCTCACGCACGTCAGCAGATTTGCCCGTATCTTTCCGTTTCAGAACCACCGGGATCTGGATGGACTGTTGCGCCAGAAGACTCTGCTTCGGGAAATTGAAAACCCATTCATACGCAGGATCATCTTTCGGAAAAAATATTTCCACATCCTCGGCAGTGATCAACCCTTTGTTGGTCAGGGTAACCATGAATGAAAATGTTTCATCGGCCGTTAGCCGGGGCATGACCTTGGGCATTTCCATAACCAGTACAGGCACGGGCACATTGGTCTCGAAATCCATAACCAGATCAATATCGTATTTATCTTCAATCTCCGTAGGGACCACTTCCCAGGTGTAGGTTATGGCCTGGAAACTTAAAAAGACGGTTTCCGTTTTCACCCTGCCCGGGTCGATCATGACGGTCTTTTGTGCTCCTTCGTGTTTCTCCGCATCTACGGTTATGGTACAGGGGCCTTCCGGCAGACTGTCTGCGGTAAAAATACCTGACGCATCGGTAAACCCTTCTGCCAGGATCTGCCCGCTGAACGGATGACGCACCACAACATGTGCATTGGCCAGATGAGGGGCTTCCCCGGTAAAGTAGGTATATTCATCCACAACATCCACCTTCAGGCTTCCTTTTTCTTCGGAAACCACCTCTATCCGGAAGGGAATGGAAAGATCATCTCCGTTGGTAACATGTACGGCAAAATTCCCGGAAACGGGGGTGTTCAGAGGTAATTCATCGGAAGTAAGCAGGAGCGACAACACCATCGTATCCCCGGCAGGAAGGGTGGTGAGGGTATCGGCACTGACCATTGACATCCAGGGAACATCCGGCAGATCAATGTTTAGTCTGCGTGTCTCTCCCGCTCCGTTATTTATGATCCTGAGATCGTATATGCGTGTCTTTCCTTTTGTTACCGTAGTATTGACAGAGGAAGGACTACTCTCCAGATGACTGCCAAGGGCCTGACAATAATAATACACGGTGAACTCAAAAGAAACTCCTTCGGAAGAAACAATATTCATAGGAAATTCCAGGTAATGGGCTCCTTCGGTAAGCTCCAGTCCGCGGACGGTATAACGGATCCCTGATGTGCCGTTGCCCTGCAGGATATCCAACGTGTCGAACATCAGTTCACACCCCTCAGGCAAAGAAGCGGGTTGAAGCGTGATATTATGAAGCGGCACAAAGCTTCTGTTTTTTATCTCAATGATGCCCTCTACAGGGACATCTCTCTTCAAATTCCATATAAAATATTCATCGGAAGCTCTTTCCATGCCCAGTATGTCAAAAGAATCCTGGGCCTCACGTGATAACTCCCCGGGATAACAGGCCCCGACAATGTAATGGCCCGACTCGTAATCGTAGGGATGAAAAGCGGTGGTGAAGTGACCCTCATCGTCGGTGGTAACAGACCACACTCTCCTTATATCATTGTTGATAACATATATATCCAACATAACCCCGGCAGCATGAACTCCATTGCGCAGGGTAGCTGTTCCATGGATTGCAACAGGTTGCGGTTTGGAGAAACTTTCTTCCTCTGCAACAGCCGTTCCTGTGTATCCTGGCAGAATGGTCAAAGGCACAGCAAATGATATATTGTTTTTATAAACCAGTTCGGATATTTTCAGGCCGGGATTTACTTTTGTCAGCAGATAATATTGTCCCGGCATAGCCGGGGCTGTAATTACTTCCATCAAATGGGAGGACCCGCCGATAGAGACGGGCTCTGAAAGGGTAGCGGTATAAAACAACGTATCCTTATCATCAAGACGATCATCTTTCGAGAGATAAAAACCAATTTCCGCGCCCGAAGGTGCGGTACCATACCCATTGTTTAGTATTTCTGCCTGTATTTCCAGCGGTTTTTTAGTTACAACCGTATCCGTTGACAGGTTCAGGCCGGATATTTCCAGATCGGGACGGTTGATATCAGTGACATAAACCCATCCGGTACCGGGAGTGAACCCGGGTGCAGCGGCTCGCAATGTTACCATCTGGCTTCCGTCATCCGTATGATCATCTTCGGTAACAATAGTTACCTGAACGGAGGCTTTCCCTGCGGGGATAATAGCTGTGGCAGGCAGTGTGAGTTCTCCGGTGTCTCCGCTGAAAAGAGTGACGGTCAGCGATGAGTCTGTTGAAGTGTTACGGAAGATACTCATAATCCCTGCATCATCCTTCCCTTCGGCCAGGGATGCCGGACTTACCGTTACGGAAAGAGAAGGACCGTCGTTGTCAAGAACGGTGACAGAGGAGGAAACAATGCCTCCGTTATTTTTTGTGGTCATACATCCGCAAGACGACAGGTAGATGGCTCCGGTGAGTGTCACGCTGCGGTATCCGTCCACCAGATTGTTATCAATGACTCCGATATTAAATTGTTTTTGCTTTTCACCTTCTTTTAATTCTACGTAGGATGGAAAATACAGGGCATTGGGAGTGTCGGCGCTGAGATTGACGCGTATCGGACAGGTACTCTCGCCTTCGCGGCGGATAAGCCCCCAGGTGGCATAAGGCCCGTCCTCTTCGGAAATACTGTCTGTCAGAATCTCCATCCCGATGGGCGGAATATCATTATCCAGAATAAAAACGGAGGTCTTACCGGCATTTATATTTCCCGAACGGACGGTTAGCATCGCTTCGTTGTTCAGCTCGGGAGTGACATCATCCGTTACAATGACGGGTACCTGAACAGAAGGATCGTTTGCCGGGAGGATAACGGAAGAGGGGAACATCCATTGGGATGTTTGGTCTGTAGAGAGATAAAGAGGGATGGTGTCGGGTAAGGCCAGGTTGAGTGCCAGGGTGAGGAGGAGGGTATCACCCTCTATGACGGTGTCTGAATCAAAAGTTACTGTCAGCGCCGGGATTTCATCATCCGTAATATCCAGCGCTGTCTGTGAAGTATTGAAGCCCATTGCTGAAGCTGCAATGGTGATATGCCGTCTTCCGTTTAATAATGTATTATCAACGGGGGAGAAATAAAAAAGGGCGGAAGAGCTATGGGTGGGTATGGTGACGGTGGCCGGCAAATTAATGATTCCGGGGAGGGAAGCACGCAGGTTTACGGTCAGCTCGTCTCCGGCGTTTCCACTGCGGGAGACATAACCACGTATCTGACCGGAGTAATCCTCCCTGACAACAGGGCTCTGCAGCAAAACAGATAATTTGCTCTGAACCGTAATACGGTCATCGGAAACTCCCTGATTGTTGGCTTCTCCACCCGGCATCTCGACGAGACTGTCTGAGGGATACAACTCAACCCGTAATTCTGTTTTTCCGGCAAAAGAGAGAAGTGTGGGAAGAACAAAGGTCCGGCTACGGGCAATCGCGCCACCTTTTTCCAAAGTTCCCGGATAAAGGGGAGTTACGCCCAAGTCTTTACGAACTCCCGAAAGGGAGAGCAGGGAGACTTTCTCTGTCCATCCTCCGGCGGCATCAGCAGACCCTCCGTTTTCAACATACCAGGAAACGGTCAGGGTATCCCCCGGTTCAACATCCGTTTTGTCTGCCGTAATGCGACTCACTGAAATATCCGGCAAAGGTTTTGCCTGAACCGTCAGCATCAACGGTGAGGAAAGAAGGTTGTTTGTTTCGTCCTTTTCCCGGACATTGTTTCTGAAATCCGACCGGATAAAAAGATAATAGGTTCCTGCATATTCTTTTGGGAGAATTCCTGTGACATTTCTTACCCTATCGCTGTCCGGCAGCAGGGTCTGTGTGTTGGTAACCTGATCTATCAACAGATCGTCAGAAGAAAGTACAGTATCGGAAGACAGGTAAAAAGCATCTTTCCAGTCATTCCCCGCCGTAGCGCCTGCTCCGTTGTTGCTAACCGTATAGGCGACAACAAAAGGGGTGGCAGAGACCACCGTATCAGGCGCATGTGCCTCCGTTATCATAAGATCAGGCAACTCTCTGACGGAAAAAGTGTTTACGGCACTCGTATCCTGTGTACATTGATTAACGGAAGTAACAAACCAGTGGTAAGTGCTACCGTAGGCCAGGTTGCTCACTCCGGTATGGGTGCCGTAAATATTATCCCGGTAGGGACCGGAAGGAAAAGAATCCCCTTCTTTCCACAGAAAAAGACGATAGAATACAGCATTGTCTGCCGGCTGCCAGTATAAAACATCAGAAGCATCCTGATTGGCAGTAGCATCTCCGGGAATAAGACCCGTTGGTTTTCCTACTGTTCCGCAATACGCATTCAGCAGCCCCGGATGGTAGTAATCGGTAACACTGTCAGCCACGAATGTGGCTTTCTCTGTTATGTCATAGATCTTTTTATTAAAAACATCATAATAACGAAAGGTGATATTCTCTTCCCTGACAGCGTTGCTGAAAATACGTACCTTGAAAACCATTGTATTGGTGGGAGGGAAAAGCACCGAAGCTGTTTGAGCACCCCGCATCTGACCGTCCGTGTATGCGATCAGGGTACCATCTTCCAGATAATTACTGCCGAGTTTCACCCGGTACACATATTCCGCACTATACTCAAAGGTTTTGGATAACTGATCGTTGGAGGAAATAGCCGGGAGGCTGAATTGTCCGAATAGGGTTACGGGAAGCATCAACCATAAAAGGAAAATGAAAGGAGAAAATTTCCATGGTAAATAAAATCCGGTTTTCCCTGAAGAGTTTTCAAAATGTGTTGCCGGGATATATTGGTATCTTTTCATTACTGATGATTTTCTTGTGTTAGTTAGAGGTTTTCACTACTTTACGTATGATCAGGGCATTACCGGTTTTTACAGCCACCGTATAAATACCCGGAGGGAGATGATCTACCGGGATGATGAGTGTCGCGGTATGCGTTTGTTGCAGGAAAACTTCTTTGCCTGTCAGATTGTATAAAGTTACCTGTTCTATGATTGCGGATGAAGAGAGGGTTAAATATCCAGATACGGGATTAGGAAAAAGGTACAGGTTGGGGGCAACTTTTTTCCCCGCCATGCCGGTGGCCGTTTCTGTGGTCAAGGCCATGGGCAACATAGGTTTTCCTATGATCTCATCAGCCCGGAAAGGGACTGTCAGGCAGGTCTCGTATTCTTTTTTCTCCGGATAAGATATTATTCGGAAAGAAATATTCTCTTCGTTCCGGTTGGAGAAACAGGTCAGAATAAACACGTACCGGTCCAGGACAGGAACATATTCTGCTTCAGTAATCCCTCTGCATTCCTCTCCCCTGTATGCAAGAAGTAACTCTCCTGCCCGGGTAAGGGATTGGCCTTCCGGGGAAGTTTCCTCCGCAATGATCGTAGAGGAAAACTCATAGTGCCAGGGAGAAAGATTGTAAGCAGCAAGCAGTTCCCTGCGTAAATATATTTTCCTTTTTCCGCTTTTCTGATGAGGAGCTGCAGCCCTGTAAAGAAGGTTTCCGGCAGATGATACATGCAGGTTATAACCATGCAGTATTCTGAGAGAGTCCATTTCTCCCGCCCAGCCCGAAGAGGGATAATAAACGGCCGAGCCTGCTTCTCCCTTGATCAGCACCTCTCCGGAAGGGATGGTTGCCGGATCTATGGCAGCATTAATGTCTTCATCGTTTCTAAGCAGATAAGCGATATGGTTCCATCCCGGATTCAGGGATACGGGGATGAGCGAAGGGTTTATCTCATTTCCCAAAACCGTGAATGTTTCAGGGGTCTGTTTTCTGAATCTGATCATCCTGTTCTCCGGGAAATTTTGAAGATTTCCAAACCATCCTGTCTGTTCATACCAGACAGACGAGTATTCGGATGATTTTATATAGTCCATGTCGGCAAGAGAGAGTGCACTGAAAAGATTGCTGATATTCATATCCGGTGGTCTGACATTCAGAGAGAGCCAGTTCCATCCGTTCAGTAAGGGTCGTTGGACGGTTCTGAAAGGATCAGACACTTCCACCCGCCACATCCGGGTTGTGAAACCGTCCTCGGCCGTGACGGTATAATAAACCGGCAGAGAGAAATCATGCAACGTACCTGCAGCCGGTTGTACAGTCGCCGACCGGGAGATAACAAAGTCAGGTGCCAGGGAACGAATGTCATATCCGTACGGCAGGTAAAGGGTGATAATCGAACGGGCAGTATCAATGCGGAAAGAATCCAGGTTGCTCAATATAACACTGTCAATGAGATTCTCATGACTGAGTGAATCCAGATTGATGATGGTAACACGAACTTCGTCAGGCGCAGAGTTTTGGGTGCCGTCATTAACCACCAGTGAAAAAACGAGGACGGAATCACGGTGCACCAAAGGCGCTGTAAACAGTGGTTTTGACAGGGTGTCGGAAGAAAGGGTGATTCCTTCCGGAGCCGCCCACAGCCACGTTATTGGCTGGTTTTCCGGGTCATAGGACAGAGAACCGTCCAATGCTGTCTGGGTGTTTTCCTGAACCGAAAAATCGCCGCCGGCAAAAGCAATGGGTTTCTTATCAACCTGTATGTTTGTAATGATCACGGTGTCGGGAGAAGAGGATACTGCCCCGTCATTCACAATCAGGGTAAAACGATAAGGCGTGTTTTCTGTTACCTGCGGCAGGATAAAAGAGGGTTTCGTCCCGGTAGGGTTGAACAGAACAATCCCGTCGAGAGATGACCACTGGTAAGACAAAGCGTCGCCGTCGGGATCCCAGGAAGCGGACCCGTCCAGAGATACGGTACTGCCTTCGGCATAGCTCATGTCTGTACCTGCATCCGGGACGGGAGCATGGTTAACCTGCAGCACGGTGATCGTCACCTGGTCGGGATCGGAGGTCTCCGTGCCATCACCCACGACAAGCGTAACCGTAAAAACGGTATTCTCATTTACCCAGGGTACCGTAAACCGGGGTCTGGAAGAAGTGGTGTCATCCAGGGTAATGCCTGCAGGAGTATGCCAGGCCCAGGTAAGTGAATCGCCGTCATAATCAAAAGAACCACTGCCGTCCAGATAGCCGGAAGTGCCTTCCGTAAGGCTGATATCATCGCCGGCATTGGCTACAGGCCTGTAACTGACCTGGTCAACACGATGAACGGATCCGTTTACCAAAGAGGAAATAAGCGTACGTTCATTGGCCGAAAAAGCATTGAAAATGACAGGACTAACGGCATCCAGAGGGAAATCGTTCTTCATACGGAAAACCAGGAATCCCAGAAGTCCCGACTCAATGCCCCGGGAGGAAGCTCCGGAAACATGAACCGTGGACCCCTGCCATGACGACTGCGTGATCACACCGCTGTTGTCGCCGGGTGGATCCATACGGATAAAATCAAGATCGGTGTTGTCAAAAGCAACGGTAAAATCATATCCGTAAACCGCCTTACCTGATGGCAGGGCAGAGGTGAGCACCGGCACCCGGGTCTCTTGATCTGCCACCCCGTCGGTATTTACAATGGTAACCCTATTATCAAGTAGGGTAAAAGTATTGCTGGTGCCTGTAGCACCGTGAACATCAGTGACCGCGACGGCAATGGTCCCTCCGGACAGGGCTGTCAGATTCCCCTGTGCATCGATGGTTGCCAGGGATTCATCGGAAACATGATACGTGTAGGGAGGGATTCCGTTGACAACGCTTATTTTCCGGCTGTCTCCCCACATTAGGGTAGCGGAATTGGGTGAGAGCACAAGCTCAGGCAGGGCCTGGACCGTAACGTAGTAAGTCGTCCGGAGCGGTAAGCCGGCAAGGGTCTCATTAAAATGCATCTCCCCGAAACGGATCACCCGGTTGCCGCTGTTGTTGGCACGGAAAGCAGGATAGCACAGGATCCCGCTACCGTTAATGCCCTGTGATGAGGCAAAAGAAAGTATCATCTTCCCGCTGCTGACATTGTTTTCGGTCAGGATATTGAAATCCCCTGGCAGGATATCTCCTGCAAGACCTGACAACCCGCCGTCAAAGGTCAGCTCGATATGACCGGAGTAAACAACGGTTCCCGGAGCAATATTAATCTTTACCGGTAAATAAAAAGTATCGGCAGGCCAGACGGTGGATGTCTCCAGGTTTGTGCTTATTGCCCTAATATCAAAAAAACCGGAAGTAATCGATATGTCCCCTCTGGCATCGGTAACCCTGATACGTGTTTTGCCGGCCCCTGTGGCCCGCACCCTGTTTCCGGACGTGATGACGGCTACGGAAGTATCTTCAACCGAAAATACATAAGGGCCTGTCCCGCCGTTCACACCCATTTCCGTTTCATCACCGACAATCATTTGTTGCTGATCCGGAAAAATATCAGGATAAGACCTGGCAGCAGCATGTATGACCGTATTTGTAAACAGCGCTTCGGGATTCCGTTCATTCAGATAGCTCTCCGTAGTATGAAAGCTGATGGAAGCATCACCCGGTCGCCTGGATATAAACCGAAGATGTATCATGTCTCCGTTTCCTGTCAGTGGCAATGAGCCCGCCCCGGCCAGAATGAGAACACCCTCATGCGCACTGTTCAGGGAAGGCGCTCCCCATGACGATAGTACATTCCCCGTACCTGGCATACCGATAAATTCAAAATAGGCTGGAGAGTAGGTAAGATAAAAACGGTAGGAAAAGACAGACTTCCCGGTAAGAACGGAGTCTGCCTGAATGGTTACCGTGAACGTATCTTTTTCAGTGACCGTGGCTCCCGAAAGACTAAACCCGGGAGTACCGTTCTGTGCCATGCCCGGAAAGCCCCATGTTGTCAGCAGGAGAACTCCGGTAATCATGATTATATGAAGTGGTTTTTTCATCACGCAGGATTTTATAGAGGCTCCCTTGCAGAAAGCGGATCCTCCGGGTTAACTTTACCGTAAAACAATTTTCCCGGTAATGTTAAAGCCCTGGCCACGAATGGTTACGATATATAGTTTGTGGGAATACTGTCTGCCGTTTTCTTCCGGAGAGAAAGTAAAATCATGCAGTCCTGCCGGAGTGTTCCGGAGGATCAGCCGGTTGGTCCTCCGGCCACTTAGATCATAAACCGTAATCACCAGCTCCGGTTGTTTTGACAATAATTCCAGGCCAGCCACAATCCGTGAGTCCCTGCTGTATAATTTTATCCGGCGAATACCTGTTTCTTCCATGCCGGTGACAGCATCACCGGTATAAATGGTTAAAACGTCTGACAATCCCTGTTCTTCCGTCTCGTTACCCTTAATTTGTTTCAGTGCAATAACCGACTCGTTGATTTCCGGATTTTTCACCCTGAAGGTCAGAATGATTCGATTTTCCGTCAGGTTAAGATCATAGGCGGATGTCAGGGCTATCCGGATACTTCCGTCATCTTCCTTGTAACCGGTGGCATTCATAATGCCGGCAGGCAAATTGTCCGATTTCAATCCGGTAAACGTCAGGTGTCCGGAGTTGGATGAAAAAATCATCTCCAGCGATTTGATGCTTTTCGAAGTGGTTAGTATAACAGGCACTTCGAAATCAGTGGTTTCAGGGGACAGTGTACCGGAGGGAATCGTTATGGTAACCAGGTCGCCTGTAAAGGATGATTTCTTCCCTCCCTGGTCGAATCCGGTGATCAACCCCACGGTATATTGCAGGATCAGGGAGGCATCGTACGCGGAGATACTGCCGTCTTTTGACACATCCGCCACTGCCTGTTGCGAAGCGTTCAATGTAATGTTACCCACGGTATGCTGCAGGACCAGCGAGGCATCATAGGGCATTACTTCACCATTGAGGCTTACATCCCCCGTTACCGGAATAGAGGGATGGGTGATCCATGGATCGAAATCCACATGGCCGGAGACCCTTTCTCCTTTTCCGTCAGGATTGAGTGTAGGTTGCCACGGACCGGTATCATCATTCCACCAGCAATATTCTGCCGTTATCTCTACCGTACCTGTTTCATTCCAGATTGCATAACCGTGCGCGGGATCACAGCCTGAAAAATCACAACGGTCAATATCGGGCACAGAAGTATTTCTCACCAGGATCCCCCAGAAATCATCTGTGAACAGGCAATTGTGTATCGTGGGCGAAGCGTTATCAAGGGTAATGCCAGCACGATTATAGCTGTGGACATTGTCCGAATAGTGATACGAAGCATTCTTTATGACGCAGTTATCCATAAGACACGAAGCATCGATGGATTCACCCGGAAAATAAATACCTCTCCACCAGTGATCGGTTGCCGTGAGAGCATCGCCATCCCCATAGGTATCCCCCCCGTAGAAATCATCCCGGTCGGAGGTGAAGACAATGATGCTGTCAGGCGTGCTGCCTCCGTCGGCAATCAAACCGTTACGGACCGTCAGGTATCCGTTCTGCATGAATTTACAAACCACACCGGGAGAAATAGTCAACACAGCGCTGGTGCCAATGGTGTAGCGATTGAAGATATACGGGATATTGGCTATACCGGCAAAATTTCTTTTCCCGAGCGTAGCATTCTGAGTGAGTGTTTCATTGTCTTTCACCAGAACACCCCTGCCGGTAGTTCCGATTAACAGATTGTCACTTTCTGCTGAAGGAAAAGCCAGGATAGACACCGACAGAGGAAAGGGAACATCTTCAAAGGTACAGAAACGGATAGCCGGGGCACTGGATCCGCTGAGACCAAGAGCATAGTTCTCATTTTTATAAAAAATGCTATGTGTGATAAGGGGGGAAGCATCCGTGGTGGATATCCCATAGTATCGTGAATACCGGAAGATCGCATGATCTATGGAACTGTTGTCATCAGACTGATCCCTGAAAATAATGCGGCATCCCTGATTGGTTACTGATACGGACCCGTTTTGTTCGGTATCTCCCGGCTTACCGAATGCATCATCCCGTACGGTCGTAAAAACAACAGGCTTATCAACTGTTCCTGCCACCGTGAGCCTGCCATAGATATCGAAATAAGCGCCGTTATCACTCTTGAAGACCAATCCGGACGGAATGGTTAGCTGGTCATCCACACGTATGTTTTCATTGACCAGGTAGGTAATGGTATCATACCCGGCAAAGCTTCTGACCGGGACCGTGCCGCTGACGGTGCCTCCGTTCAGGCTGATCCCCAACTGAGCCACATTGGCGGTGGTGTTGCCTGAGAAAACGGGATTGGAAAACATATCCATGTGTACCGGAGCTTCATTCAGGTTGTTGAAAGCACACTGCGTAATAAAGGGATTGGCGTCTCCATAAATCATCACCCCAAAATTATCCGAAAAATTTACGGTTACCTTCTGCATGTTTAGTTTGCAATCACTGATACTGATACCGTTACGTATATATCTTACCTCACAATGAGAGAGCATATTTATGCTGTCATGGGAGTCTCCGGCAAATTCCATCCCCGACCATTTATGATTAGTGGGATCGTCACCCCCGTTGAAGTTGGTATTGCCTGAAACGGAGTTATCATACAGGGATGTGAAGATGATCCTTTCGTTTTCCTCTCCTTGTGCCTTCAGCCCTCCGTGAACAACAATTTTTCCATAATATTCCCGAAATTTGAACACCGTTCCGGGTAACAAAGACACGTCAGCATTTGCCGGAACGGTCATGGTATTGTCAATAATATAGGCAAGATTCGTATGTCCGGCAAAATCCAGTCCTCCAAAAGCGTACGTGCCTCCCAGAAACTTATCGATATAAACCCCCAGGTATCCGATAGCCGAGAAACTATTTCCCAGAAGAACCGGGCTTCCGTCATTCATCTCGCGTGCCAGGGGAAAATAAGAGATGTTCTCAAAATAATTATTCAGGATCCGGGCATTGCCGGAAAATAAAATGGCCCGGTAGGTGTTTCTGATATCGCAGTTCTCAAGAATGTTATTGTTTCTCAGTGTGATGGAATAATAACTGTCTCCCCGTCCTGCATACAGGATCTTCCAGTATTTCAGATGAGAGGGAGCGGTACTATTCAGGAAAACACGTCCGGAGGTGCTGGACGAAATTGAACTTGTTCCGTCATTGTAGGTATCACCCGGATTTCCGTAATTGTCATCGTTGATATGGGTAAAAACAATGGGGTTTGTCTCTGTTCCGATACCTGTCAGAGGTCCGTTGGCCGAGAGGTAATAATCATTGTCTTTACACTTGATCACAATGCCCGGATCAATGATAAGAGAAGCCGTATCCTGAACCACAACATTCCCTTCGAGGGTAAAGGTAATGTTATCGAGATCCGTGAAAGACACCTGGCGTAGATGGGCATCGTGATACACGGTGGATCCTATGATGCCGAGGGCCCGGCCTTCGCTGTTGTTAAAATCCACCGAGCAGTTGTTGAAAACCGGTCCGGCATTCATATCCATATTGATATTCAGTGTCTGTGCCCCTTCGTAAACAGAGGGCATGAATTTACTATCGGAAAAAACGGGGAATGCCTGTCCTGTGACCACCAAGTTGTAACGGTTTCCGGTGAACAGGCAATGCTCAAAAACAGGCGAACTTTTTATGACCTCTACAGCACATCTGGGCAATTCACTGTTTCTTTGATTATAATAGGAATATCTGGCGCCGGTAAACTTGCAATAAGTCATGACACATGCGGTATCCACTGCTTCCCGGATATTGATCCCCTGCCAGTAATCATACGAAGGTTCATGATCGAAGACGACAGAATCGGCAGCGACTCCCAGGGCTTTCAGCTTTCCGTTGACATTGATCCAGGCATCCTTGCTCCCCAGAAAAGAAACGCCGGGATACAGATAAAGCAACCCCCCGGTAGTGATACGCAGCTCGGAATCATAATAATACGGTATGCCCGTATTTTTACAGACTAACGTATTATTGATATCCCGGAAATTGAGGTAAATATAATCATGGTCATTGCCGGTAAGCGTGAGATTGTCCCCCGTATTCCACTGCCCGTTTCCACTAAAATATACCGGATAAGAACAGCCCCTGATGGTAGTCTGTTCAAGATTCAGGCTTCCGTCCGTATAAACATTTACCCCGTAACTGCTGAAATTTTCTATCAGCATGTTGTTTGTCAGTGTAAGGGTTCCTTTTCTGACGCGAATTGATTGGGCATACACCAGATGACAATGATCCAGAGAGATGTTCCCGTAATCGTTACCATATTCATATCCTACATACAACCCGTCCCAGAACCCTTCGGCGGTGCTGTTGTTGGCAGTGAAGGTAGCGTCGGTGGCTTCCATTGAGCCATATACCACAATGTGTTTTCCACTGTTAAATCTCAGTTCAACCCCCGGCTCAACGGTCAGGGTAATACCGGCATTAACGGTGATGTTATCGGTAACAATGTATGGACTGTTGGCCGCAGTAAGGGCTGTATTGCTGTTAAAGGCTCCCCCGATGTTGGTTTGTGCCATCAGGGAAAAAGTAGCGAAAAGGAAACCGGTAAAAAGGGAAAACTTTTTCATGGAGGATAAGGTTTTTAATGATCATTTAAAGAATAAACAGATACCCGGAATTTTAAGTGTTCGGTTATTAAATATTATAATCTCAATATTTTTTCATAATTAATTTCATCGGATAGAATCCTGATAATCACTATTTTAATGTCATCCGGAACGACCACATGTTCATGATTCGTATTGGATAGTATTTTTTGGATTATGATTGTTTCATCCATATTCTCTATGGTTAACAACCCTTGTTTGATCACAGAGGAAGCCGTAAAATATATCTCATGCCGGCTCGTAAAAATGAGAATATTCGTATCATCGGTAGTTTCCAGGAATTTTTTCATTGGATTAAAAGTATGACGGGTTACGGGCTATGACAAAAAATACAGGTAGCATTCAGGTAGCACCCGGAATAAAAACAGGTAGCATTCAGGTAGCATACAGTATCATAAAATCCTACATATCTGTCCGGTAAAAAATATCTTTGTGGGTTTTTAATAATTCTCTATTTTCAGGAAAAAGAAAAAAGCGTTCCCGGAATACGAGCATATCTATATTTATGGATTTTTC
>JANTHB010000049.1 GCA_024762655.1 Bacteroidales bacterium
CTGTGGCACAGGGCTTCTACCGCTTTCTCATCCGGGATAAATCCCTGTTTACGGTTGTCCACCATGACAAAGTCATTGCCTGTTCCCTGGTATTTTGCGAAAAAGAACCTCATCGGTGGCAGTATTCGTTAAAATATGTTAAGGGAGCCTGCAGTCGAAACATACTGGTTATTTGTTCGTTATCTTTGCATATGCCAATAGGGATAAACCTGAAAAGGCATGATATTTGAAAATGGACACAACGATGCTAATTTAATGGATATAAAACTAACTTAAAAACATTTTGTCATGAAAAACAAAAGAATATTAGGATCCCTTATGATGGGGTTATTAGGTGGATTTCTGGGAGTGTCTTTACTGTTCCTTGTTTTTTACAAAGAGCCTTCATCTATCCCCCGGGGGAATAGCATAGAAAAGGCCCAGCAGGTAAGTTTTATAAATCTTCCTGCCGGAAATACACCGACACAATCGGATTTTAATACGGCCGCCGAGAATGGCGTGAAAGCCGTGGTTCATGTGAAAACAGAGATGGAAGTGGAAACTTATTCCACCAATCCGTTCTATTATTTCTTTTATGGGGACCGGGGCGCTCAGAAACAACCGGTACTGGGTTTTGGCTCGGGCGTGATCATTTCACCGGACGGTTACATTGTAACCAATAACCATGTGGTGGAAGATGCGCAGAAAATACAGGTGACCCTGGATGATAAGAGAACCTTCAAGGCCGAGCTGGTGGGTACGGATCCTACCACTGATCTGGCATTGCTGAAAATCAAAGCAGATCATCTTCCTTATTTGATTTTCGGCGATGTGAATAAGGTACGTCTCGGGGACTGGGTACTGGCTATCGGAAACCCTTTTAATCTGACATCTACCGTGACAGCCGGCATCATCAGTGCCAAAGGAAGAAATCTGGGTATCCTGGGCGATCAGAAGTACAGGATCGAATCCTATTTGCAGACCGATGCTGCCCTGAATCCGGGAAACAGCGGCGGGGCCCTCGTAAATCTGAAAGGAGAACTGATTGGAATAAACTCCGCGATTATTTCTCCAACCCGTGGATATACGGGGTACTCGTTTGCCATCCCGGCAGATATCGTCAAAAAAGTCGTTACCGATCTGGAAGAATACGGCCAGGTGCAACGGGCTGTTATGGGGATACAAATACAGGATGTTACCGCTGACCTGGTAAAAGAAAAACACCTGAATAAGATTGAAGGAGTGTACATTGCCGATGTCGTCAAAGGCGGCGCCGCGGATGAAGCCGGTATCAAAGCCGGAGATGTCATCCTGGCCATTAACGGGGTGAACGTAAATTCATCGGCAGAACTGCAGGAAGAGATCAGCCTCTACCGGCCGAAAGACAAAGTAAATGTTTTAATAAAAAGAAAAGGTAAAACGCAACAATTTGTAGTTACTTTACGTAATTTACAAGGTGCTGCCGCTTTGGTAAAAGCTTCGGATTTTGTGAACGGCGCAAAATTCGAAACCATCTCCAATAAAGAGATGAAGCATCTGGGAATAAATTACGGGGTGAAAGTAACGGACATTAAACCGGGAAAATTTATGGATATCGGCATACGGAAAGGGTTTATCATCATAAGCATAAACGGAAAACCCATGCGCACCCCCAAAGATGTGTTTGATACGCTGGGAAGCGGAAATGACATCCGGTCCATTGAAGGAATACAACCCAACGGAACGTATTTTAGCTATGAATTCAGAGGATGACGATCAAAATAGTAAGCTGAAATGCAGGTCTCATCAGGTCTTCCGGCCTGGATGAGACCTGATTATTATAATTAACTTGTGTTTTAACAGATAAAGCCGTAATTTTGTACCAAAGATTTGAGGGACAACTATGAGACAATTAAAAATCACGAAGTCCATTACCAACAGAGAAAGTGCTTCTTTGGATAAGTACTTGCAGGAGATTGGTAAAGAGGAACTTATCAGCGTGGAAGAAGAAGTTGAATTGGCACAGCGGATCAAAAAAGGAGACCGCGAGGCACTGGAAAAGCTTACCAGGGCAAACCTGCGTTTTGTCGTATCTGTGGCAAAACAATACCAGAACCAGGGCCTTAGCTTGCCGGATCTGATCAACGAGGGAAACCTGGGTCTGATCAAAGCCGCTGAAAAATTTGACGAAACACGCGGATTTAAGTTTATCTCTTATGCGGTCTGGTGGATCCGTCAGTCGATTTTACAGGCTCTGGCTGAACAATCCCGTATTGTGCGCCTGCCGCTTAACCAGGTAGGATCGCTGAATAAGATCAACAAGGCTTTTTCCAAGTTTGAGCAGCAGTTCGAAAGAACCCCTTCCACGGAAGAACTGGCAGATGCACTGGAATTGCCCAGGGAAAAGGTGTCGGACACCCTGAAAGTGTCGGGCCGTCATGTGTCTGTGGACGCTCCTTTTGTTGAAGGCGAGGACAATAGCCTCCTGGACGTGCTGCCCAACAATGATTCTCCCAACGCCGACAAAAATCTGATGAATGAATCCCTCACACGCGAAATTGAGCGGGCGCTGGCTACGCTTACCGAACGTGAAAAGGACATCATCAAATTATTCTTCGGAATCGGTGTGCAGGAGATGACCCTGGAAGAAATCGGAGAGAAATTCGGACTGACACGGGAACGTGTCCGCCAGATCAAGGAAAAGGCCATCCGGCGCCTTCGCCATACCTCCCGCAGCAAACTGTTGAAATCGTATTTGGGCTAAAAACATGTTGGATGTAACGTAACTAAAACCCCTGCCGGTCACGGCAGGGGTTTTTTTAACTTTTCCAGTTCCGCCAGTTCATCCCTGTAACGCGCTGCCTCAATGAAATCCAGTTTGGCGGAAGCTTCTTCCATGGCCTTACGTGTTTTTTCGATGGCTTTCTCCAGGGCCTTTCTGTCCATATAGCGAACCACCGGGTCGGCAGCGAGGTTTACCCCGCTTTCTTCTCCCGCACCCGCATAAGCCTTCTGGCCTGTCTTTAGCTGAATGCCTGCCATGATGCTGTCGCCTGTTTTTACGATCTGCCGGGGCGTAATACCCTTTTCCCGGTTGTAACGGAGCTGTTTTTCCCGTTTCCGGCGGGTCTCATCTATGGTTTTCTGCATGGAGTCGGTTACCTTATCGGCATACATGATCACTTTCCCGGAGAGATGACGTGCGGCCCTGCCTGCGGTCTGCGTAAGG
Organism: Bacteroidales bacterium; assembly: GCA_024762655.1. Lineage (GTDB taxonomy): Bacteria > Bacteroidota > Bacteroidia > Bacteroidales > VadinHA17 > DRPN01. The sequence continues at coordinate 3,188 of JANTHB010000049.1, forward strand.
GAACGTTCCGACCGCAGAAAACCTTCCTTGTCGGCATCCAGGATAGCCACCAGGGAGACTTCCGGCAGATCCAGCCCTTCCCGCAACAGATTGATGCCTACCAGGACATCAAAGGTTCCCTTCCGCAATCCGTCCATGATCTCCACCCTTTCCAGGGTGTCTATATCCGAATGAATATAACGGGTGCGGATATTCAGTCGTGCAAGATATGCCGATAATTCTTCGGCCATCCTTTTGGTCAGCGTGGTGACCAGAATGCGCTCGTTCTTTTCAATCCTGGCACGGATCTCGGCCAGGAGATCGTCGATCTGGTTCAGGCTGGGCCTAACTTCAATGGCCGGATCGGGTATGCCGGTGGGGCGTATCAGCTGTTCGACAATCACTCCTCCGGTTTTGGCCAGCTCATAGTCCGCCGGGGTGGCACTTACATAGATGGTTTGTCCCGTCAGCGCTTCAAACTCTTCAAACTTAAGCGGACGGTTGTCTATGGCTGCCGGTAACCTGAATCCATAGTCTACCAGCACCTGTTTGCGGGAATGATCCCCCCCGTACATGGCACGTATCTGCGGAAGGGTAACATGGCTCTCATCGATTACCGTCAGAAAATCTTCGGGAAAATAATCCAGCAAGCAGAAAGGACGGGATCCGGGGTCCCGTCCGTCAAAATAACGGGAATAATTCTCTATGCCGCTGCAATATCCCAGTTCCCGGATCATCTCCAGATCGTAACTGACCCTTTGTTTGAGACGTGCCGCTTCTTCATGTTTTCCGATATCCTTAAAAAATTCCACCTGCCGGTGCATATCCTGCTCGATCATGAAAAGAGCCTGCTCCATCCGTGATTTGGAGGTGATGAAGATATTGGCAGGGTAGATGGTTACTGCTTCGGCCGTTTCCAGCATTTTTCCGTTCAGGGGATCGAAAACCTCTATCTTTTCGATCTCATCGCCCCAGAAGATCATGCGGTATCCTTTGTCACCATACGCCAGATGCACATCTACCGTATCCCCCCTGACCCGGAAAGTCCCTCTCGGAAAATCCGTTTCGTTGCGGGCATAGAGCCCGTCTACCAGTTGTCGCAAAAAGACATTTCTGCTGATCTTTTCACCGGTATAAACATGAACGGTCTGCCGGTAAAAGTCATCGGGGTTTCCGATACCATACAGGCAGGATACGGAAGAAACCACAATGACATCCCGGCGGCCGGATAAAAGGGTGGAGGTAGTGCTTAACCTGAGTTTTTCAATTTCATCATTGATGGAAAGGTCTTTCTCAATATAGGTATTCGTTACGGGCAGGTACGCTTCCGGCTGGTAATAATCATAATAAGACACGAAATACTCCACGGCATTTTCCGGGAAAAACTGCCTGAATTCACTGTACAACTGGGCAGCGAGGGTTTTATTATGGCTGAGCACCAGCGTGGGTTTCCGTACTTCCGCCACCACATTGGCAATCGTGAATGTTTTTCCCGATCCCGTTACCCCCAGGAGCGTCTGATAGCGGCTACCCTGACGGATGCCTTCGGACAGTTGCCGTATGGCTTCCGGCTGATCCCCCGTGGGAACAAAATCCGAAACCAGTTTGAATTCCATAGTAAAACACTCCCGTGATTAAATGATGATCTTATTTTTTCTTTCCCGGTGGGAGCTTGGTGAAGACACAAAAGACCGGGAGATGATCACTTACCCCTCCATAATAGTTGGGCCCTCCATACGTCCGGTTGGGCACTTTCATACCGGCTTTGGGATTATCATAAAGCATCCATTCCTCTGAAAAGATATGACCACCTTCGTAACCGGTATGCCATCCTTTCTTATCTTGTTCCTGTAGGAGATTGTAGGAAACGATGATCTGATCCAGCATGTTCCAGTGGCCCTTATAACTGTAGGTACCGGTGTCATGCAGGTTATGCATGTCATACATCAGATTGTAAAGATCCCGGGGTCCGGTATTCTTGCGTTTGTCCGTGGCGTTCAGCACTTGCATGATGCTCATATTGGTGGGCTCGTCATTGAAGTCCCCCATGATCAGGAGGTGTGCGCCGGGGTTAAAAGTGAGGATGGAGTCAATGGTGCGGCGCAATACCACGGCAGAAAACACCCGTTTCTGTTCCGTAGCCTTCTGTCCGCCGCTTCTGGACTTCCAGTGGTTTACGAATATGTGAAAGATCTCTCCTCCGGCTTTGCCTTTGACATACAGGATGTCTCTTACTTTCATGGTGTCCCGCGGAAAATGAATCGGAATGGAACGGTGCTCCAGATAATGAAACGATTCCTTCTTATATAGCAAAGCCACATCAATGCCCCGCAGGTCAGGACTGTCTTCATGAACAATGCCGTAATCTTCTTTTCGTAATTTTCCCGTATGGATAAGTTCTTCCAGCACAGCCCTGTTTTCAACTTCACTGAGCCCTACAATATCAGGTAAGCCTTTTGGCGCTACATCTGTTATGACTCTGGCGATATCCCTGATTTTCTTTTCATAGCGATCCGGTGTCCAGTGTAGTTTTCCTGCCGCAGTGAATTCATCATCCCGGGTGAACGGATCGTTGAGGGTGTCAAACAGATTTTCCGTATTGTAAAACATAACCACCAAACGCGGAGGCTGTTTGGCCGGCAGTTTTTGAGTTAACAACCCCCCCAGTAAAAGGGTCAAAGCTATTTTCAGATATGGATTCTTTCCGGATGATTTCATTTTCGGGATGCGTGAAGTTTTTGTATTCAGGTAATTCATTTAGCCCTACAGCCTGTTCTTTCGGATAAAATCCAGAAGATCCTTATACAGTATCGCTTTTTCGGGAAGATTGTGTTTTTTGGAAGCAAAGATCAGATTGTTCACCATACGTCCAATGGTCTCCGTCGGGGAACAAGGCAGGTAATACTGTGGTTCCAGGGGGGTATTGTTCAATTGTTTCAGGTAAGCTTCGATCTCCCGGATCCCCATCACCGATCCTTTTTGTACCATGCTGATATAGAAAAGGATATCTTCGGGTCCGGTAACAGGTTTCTGACTGGTTACTACATAAGGATCAACATAAGCAAGGATAAACTGACCCGGAAGATTTACCCCCCTGATCGGAAGATTTAGCCGTCGTGCAATTTCTTCATAGATAATGGCAATGGAAACCGGATTTCCTTTTCTGCTCTCCAGAACCACATTTATATAGTTGTTCTGGGGCGAGAAATAATCGCCTTTGTTGGGCCCCAGTTTGTACTGATCGTATAATATATGGTTGATGATCCGTACTTTTTCCAGGGCTGTCAGGTTCTCATTCAGTTCCAGCCATACATCTTTTTTTATTTCTTCGATTTTCTCCTCCAGGGGCAGATAATGCAGTTCCGGGTACTGGGTCCTGGCAATTAGGTAGGCCCCTTTGAGCAGACTGGGCTGTTCTTCATGCAACCACTGGTATAATTCTTCTTTCAGCGTGTTAAGCTGAATACTCTGTATGATCGATTCCAGCCTTTCCTGCACGAGATCATTGAAAGAAATTTCCCACTCTTTTTCCAGATGAGGAATCGCATCTTCCCCGATGTCAATCAGGTATTTGGAAACTTCTTCGAATATGGTCAGGTCAGGATCATCGAGCAGTTGGATCAAAGCTTTTATTTTCTCGTTTTCTTTTTCTTTTTCTTTTCTTTCCATGGCTTTAAGCGGTTAATTTGTTTAAAACATATTCGATTAAACTTTTAATTAACGGCTCATAATGGTCGTTGGCTTCTTTGGTTACACGGTTGGCTATGATGGCACAAAGCGTGATGGCTTTGTGTCCCAGCATTTCCGATAACCCGTATAATGCGGAACTTTCCATTTCATAGTTGGTTATTTTTTCTCTATGATATGAAAAACTTTCAATCTTATGATTCATGTCTTTGTCGGCCAGCGGGATCCTTAATGTTCTGCCTTGTGGCCCGTAAAATCCGGGTGCTGAAATGGTAATCCCCTCCACGACTTTTTCTCCCGACATTAAGTCCACCAGGTCTTTCCGGGCATTTATCACATAAGGCGTATTCCAGAATTCAGGCCATTCTACGCCTTTCATAAAAGAATTTGCAAAGGATACATCATTGTAACGGTCCAGGCCTGCATAAAAATGCAGCATCCCGTCAAAGCCGATGACTTTGCGACTCAATAAAAAAGAGTTAAGGGGGATCTCTTTCTGCAGAGAACCGGAAGTACCTATTCTGACCAGGGTCAGCGATTTCCGTTCTTTTTTTAAGGTACGGTTCTCAAAATCAATATTGACCAGTGCATCCAGTTCATTCATCACAATATCAATATTATCTGTTCCTATACCTGTTGAAAGAACCGAAACACGTTTTTTACGTAAAAAACCCGTATGAGTTACAAACTCGCGATTCTGTTTCTTTACCTCAATCGTATCAAAAAAGGAAGATACCAGCGGGACCCTGCCGGGGTCTCCTACCAGGATGATCCGGTCGGCTATATCCCCGGGTTTTATGTGCAGATGGTAGATGTATCCTTCCGGGTCCAGTATGAGCTCTGAGGGTTCAAATATCTTTTTCATGTTGTTAAAATCTCCTTTATGCAGCCATGCTTATCAAATTACAGATTTTGTCAAAGGATGATTTTACCCTTGTTTTATCATCTGTATTGTGGTTTTTATATTACTTTTGCGTTTTCATTTAGAAAAGCCCAAAGTTAATAAAAATATGGCATGAGGGAATAAAATCATTCCCGGCATTGTCATATAAAAATGAAGTTTGAAGAGAAGATTATGAGAAGAATACGGGTTTTTATAGGGATCGTGTTATTTGCCGCATATGTGCCGTATCTCTATGGGACAGGGATTAACCCCGAGGAAACGCGCAAAACGTTAACTGCGGTAAAAATCAGGATTCCTCCGAAAATTGACGGGGTCCTGGATGATCCTGCCTGGGAACAGGCGCCCGTAGCGGACGATTTTGTACAATATGCTCCTTACAACGGAAAACCGGCTACTTTTCCCACGCAGGTAAGGGTGGTGTACGATGATAAAGCCTTATATATATCTGCCTTTATGTATGATCCGCATCCCGATAGTATCTATCGTGAACTCGGAAAACGTGATGCGGACAGGGGAATAAGGGCTGATAATTTCTCCGTCGATCTGAATCCTTTTCATGATGGGGTGAATGGAGAGTCTTTCAAAGTGTCGGCTTCCGGGGTGAAAACAGATATGAAACGCAACCCTTCCTCACGACATGGCCGGGATATTAACTGGGATGCCGTTTGGTACAGCGCAGTGAAAATCAATGACAACGGATGGACGGTCGAAATGAAAATTCCTTATTCGGCCTTGCGCTTTCCCAAAGCCGGAAAGGAAACTACCTGGGGGATTAACTTCTGGCGGGAAATAAGGCGCTACCAGGAATACTCTTCCTGGAATATGGTCAACCGCGAGGTGGGCAATACCTTTAATTATCTGGGCAATCTCTCCGGCATACACTCCATCGACCCTCCTTTGCGTCTTTCCGTGACCCCTTATGTGTCCGGATACCTTGAACATGCTTCTGAAACAGGTAGCTGGAGCAATACCTATAACGGCGGATTGGACCTGCGCTACGGGATTAACGAAAGTTTTACCCTGGATATGACCCTGATTCCCGATTTCGGTCAGGTGCAGTCCGATGATAAAATATTGAATCTTTCTCCCTTCGAGGTTAAGTATAATGAAAAACGACAGTTTTTTACGGAAGGAACCGAGTTGTTTAATAAGGGAAATATCTTTTATTCGCGACGGGTGGGAGGAAAGCCGGTAGAACGAAACAATGTATATGATAAGTTGAATCCGGATGAAACCATAGTGTATAACCCGGAAGAAACCCAGTTGATCAATGCCTCCAAAATATCGGGGCGAAACAAACATGGACTGGGGATCGGGTTTTTCAATGCCGTTACCCAGAATATGTATGCCAGAGTAAAAAACAATGAAACAGGAGAAGAAAGAAGAATCCGTACCCAGCCGGTGGCCAACTATAATATGCTGGTGCTGGATCAGAGTCTTAAAAACAATTCTTATGTGAGCCTGGAAAATACCAATGTTTACCGCTTTGCTGACAAAGACCTCTATAATTATACTGCGAATGTGACCGCAACCGATTTTCTCTTTAAAGATAAGAGCAATATGTATTCCATCGGAGGGCAGGCCGCCTTGAGCCAGAAGTATTTCGATTCACTGGATACCGAATTGGGTCATAGAATTGCGATGAAAGCAGGGAAAACGGGAGGCGCATACCGCGTGGAATATTCTGTGGGGATTATGAGTGATACCTACGACCCTAACGACATGGGATATCTGCGCCATAACAATGAAATATCCCATGAATTGGCCTTTAGTTATAATATGTATAAACCCAGGGGAATATTGCTCAGCTCACGCAATGAACTGAATTTTGAATACACAGGGATCTATAATCCCAGAGCTTTCTCTGAGTTCCAGTTTTCTTTACAGTCCTTTACCCAATTTAAAAACTACTGGTATACCGCTGGTAACCTGAGATATGCCCCGTGGGGAAAAGACGATTATTTTGAACCCCGTGTTCCGGGCCGGTATTTCCATAAAGGACCGAAAGGGGATATGTATCTCTGGCTGATGAGTGACAGGAATAAGCCGTTCTATTTCAGGACACGCTTTAATGCTTCGTCCGAATTCACAAAGTATGAGAAAAGATCATGGGGATTTAGCGTATCTCCCAACTACAGGGTGAGCCAACGCTTTCAACTGGCTTTTGACATGGAGTATAACCGGAAAAACAGGGATATCGGATACATAGGCCGAAACAGTGAAAACGACTCTGTCTGGCTTGGAATGAGAAATATAAAAACAATCTCCAATACACTCTCCACTAGCTATATTTTTACCAGAAATATCTACTTGTCATTCCGCATGCGGCACTACTGGTCCCAGGTGAATTATACCGGAGATAGCTATTACCTGAATCCTGACGGAACCTTGACGGAAATAGATGATAAAGACCCCGGAAACATTAACTACAACTCCTTTAATATCGATATGGATTTTGTCTGGCGTTTTGCGCCGGGCAGTGAAATGTCCATGGTATGGAAAAATGCCATTTATACCTACAGTGACCGCTTGGAGAAAAGCTATTTAGGAAATGTGGGAAACGTGCTTGCTTCCCCACAGGTTAACAGTTTTTCCCTGAAAATTTTATATTATCTCGACTTTCAGAGTTTCAGGAAAAACAGAACTTAGTACCTTTGTGCCAGCATAAAATATTACCGTCATGATCCAACGTATTCAGACTCTTTTCCTGATTTTGGCCCTCATGTTTTTATCTCTTATGTTTGCTTTTCCCTATGCTACCTTTATCGATCCGGAGGCTGTATCCTATGTTTTTGATTTCTCCGGTATATACGGTCAGCAGGACGCAAATATGGTGATAAATATTTTGCCCCTGCAGATCCTGATAATAATGGTCCCGGTCCTGTCCCTGGTCAGTATCTTTTTATTTAAGAACCGGATGCTCCAGATGCGGCTTTGTGTATTTAATATGCTGCTAATCGTGGGAATGCTGATCCTGATGGCTTATTATATCTTTTATATCAAAGGAGAGCTTTCTGCGCAGGTTTATTACAAGGTGACGCTGTTGTTTCCCTTTATAAGTGTGATATTTACCTGGCTGGCTTTTCGGAGTATACGGAGAGATGAATTACTGATACGCTCGATAGACCGTATCAGATGATGGTAAGGTGTTCTTCGTCCGTGATTTTCTCACAATAATGGCATTTCAGGCGCAAGGGTTTCTGAGAGATAATGCTGAACCGTGTTTTGATAGGCTCATGGTTCGTAATGCAGGTTGGGTTGAAACACCGGGCAATCCCTTCTATCTTATCGGGGAGGGTCAACTCATGTTTTTCAACGACTTCATAGTTGCGGATGATGTTTAAACGGGCGGCGGGTGCCACCAGCGCAATCTTGTTGATTTCCTCTTCGGTAAAATACACCTCCGAGACTTTGATGATCGCTTTCTTTCCGAATTTCTTGCTTTCCAGGTTGGTGCCGAAAGTGATCTGATTGGAGATGTGCTCCAGACCAAGGATGGTGATTACGGTAAACAGACTGTCTGCCGGAATATGATCAATGACCGTGCCGTTTTTAATAGCGCTTACACTGAGTTGTTTGGCTTTTTCCATATTTTTTCAGGTTATAACACGTCCAGAATGGATGAAATAATGGCCTGTCTGACATAAACGCCGTTCAGAGCCTGCTCAAAATAATAAGCTTTGGGACTGTCATCCACATCCCGGTCAATTTCATTTACCCTGGGCAGGGGATGCAGTATCTTCAGGTTTTCTTTCGTGTTCGCCAGCATTTCCTTGCGCAGGACATAAATGTTTTTAACTTTTTCATACTCCAGCGGATCGGAAAATCTTTCCCGTTGTACACGGGTCATATACACAATATCCGCTCTGGATATGATCTCCGTAAAATCATCGTGCTCATAATATTTGATTCCCTTTTTTTCCAGGAATAACTTATACTCCTCAGGCATCCTCAGTTCGGTTGGGGAGATAAAGTTAAAGGTTGTGTTGTAATTGGAGAGTGCCATCAGTAAAGAATGCACGGTCCTTCCGTATTTCAGATCTCCTACCATGAAGATATTCAACCCGTCCAGGGTACCTTGTGTTTTTTGGATGGAATAGAGATCCAACAGGGTTTGTGTAGGATGCTGATTGGATCCGTCCCCGGCATTGATGACCGGCACCGGAGATATCTCGCTGGCATAGCGGGCACTTCCTTCTATGGAATGCCGCATGACGATTAGATCGGAGTAATTACTTACCGTCAGGACCGTGTCTTTCAAGGATTCTCCCTTACTTACACTCGAGGTTCCGGCTTCTGCAAAACCGATGATCCTGCCCCCCAAACGGTTGACGGCGCTCTCAAAACTCAGCCGCGTACGGGTAGAGGGTTCAAAGAATAATGCGGCAATTACCTTACTGTCCAAAATCTTACCGGGAGGGCTCTGTTCAAAACGGGATGCCATATCCAGAATGCGTTCGATCTCGTCCGGGGAGAAATCATTGATGGATACCAGGCTCTTGGATGCCAGGGAATTCATATATTTTGATCTATGGTTAGGTGGGATAAAATTAATAAAAAGAGACGGTTCCTTTTATATTTTTTCAATATTTATCTTTCCGGTAGAGGAAAAAAGGTCTATTACCTTGTCAGTCATATCTTTTCTTACCCTTATCTTAATACGGCAGGAATCTCCGAAATGTTGACCAGCGATCGTAAGATGTTCTCTGTGGATCATTTGCATGACACCATTCAGTTGTTCATACCCGAAATGAATGATCAGTTGATTTTCTATGATCTTTTCAATGATCTCTGCATGTTCAACGGCATCACGGGCTGCCTGCTTGTAGGCATTATGAAGACCTCCGGTACCCAGCAATACGCCTCCGAAGTATCTTACGACCACAATCAGAACGTTGAAAAGACCGGCCGAGAGTATCTGCTCATAGATGGGCCTGCCCGCCGTGCCCGAAGGTTCCCCGTCGTCGCTGTATCTGTAAATTTCCTGCTCGGGACCAAGACGGAATGCATAGCAGTGATGCCGTGCATCGTGGTACTTTTTTTTTAGTTGAGCAAGTCTCTCTTTAGCGGCTTCTTCAGATTCGACAGGCCATGCAAAGGCGATAAAACGACTGCCCCGGTCCCTGAAATGGCCGGTGGCCGGAGACGCCAAGGTCAGATATGTGTCGTTTCCTCTGCCCATTTACCCTTCGAAGATAATATATAAACTGATAAGGGAGAGGAAAAACCCGGCCCAATTAAGCAGATTTAACCGCTCCCTGAAAAAAAGGACACCCGTCAGGACCGTAAGGAGCAAGATGCCCAGATTGTTGATGGTGAAGATTAATGAGCTGTCCAGAAATCCCGAATCCAGTGCCCTGATAAAAAAATACAACGACCCCAGATTGGCAGTTCCAAGCAAAATCCCTGTCAGCACTATAGGGATGGAGAAATTCTCCAAAAGTTTCCTTTTTTCTGTCATTTTCATCAACAGGCCTGTAAAAAAAGCGATAAGAAAGACCAAGGTGCTGAAGGGGAGAGTGTTATGTTCTTCCAGGTAAGTCACCTGAACAAACTTGACCATAGAGTCCACGACCCCCATGCCTGCAAACAGAAGCACAGGCAGCAGAAAGGTTTGCTTCTTTGAACCTTCTTTCCGGTATACCGTGAGAAAAAGTGCTGTCATCGCAAGGGCTATACCTGTCGTTTTTTGTAGGCTCAGGTGCTCGTGATAGGCTATGATGCTGAATGTTATGGGGATGGCAACGGAGATCTTTGCAGCAATCGTACTGATTCCCATGCCTGCCGTTTTTACGGAGGCTCCCAGAATACGGAACATAATCACGAACAATATGCCTATAAACAGGGCAGACCCCATTTCACCGGCTGAAGGATGGCCTATAGACTGTAATTCTTTTTTTATTAGGATAAAACCCAGCAGGAATGCCACCAGGTAATTCAGGACGATAACCGTAAAAGCATTGAGACCCAGCCGGTCCACCCATTTAAAGCAGAGAACAATGGTTATGCCTGATAATACACTTAAAAGTAAAAAAAACATAGCTTTTGTTTAGATTTTCAAAAATATAAAATAATTCAGGAATACTATTGAACGCAATGTGAAGCTGCCTGAGAAAGTATGTGAAATCATAATTTTTTATAAACCTGGATGAAAATATGTTGTTAATGTATGTAAGGAAGAAAATAATTTATTAAAATTGTATATCTGAAATTTACAATTTAATTGTTTTAGATTTGGGAACAAAGAACCTTAAACGATTAAAACATTTGTTTTCTTTGGAAGTTAATATTAAGGTATAAAACAGGCAGGATTATCATTAAAACCCGGTTTATTATAAAATGCCAAACAAATGAAGAAGACATCGCTTAGTGATATAGCCAAAGCATTGGGAGTTTCCAAGACCCTGGTATCTCTTGTATTAAATAACAGGGGAGATGAAGTGGGCATTAATAAGGACACCCAGAAAAAGGTGATTAAAATGGCCCGGAAAATGAATTATAAACCCAATATGGTAGCCCGGGGCCTGCGCCTGGGAGCTTCCAAAACGATTGGTTTGATCATCCCCAATATCGGGAACCTGTTTTATGCCCGCATTGCCCGGGTGATAGAAGATGAAGCCGGTAAATACGGGTACCGCGTTATGTCTGCGAGTTCGGATGAAAATCCGGAAAAAGAAGTCGGACTGATCAAAGTCCTGATGGAGAGACAGATCGACGGTCTGATATTAGCCAGTTCGTTGAAGGACAGAACCGAGATTATCAACCTTAGAAAGGAAAAAGTACCATTCGTATTAATAGACAGATATTTTCCCCAGATGAAAACCAACTATGTAATCGTGGATAATTACCATGCTTCCTACAACGTGGTTACCCATCTGATAAACCAGGGGTTCAGGAAAATAGGATTGCTGAAAATCACCCCTTCCTATCTCACCCCTATAAGATCCCGTTTTGAAGGCTATAGGGATGCTTTGCACGATCATGGGATCCGTTTTGACAAAAGACTGGTGAAAGAAATTCCGTTTGGAGGAATCTCCAATGCCATGGAACAGGCTTTACCTGAATTGCTCTTCAAGCCTGTGAGTGCCGATGCCTTGTTTTTTCTGAACAACGATCTCACCGTTACCGGTTTGGGTATTATCAATAAGCTCGGTCTGCGCATACCTCAGGATGTGGCGATCATTAGTTTTGATGACCTGAAGTTGTTTCAGTTGCTCTATCCCCCGGTCACGGCAGTAGCACAACCCTGGCAGGAGATGGCCAAAGAAGCTGTCAGGGTGCTGATGCAGGAAATAAAATCGCCCGGGACCATTAAAGAGAAAAGCCAGGTGATTCTTCCCGCCAGACTGGAAGTGAGAAAATCATGCAGTAAATTTTAAACCCGTGAAAACCATTTTTCTTTTTATTTCAGCATGTTTGTTTATTTCCGGCATGTATGCCCGGGGCCAGGACCCGGTGACGGTCCGGGACCATTTGGTACAACACGCCGGCCATTCCATAGAGGGATATGCCACAAAAATAGAGGGTCAGGAAATTATCTACCACAGCAATCGCTCAGGGTGCCGGGACGCCCTGATCGTGCGTGCTACCGACGGAACCTTGAGCATGTCCTGGGAAACAGCTCCGGTACCGGAAGACTATCGGGGAAAAAAGGTACAGTTTGTCTGGATCGCCGGGATGGACCGCAATCGCGGGGATCATGTTTTCCGTTTTGAGATCAACGGGAGGCATGTATTTGATTATAAAACGGGAAAGAATATTCCTCCGGTAGTGACCGCTGAGGACGGCAGCACCTTGTCCTTTTTTGTAATGTCGAAAGACCAGTTTGGGGATGCTTTTGGTTATATGCTCCTTTCTATGCCTGTATCCGGCCTGAAAAAAGGAGATCCTGTAACCATAAAAGTGACCGGAGAGAACGCCTCGTCGCAAGCATGGCTTATGACTTTCCGTTGTCCCGATGCAGCCCGTTTCCTCGTAGCGCAATCTGAAAATGAGGGCTGGCTGGACCTGGAGATAGAACAAACCGGGGAGCACCTGACGGGGAGCGTCAGAACACCGTCGAAATGGACGGGCCGGAAAATTACCTTAGCTGTGGGAGATTATCAAAACGCAATGACCCTGCAGAAAAAACCGGAGGGAAAAGCCGGATCTGATTTTATTCTGCCGGGAAACAAAATAGCCCCTGAAAATGTATGTAATATCTACCTTGATACTGCGGTTCTTGCCCGTGTGCCCGGTTTGTTCTGGCAGGGAGAGAAAAAAATGCTGGGTCCGGGAACCCTGATCACCGCCAGGGGAGAAACAAAGGAGAAGAAATGGAAATTGAAGGTGCTTGTCGGTTATGCTCCGAAACTGGTGCACGATCTGCGTGGAATATCCGGTTCATTGTTCCGGAACGGAGAAATTCTCATCATGAACTCCAGTCACCAGGACATCGCCTGGATGGATGCTCCCGGAAAATGTATCATTGACCGGGACACCATGCTGATCACCCCTTTGCTGAGGGAAGCCCGGAAGAATCCGGACTACCGGTTTAATATCGAAGATGTATTGATGGTCCGCGAATACCTGCATCGCCATCCTGAAAAAAAAGAGATTGTTTCCGGATTGTTGAAACACGGGCAGATACAATGCGGAGCATCTTACAATATGCCTTATGAGGAAATGTATGCCGGTGAAAGCCTGATCAGACAGTTTTACCTTGGCAAACGTTGGCTGATGCATCAGTTTCCGGGGTACGATCCTGTTATCTACTGGAATGTGGATGTCCCGGGGCGTACCCTGCAGATGCCTCAGATCCTTAGAAAATCAGGGGTGCCTTTTCTGGTGCTGAGCCGCCAGAACGAAGGGTTGTTCCATTGGTATAGTCCCGATAGCTCTTTTATAACCGTATATTCTCCCGGTCACTATGCCGGAGCTTATACGGATCTGAACCAGGGGTTTGAAAAAGCCGCCTTTTTATTTGGCCGGGAAGAAAAGCGATGGAAGGACTATTATCCCGGATCCGCTACCGACCCCGTTATTCCGGTGTTATCCGATTGGGATATGAGCCCTGCAAATAACTATTCGGACCTGATTCGCCAATGGAATGCACTGTGTTGTGACCTGACATTGCCGCAGGGAAAAGACCGGTTAAGTTTGCCCCGGATAAAAATCGCTTCGGCTGAAAGCTTCTTTGGCAAAATCTCCGGAGAAGATGTGAAATACGGAGTGCTGAAGGGAGAGAGACCTGATATATGGATCTATATTCACGGTCCCGCTCATCAGAAAGCCTTACGGGAAAGCAGGAAGGGAGATATGTTGCTGCCTGCGGCTGAAAAATTTTCCACCGTCAGCGCCATCCTGGAACACGCTTTCGCTGCGTATCCGGAAGATAAACTTGAAAAAGCCTGGGAGGAAAAAATCTATCCGGATCACGGCTGGGGCGGAAAGCACGGAGAGACTACCGATGCGTTGTTCTTTGATAAACTGGCCTCTTCGGCGCGGACGGGCGAAAACATTCTTACAACACAACTGTCCCGTATTGCCGGTAAAATAGCGTTGGATAAAAAAGATAAAATCCCCGTGGTAATCTTTAACAGCTTGTCCTGGGAAAGAACGGATCCCGTAACCGTAAACATTAAAATGCCGGAAGGTTTTGCAAAAGAGATCATCCTGACAAATGCCTATGGAAAAAAGGTGCCTTGTCAGGTAATGGACCAGCGGAAAGATAAGAATGGCTTCCTGCGTGAGGCGGACATCACCTTCCTGGCCGCTCATGTCCCTTCGGTAGGCTATAAAACCTTTTATATTCTCAAGGATGGTAACGCGCAGAAACCCGCGAATACCGCCCGTAACAACATGCCCCAATCTGTTGAAAGTCCTTTTTATAAAATATCCTTTTCCCGGCATGGTATCCGGCAGATCTATGACAAACAATTGAAAAAGAACCTGTTTGATGAAAATAAATTTGCAGTGGGAGAGGTGATCTCCCTGCATTCGGCAGGAAACGGTGCCGGCGAATTTGCCGATGTACAACAGCCTGATACGGAAGGGTATGATCATACGGGGGCCTATCCCATACACTGGATAGTGTTACAGGATGGTCCGGTATTTATTTCCGTGGAATATAAACAACCGCTGGCCCACGCCGTGGTGCAGCAAAAGATTGTTCTGTACAAAGAGACGAAAAGAATAGATTTTTTTACGTACCTTCTGAATTGGGACGGTACCATGTTCAGGGAATTCCGCCAGGTCTTTCCGGTGATCGCACAGCCCGGACAGGTGAGGTACGAGGTTCCTTTTGGCAGTGTACAGGTCGGGAAAGATGAATTGCAACAGCCGGCCGGTGAAAGATATATTTATCCTCCTTCCGAAACCAGACCGCGGGGGATACAAAACTGGATAGCTGCCGAAACCGGCGAAGTTACCGTCTTGTTTTCTTCCTCCGTAGCTGCATGGGATTACCTGGACCCTGTGGAAAAACCCCTGACAACCGCCCTGCTGCAACCGATACTGCTGGCCAGCCGGAAAAGTTGCCACGGCGAGGGAAATGATTATGACCAGACAGGAGATCATTCTTTCTTTTTCAGCATGACTTCTTTTCGCCAGGATATTAATAAAGATTTCCGGTTGGGACGGCAACCCAACGAGCCTCTGTTAGCCGTGGCGGATCCTTGTATTTGTGAGAATGCTTCCCTGCCGGAAGAATACAGCTTCTTTTCCGTCGATAAGAACAATGTAATAATCTCTGCCATAAAAAAAAGTGAAGAGGAGGATGCACTCATACTGCGCTGTTTTGAATCTTCGGGGAAAACGGTGAATGCCACCTTTCATTCCGCTTTGCCCTTCCGGCAATTGTGGCATACCAATCTGATCGAAAACAACCCGCAGAGAATGAAGCATGAGTCTCACAGTTTTTCCCTGAACATCAAACCTTATTCGATTGAAACTTTTAAAATTGGACAAATGGGGAAAAGGAAGGAATGACGGGATGCGGAGAATATAAATATTTAAATACGTATTTAAATATTTATTTAAATATGTAATTCCTGTTTTAGGTGTACGTAAAACAGTAATTAAAAGCTTTAAAATATGAAATATATATTTTATTTAACCGTAGGTCTGATCATGGTTGGTTTTGTTTCCTGTGAGGGGGACCATCTGATCCGTGACCGTTCCTACCGGGAACTGGTGCAGCGGGAGTTTGAAAAAACACGGCACCTGGCGGCAGCCAGAGAAGATGCGCTTTTTGATGTGTTCTCGGACCATCTCACCGGGGAAGAGAAAGAAGGGCTCATGTTTTTATATGCTTTCATGCCGTTGAATGATCTGGCGGACTATAACGGGAAATTTTTTCTGGATCATGTGAGGGCTTCATTGCGGGCCCGCCGCGAGATGTCCTGGGGAAGCAGGATCCCCGAGGAGGTGTTCCTGCATTTTGTGTTGCCGTACAGGGTGAACAATGAGAACCTCGACTCCTTCCGTATGGTTTATTACCGGGAGATCACCGGCCGTGTCAGGGGGCTTTCGATGGAAGAAGCGGCCCTGGAGATCAATCACTGGTGTCATGAAAAGGTGGCTTATCAACCGGCAGATATCCGGACTTCTTCCCCCATGAACACGATAAAGAATGCCCGCGGACGTTGTGGGGAGGAATCCACCTTTACGGTAGCGGCTCTGCGTACTGCCGGTATCCCGGCCCGGCAGGTGTATGTGCCGCGCTGGGCTCACACCGACGATAATCATGCCTGGGTGGAGGTTTGGATGGACGGGAAGTGGCATTATCTGGGAGCCTGTGAGCCGGAACCTGCACTCGATATGGGTTGGTTTACAGAACCTGCCCGGAGAGCTATGCTCGTACATACCAGAGCCTTCGGAGCTTATTTCGGACAGGAGCCTCTTGTCGAAAAAGCGGAAAAATATGCGGTGATCAATGCACTGCCCCGGTATGCGGATACCAAAACCCTGACGGTTAAAGTACAAGACAGGGAAGGAACGGTGGTCCCCGGTGCTGCGGTAGAGTTTCAGCTTTATAACTATGCCGAGTTTTATCCGTTGGCAAAACTGAAAACAGACGCTTCGGGATGTGTCGCTTTGACGACCGGGCTGGGAGATCTTTTGATCTGGGCATATAAAAAAGACCGGTTTGGCTTTGGCAAAGCGTCGGTGTCCGAAACCGATACCCTGACAATTACCCTAAACGGGGAAACGGGACGGGAATATACCGTAAACTTCGATATGGTACCTCCTCCGGAAAAAAAGCCTCTGCCTGTGCCGGAGCAGGGACGTGAAAAAAATGAAAAACGGCTGAAGCAGGAAGATTCGATACGGCTGGCCTATACGTCTTCTTTCTTCGATTCCGCCAAAGCATATGCATGGGCCGTAAACGCAGGGTATCCGCCGGAACATGCCGTCCCGTTGCTGGTGAAAAGCATGGGAAATCATCCGGCTGTTACGGCTCTGATGAACAATGTCCCTGATTCTCTGAAGCAAAGAGCGCTTAACCTGCTGGAAAATATTTCGGATAAAGATCTGAGGGATGCCCCCACGCTTGTTTTGAAGGATCATCTTTACCATGGAGCCGATTTTGCGGGGAAACTGGAAGAAAAGCAGCCGGATATATTCAACCGGTATGTTCTTTCTCCACGGATTGATAACGAACAACTTACGGCGTACCGCACCTTTTTTGAAAAAGCTTTTTCAAAAAAACAGATAGAATCTTTCCGGGAAAATCCCGTTACGTTGGTTCAATGGGTGAATCAGCATGTCCATGCGGATGATAAAGATAATTTTTATGATGTTCCCGTAACGCCACCGGGGGTATATGCCCTGGGATATGCCGACAGACATTCCCGCAGGATCTTTTTTGTTGCGGCATGCCGGACTTTCGGCATCCCGGCCAGGATTGAAAGGTCGCGGCAGGTAGCTCAATACCTGACCGGTGACGTATGGGAAGATGTGTTTTTCGATGGAGATTATGTCTGGCCCGGAAAGACCGCCTCACTTATGCTGACTACCGGCAGGGATGAACTACGCGATCCGTTGTATTATATCCAGTTTACCCTGGCCCGTTATCAGGGGGGAAAATATCATACGCTGGCATTCCCTTACATGAAGAAAGTAAGTGATTTCCCAAAGCCTCTCAGCATAGATCCGGGCGATTATATGCTGGTGACAGGAAACAGGAAAGGGGATGGGAGCGTACTGACTTCCCTCTCTTTCTTTCCATTGCACAAAGGAGAAAAGAAAAAAGTGGAAATCTCCCTGAGAAAAAATTTCGAAAAATTGAAAAGCTGGGGGAATCTCCCGGAAGAGGCTTCGGTTTTTCCCTTGCAGGGCGGAAAAGAAACATTGCTCAGCGCTTTGTATAAAGGAAAAGGAATGATCCTTTGCTGGATAAACCCCGGTCAGGAACCCAGCCGCCATATCCTGAATGAGATACCTGATGTTTTGCCGGGATTAAAAAAATGGGGTGGGAGCCTTGTATTTCTGATCCCCGGAAATTTACCGGCCGGTACTTTTTCGCCCAAGGATTATAAGGAACTGGCCGGGTATGCCCTGTTTTTTACAGACGAAAAGGCCCTGTTAATGCATGAAGTCAGAAAACAATACGGAAAAAAAGACAAAGCTGTATTCCCGGTAATTATAGTAGTGGACACGAAAGGAAACCTGTATGATTATACCGAAGGGTACCGGGTAGGGATAGGAAACCACCTGGTCAAAGTGTTACACCATGTTGAAAATGAATAAATTTCCACAGGAATTACCTGTCAGCCTTTCAAAACAACATAAAAAAAATATAAAAGCATATGAGAACGGAAAATATTATTAAACTGATCGGTGTATTGGCTTTGATGTCTCTTTTGTGGGGATGTGGGTCAGAGCAGAAAAAGGATGATTTGACGGCCTATGTCAATCCTTTTATCGGCACAGGAGGTCATGGGCACACCTTCCCCGGAGCGGTTCTTCCTTTTGGGGGCGTACAACTGAGTCCCGACAACGGCCGCAACGGATGGGACTGGTGTTCGGGATATCATATTTCAGACCGTACCATCGCCGGTTTTAGTCATCTGCATCTCAGCGGCACCGGCATAGGGGATCTGTGCGATATTCTCGTTTTACCGGCTACCGGAGACTTTGCGGAGGACACCACTCAGGGTGGAGATAACTTCATGAAACCTCACTGGTCTACCTTTTCTCATGCCAAAGAACATGCCGAACCCGGCTATTATTCCGTGTTTCTGGACAAACCACAGGTGCTGGCCGAGCTGACAGTGACCCGGAGAGCCGGTTTTCATCGCTACACTTTTCATTCGCAAGGTGCCGGGAAAGTGGTTTTTGACCTGGGCTTTCATATCAACTGGGATCATCCGGTGAAAACCATGTTACGGGTAGATTCTTCCGGACTCATAACAGGCTACAGGATGTCGGAAGGCTGGGCCCGTGATCAACGTGTTTACTTTGCAGCACGCTTTTCCAGACCGTTCAATACGTTTACTCCTGTAAAAGGGGGCATGAAAATCAACGGAACGAAAACAGAAGGCGTCAGTACCCAGGGAATTTTTGATTTTGAGGATGCCGGTACGGAACCCTTGCTTTTAAAAGTGGGAATTTCTTCCGCCGGCATCGCGGGCGCTGTAAAAAACATGGAAGAGATACCCGGTTGGGATTTTGAAGGTGTGCGCAGAAAAGCCCATGATGCCTGGAACCGCGAACTGGGAAAGATTCGCATTGAAACGCCGGATTCGACCTATAAGCATATTTTTTATACGGCATTTTATCATACCATGATGGCTCCTTTTCTTTTTTCCGATGAGCTGGGCATGTATAAAGGCGCAGACGGCAAAACCCATCATTCCGGTAAATATCCGCGTTATACGGTCTATTCCCTTTGGGATACCTACCGGGCCGAACATCCTTTGCTGACCCTTGTACAGCAGGATCGTCTTGACGGAATTTTGGGATCCATGATGAGTTTTTATCACGAATACGGTTTGTTACCCGTTTGGGCGCTTGTGGGTAATGAAACCAATACCATGGTCGGATATCATGCCATCCCCGTCCTGGCGGATGCGTATGAAAAAGGTTTGCTGAAGGAAAACCCGGAAGAAGTTCTGGAAGCGATGAAAAAATCTTCCATGACGGATATTGAGGGGTTGAAGTATGTGCGGGAGCTGGGTTATATCCCGGCGGATAAAGAAAGACACTCGGTGTCCAAAGGACTGGAATATGCCATCGATGACTGGTGTATTGCAGATATGGCCCGTAAGATGGGGAAAGAAAAAGATTATCTGTATTACCTGAAAAGGGCGGGGAACTATAAAAATTATTTTGATCCCCATACCCGTTTTATGCGGGGTAAAATGGCTGACGGTTCGTGGCGGACGCCCTTTAATCCCCTGTATTCAAGCCACCAGAGCTTTGATTATACCGAGGGCAATGCCTGGCAGTATACCTGGCTGGTGCCGCACGATGTGAAAGGTTTGATTCAACTGATGGGCGGCAGAAAAGCTTTTGTGAAAAAACTGGATTCTCTTTTTTCCCTGAATAAACCGGTGGAAGGAGAGAATGCTTCTCCCGACATCTCAGGCCTGATCGGTCAATATGCACATGGCAACGAACCCAGCCATCATATCGCTTATATGTACGACTATGCCGGAACCCCCTGGAAAACACAGGAAAGGGTTAGACAGATCCTGACAACTCTCTACTTTGATGATTTTAACGGACTAAGCGGGAATGAAGACTGCGGACAGATGTCGGCCTGGTTTGTGTTGAGTAGCATCGGATTTTATCAGGAGAATCCTGCGGATGGAAACTATGTCTTTGGCAGTCCGCTGTTTGATAAAGCGGAGATAAAAGTCGGGGGAGGACGCACTTTTACGGTTATTGCCAGGAATAACAGTAAGAAAAATCTGTATATTGCCAAAGTGTTGCTAAACGGGAAAGAACTGAAAAGAACGTATGTAACCTGGGAGGAGATAAACGCAGGAGGTACTTTGGTATTTGAAATGACCGGAAAACCAGTAAAGACATGGGGGAGCGACCCGTCCTGGTCGCCGCCGTCTATGACAAAATAGATCATTTCATCAACGGAACCCCTTTTCAAAAAGGACTCATCCTGCATGTGAACCATAATAATAATGATGTTATTATTAATCTGATATCTTGATTGATAAGAAAATATTTCTTTTTATATTTTGTATTAATTTTTTTTATTTAGAATTAAAAACCTATATTTGATACATGTTTTAT
>JANTHB010000050.1 GCA_024762655.1 Bacteroidales bacterium
TACTTCCACCTCTCCGCACCAAAATTACAAAATAACGGAATGATTATCCCGGGCAGGGGGCCATGATTCTCCGTTTTCTCAATGCTTTATTGCTGATTTGTATATGGATCATAATCGCCCTGCATAACCTTTTTTACTTTTTCCAGGTACCCGAATCCGTATCGCATGTCCGGCAGCAAATAGCTTCCTTCCACCCATTCATTCCAGGCATTGATGGTGATCAGTCTCGGCTGGCCGGGGTGGCTGTCGGCATATTTTCTGGCTTTGTACAGCAGGGCGGCAAAGCTTTCTGGCGTATTGTGATAGTGCACCACATCATGGATGCCTTTGGCCGGGAAACGGGGGGTGTCATCCCATCCTATCGAAACGCAGGGGAAAACCGGCACATCCAGTAAAGAATCCATCTGGGCCCTTATCTTCAGGGAATTTGTGCCGTAAACAAGATAGTCCTCATTGAGCCCTCCCATGTTGTACATGGCCACACTGTTGAATCCCATTTTCTTGACCTTTTCGGAAAACCGGGCCGTCTGCTCCGGAGACATGAGGTACCCGCCTCCCTGGTTCCACTGGATATGCAGCCCGGGGAAGCCGGCTTTTTTCACCTCTTCCCTGAAATAATCCAGCGCTTTGCGCGCCTCCTCCCTGCTCCCGCCGAAACCCTCCAGCAGGTTGTCTATACTGAAAATGGAGAAGACCGGTTTGCCGTCGATCTTGAAATAATTGGGCTGTTTAAAGTATTGCCTGATGACCCTGTCAACAATGATCCTGAAATTTTTCCAGTCCACGGCCCCGTTCCAAAGCAGCGAAGTATCGTCCTTAAACTTGTACACGTTCCAATAGTTATGGCGCACATCGTGGTTGGCCCACATAAGGTAAAACTGCATTTTTGCATTGTTTTTTGCTTTCAGGAAACCGTCGTCAAGGGCGCTCTCCAGAAACGGACCTCCGTCAAACCAGTACCAGTCGTAGATAAAGACATTGATCCCGTGATCCGTAGCCGCGTCAATCCATTTTTCAACCACTTTCGGGTCATTGTCCATCTCATACCCCCACAGCGGCAGGCGCGGCTGGTAATGCCCGGGAAAGCGGGGGGTCCCTTTTTGGATGATTTCCCATTCACCGATACCTTCGGGCCACAGCATATCCCCGAAACGCTTGTCATGGTGGCACGAGGGCCAGACATAGGCGGCAACGTAACAGGCAGGGTGCTCTGTTTTAGGATCATCTGCCATCGAGCAAGAAACCTGCAACAGGCTGACGGAAAGGAGAAAAACCGGGAAAAGCTTCCGGATCGGCGATCTGTGTATTTTATTCATTTTTATAAACCTCTGTTTATTTGTTTATACTTTGGCATTACCTGCACAATTTCTGTATATGCCGAATAAAGGTATAAAATAAAGGCAGCATTTTCCGGATAAGCAAAGTTATTTTTTGTTTACTCCCTGAAAGATAACGAAAATATGTGTATAGCCGGACAGGAGGGCTCTGTGTTATCCGGCCGGAACCGGATAGAAAAAGGAAGCGGGGTTAAAGACGTAATTCCGGATTACGCATGAAGGGGATGAGAATCAGCTAAACGAATGCGTTTAGCCGGTGGAATGTTGTTTAAACGAAACTGAATAAGGTTGCAATAATTTCCTGAATCAGAAATATGTATTTAAATACGTATTTAAATATTTATTTAAATACATATATTATTACCGTCCTTTCTGAACATGAAATTTTCGTATGATCACCGGGGGCCCATGAATATATCTCCTGTCCGGACACGTCAGATTCGGCAGATGTATCTTAAGACAAAAGGCAAACTATCTTATCCCCGTATCAATGTCGATATTCAGGGTATCTGTTTTGCCGGGCCCGATGGTGATTTTGGCCGGCACATCCCCGCTGCGGTCCATGCCGATATGGTTGATGTCCACAATATAGGTTCCTGTTAAGAGTTGTACATGATAGAGAGAATCTGGATGGACATTCAGTACCTTGTATAAAATGGTTGTATCTCCGGCCGGGTAGATAAGGATTTTGCGTTCGCTGTAAGCAAATTCGATCTGTTCGGGGGTCATGTCGCAGGGCTCCACCGGACACAAAGGGCCAATGGTAACTTTCCCGGTCAAACTCCCGTAATAGTCTTTTTTTTCACAGCCTGAAAGGATCAATAAGGATAAGAAAACGGGGAAAAGAATTTTCACCATACTGCCGGATAATAAAGAAATCTTTTTCATAATGGAAAAATTTGAATACGCCTCTCCACTCTAACGCAAACATTATGCCGAAAATACCGGATCCCGGATTACCGGAACAGCTTAAAACGGATACGGAAGATCACCCACAGCAGGGCGCAGGCACCGAACAGCCAGACCCAGAACATGTCGGGATAAAAAGCCTGATAAATATTAAAATTACGCACGATATCCAGGACGAGAAAAAGTCCGGGGACCTCCAGTAAAATATGATATTCGGATTTCAAAACCCGGAGGGTCTGAAAAGGATGTTCCGGTTTGCGGTGGTTTTTGAAACGGGGCAGAAAGGCCGGGGTCTTTTCCGCCCATTTCAGATAGGATTCGCCGAATTTTTTTCGCAGAAAGCTTTCTTCGGTAAACATGATCCTTTCGTAATAAAGCCAGTAAACCAGGCAGAAGATCAGGATGAACCAGGCCGATTCGGTATAGAGTCCGAGGCCGAGCCACATCAGGAAGTTGCCCAGGTAAAGGGGATGTCTGACCATGGAGTACCATCCGCTGGTATTAAGCACTTCGGCAACCTGTTGTTCCCGATTTCTGCCCGAAGACCTTTCTCCCGCATGACCGATGCTTTGGACACGGATGAGGAAACCCGTGAGGGTTACAAGAAAATATCCCAGGCTCCGGTAAAAAAAAACAGGATCTTCCCGGTACGGGTGAAAATACAGATAAGCCAGCTCGACCAGTAAGAAAAGAACCGGGATTTGACCCCGGTAACGAAAGAGTTTCTGCCCTGTCTTTTCCCATTCTTCGATTAATGCCATAATTCAGTCTGTTGGATGATAATATGGGCGCAAAGATAATCCCAAATTCCGCAATAGAAAAACCAAAGGGCTTTCTATTGCGGAAGGAAAAAGGATTTCATCTGTTTTGGCTTTTCACCCTTCAACTTTTAGAAACTCCACTTCAGCCGGAGAAAAGCCAGGGTGAGCTTTTGCCGGCCTGCCATCTTGTTGAATACTCCGTTAAAATATTGCATGAAAAAGGAAATATCCAGATTGTCCTGGATATTGTAGGAGAGACTGGGACCCATGAAAAACCCTTTGATGGAAGGGTAGTATATCCCGGAAAAAGTTCCCGAAAATAACGGGGTAAACGGATAAGAGACCTGTCCGAAGATATTAAAATCCGTAAAAGTAATCTCCTTTACCGTAAGGGGAAGGAAATAAAACTCGGTAAAGCTCAGATAATTATAATTTATGCTGGAATAGAGGAATTCCAGTTGAACGAACAGGGAATTTTTGAAAGTATAATCCGTGCTGAGCGAGCACATGAGATCCCCTCCTTTTCCGAGGGTGGAATCTTTAGGCTGGAACAGGGTCAGTTCGCCGCTGAAACCGGCATCCTGAATATTCCCCGACCATCCGGTACCGGCAACAATATCCTGACTATTCAGCAGCCCACCGAAAAACTGCAGATCGTATACTCCTGGGTTGACACGCAGCATACCGGCCGCAGTGATTTTCTTATCGCTGTTTACTTTTACACTGGCTTCCAGGTTGGAGGAGGCGCCGGTATAGTACTGAATGCGGAGGGCATCACAGCCGGGTTTTTCCGGGTAGTCAAAATCGAAGAAAGAGTAGGCATTAAAGATATCATTCGGGTTCCACACCATGGTCTTGCCCCAGTTGATTCGCTGGCGGCCGGCCTTGAACTCCCAGTTGCCGAAACGGAAATCGGCCCAGGCTCTGTCGAGGGTGCTTTCCAGGATATAGGAAGTGCCGCTGGCCAGGGTGAAGGAAAGATCCGCCCATCCCTGATCCCGGGTGTAGATGTCTTTATAACCTGGAATTTCCATGGATTTTCCATACAGGAACCGGTTACGTATCTCGATGTTGGTGGTGATATGATCGTTGGCATACCACTTTAGTTGCAGCCGGTTGTGGAGGAGGTTATCAGTAATCCAGGGATCATTGATGTGCTGGAACATCACGCTTTGCATATTGGTCAGGTAGCCCTGGAACAACAGGTTGTTTTGTCCGGTCTGTGCGGTGGCCGGGGAAAATATAAAAAAAAGGACCAAAGGAACAAGCAGGGGAACCCCCATGCCATGCCTCCCCCTGTTATTACTTCTTTTCATCTGATAACACTTTGCCATCCTCCAGGGTGATTACGCGGTGGGCTTTTTTCACCACGCGGGCATCGTGGGTGGAAAAAATGAAGGTAATCCCTTCTTCCCGGTTCAGTTTTTCCATGATGTCGAGCAGGTTTTCGGTAGAGTGGGAGTCGAGGTTGGCGGTAGGTTCGTCAGCCAGAATAAACTTGGGTTTGGAGGCCAGTGCCCGTGCAACGGCTACCCGCTGTTGCTGACCGCCCGAGAGTTTACCGGGGCGGCTGTTAATACGATCGCCCAGACCTACGGATTCAAGGAGTTCGACGGCCCGTTTCTCCCTTGCTTCTTTCGGCCATCCCTGCAGGTGCATGATAAATTCCACGTTTTCTTTTGCCGTAAGCACCGGAAGGAGATTATAGGACTGAAAGACGAAACCGATATTGTGCAGGCGAAAGTCTGTGATCTGCCGGGGTTTGAGAGACCACAAGTCTATCCCGTCTATCATGATATGACCGGCTGTTGGCCGGTCCAGGCCCCCCAACAGGTTCAGGAAGGTCGTTTTACCGGACCCGGACGGCCCTACTACAGCGGAAAACTCTCCTTTCTCAAAGTTGAGGTTGATGTGGTTTACGGCAGTCACCTCAATTTCTGTGCTGTCATAAATTTTTACCAGATCCTTGATTTCAATGATGTTCATATGTTTGGATTTATTGTGTTTACACATAAGAGGATTTTATTCGATTCGCAAAGCCTCGGCCGGATCATATTTTATGGCCTTTAATGCCGGATAAATAGCTGCAATAATTCCGGTAAATATCACCATGATGGTCACGGATACGACCATCTCCGGATTAATACTGGTGTTGACGAGTGCGCTGTAGCCCAATTGTTCCAGCCCTTTTCCGAACATGGAAAGGTTTATATAGTGGGACTCAAAATATTTGGAAATAAAGGTTCCCAGAATAACTCCTGTCAACCCTCCGGTAAGTGAGAGCAGTACCGTTTCAATGATAATCATAAAGAAAATGCGGGTACGGCTCATGCCTATGGCCAGCAACATACCGATCTCTTTGTGCCGTTCCAGGATGACCATAAGCATGGTGTTGATGATCCCAAAGAGAAGGGCCAGCAATATGATCATGATAAAGATGTACATATATTGGTCCATCACTGCCGTTATGTAGCTCAGTTCGGGACTGATTTCTTTCCAGTTCATTACCTCCAGGCCGCCGGCTGTTTTTTTGATTTTTTGCTGCACAGATACTGTGTTGAGGTCGTTGTCCACACGGATGGCAATTTCATGACAGGCGCCTGCCGGCAGGTCTGTCAGCCGGGCCAGGTCTTCATATCGCACAAAGACATTGGACTCGTCATAAGCTGTGTTGCTGGTCTTGTAAATGCCGGCCACACGGAAAGCCCCGGCAGTAAGGTTGTTGTCCAAATCCTGCAGGGTGATGACTACTTTTGAACGGACCCTGACATTCAGCTTACGGGCCAGTTTTTGTCCGATCACGATCGGATTTCTTTTGATCCCCTCAAAATATTTTCCAGCCACCATTTGCTGAGCGATGTCGGTTACCTTTTTTTCATCCTCCGGACGGACCCCCATGATCTTCACTCCGGCGCCTGTTTCGGCAGAAGAGATCATGGATTGGACAATAATTCTTTGCGTTACGCCTTCTACATGTGGCAGGGTGTCGATTTTCCGGGCAAGAACCTCTGCGCCGGGCATGTAGTATTTAAGCTCGGAGGTTTTGCGAAAAAGGGAGTCATGGATCTGGATGTGAGACAGCTCTGTGTGAATGGCTGTTTCTACTCTTTTGTCCATCATCCCTTTCATGAAAGCCGTGGAGAAAACGCCGGCCATGATCCCCAGGGTGATTGCAGTGATTACCACCAGGCTGCGGGTCCTGCTTCTCCATATATTTCGCCAGGATACTTGTATAAGCATGATATAATTTTTTTAGTTTTTTATTCGGTGTTTGTTATTCATCGGTGGATCGTCGTTTATCAGGCTCTTAACGCTTTTGACACATCCAGTCTGAAAGTCTTCACCACCGGATAGACGGCGATGATCAGTATCAGGATAAAAACCGTGATTGCCTGGTTGGAGAAGACGGAAGGCATCAGGGAAAAAGCATATACCGGTTCGATGCCCATATCCAGAAAAGCTTTGGCCGCCTGGCCCGCTACATGAATCGGATGGTGGTAGAACCAGGTGGTGATGGGAATTGTTGCCAGGATCCCTGTTGCAACGCCCAGCAGTCCGATATAGAATGTTTCCATAAAAAGAATGCCGGCCAGTAACGTCTTTTGCATTCCGATGGAAACCATAACCCCCAGTTCTCTTTTTCGTTCGGAGAACATCATGATGACGGTGCCGAGGATTCCGAAGGCGATGATAATATAAAGGATTGCTTTCATAATTTTCCCTCCCATGCGGTCGCTGGCAATCATCTGCACCAGTTCGGGCTGCATCTCGTCCCAGCTCATTAGCCGGTAGGGAGAACGGATAAAAGATTTCAACGCTTTCTTTGCCGGCGGCATATGATAATGATCTTTAACCATGAGAACCAGTGAGGTGACACGCCCCGGAGCGGAGTAAAGATCCTGGGCCAGGGGCATGTCCATATATACAAATGCTTTGTTAAACTGGGGCAGGGGATATTTGAAGATTCCGGTTACCGGATATTTGCCGGCAGCGTTTACCCCGTGGTACCCCATTCCCAGTAAAACCAAGGTGTCCCCAACGTCCAGATGGAGGTACCCGGCCAGCTCGTTGCCCATCACCACCCCTTCATCTCCATGATGAATATACCGGCCACGGATAATCCATTTTTCCGGATTGGTGATCTTGTTTTCCTGTTCCGGATCGATGCCGATAACCACAGCCCCTTTGGTGAGCTGATCGGAGGAGGCAAGGGCAAAAGACTCCAGCCTGGGGGAAAGACCGGTGATTTCTTTTGATTGATGTATTTTTTGTAACAGCGTATCGGTTAGAACGAAGGTGTTGTTGATGGTCTTGTTTTCCCAGTAATCTTCCTGCTGAATCTGGAGGTATCCGGAATAGAACTTGACCACATTGTCGATCATCTTACTGTAACTGCCTTCCTGCATGGAGGACATGACCGCGGCAAAAATCACCCCGAAGAAAATAGAGGCTGTAGTGATCAGGGTCCTTCGTTTGTTTCTCCAGATATTTCGCCAGGCAATAACGGTAATATTCATAACAGTTTGTTTTTATTTAATATTGGTAACAGGTGTGTAAAACCCGTGAATTTATATACTGAACAGGATAACCGGCTCAAAACCCATTTTTAAAAATGCTATGGTAAAGATCTTTTTCATCTGTTTTATTAATGAACCCTTTTCATGTTCTGCAAGGAGAAAAAACCATCCTGAAGAGGCACGTTGAATTTGATGTGGGTAAATTCCATCGTGGTTTCATTCCCCGGTTTGTCTGCGGGGATCATCTCAAAATAGGTGGGGATGGTGCGGTCGCCCACATTCTTTATTTTAGACAGGTTTTCCGTGTTAACCAGATAACCGTCTTCGTCGTAATATTGATTCTTCAAAGTGAGAAAGCCCTTTTTTGTAATCCAGGAATAGATTTTTCCCCATACTACCGCTGCTTCTTCCTTGGGAATAAGTTCTATTTTGTAACAATCATATCCGTTCAGCTCTTCGGTACCGATCAGTTTGTGATCATAGTCTTCCACAATGGAGGATTCCTTGACCAGGTCATCATTGGTCATGTCCGATCCCATCCACGACTGCATCATCATGGAGGGCGGAATCTTAATGGTGCGACCGATGGATGGGATCCAGTTCCACATCTCCTTGTCTCTTTTCAGGAATACCTGGCCTTTCTCTTTGGCCGGAGCGGTGATGTAAATCATGGAATACCTGGTTCCTTTGGACCAGGCTTTGAACGAAAGCGTTCTTTCCCATTTTGGACGGACAATGTGCATGGTTACCTCCGAATAGCTTGACTTCCCGCGCATCAGCTCGTTGGCTTTGTTGACGATCTCAGTAGCGGGAAGCTCTTGTGCCGGTGCAGTATGAGAAAAAAGGAAACATGTAAAGAAAAGCCCCAGTGTTTTTAAATATGAATGGTCGAATGGTTTCATGGTATTTATTATTAAGTGAACATTTCAATAACAAGCTTTTTTACCTCTTCCAGAGGAAAGTTCTCCCGGTTTGCGATAAAATCCACTCCCACACCATCAAGTATGGCCATAAAAAGATAAGCTTTGGCCTTGGAGTTTTTATTCCCTTTTGCCTTGTAATATTTTTCAAGAAGGCTTAGCAACGGAATGATCTGGGTAAAGAATTTGTCCTGAAAAATACTGAGTACACGGGGTTGTATGATTAACGAAAAAAATAATTGGTAAAATTTCGGGTTTTCCTGCAATTTTAAAAAGGTAATATCAATATACCGAACCAGTTTTTCTTTGGTCAGGGATTCATTCCCCTCCATTTCGAGGTCTTTGATTAACGCATCCAACCCGAGTGAAAGAATCTCGTTAAGGAGGCTGTCTTTGCTTTCAAAGTAATTGTATATCAGCCCCTTGGATATTCCCGCTTCTTTCGCTATCAGGCTGATGGACGTTTCGTGATACCCGCGCTGTGCAAACAATGCCAGGGCCGTATCCAGAATAACCTGTCGCTTTTCCCGCCGTATTTTATCCCATTGATCGGAAGTCCGTGGTGACATGTTTATAGCCTTATGACTGAACGGTCGGTCAAAGATAAAAAATAAACATGAAAGAAACAAAGAAAAAAAGTCGAAAGGTCCATTGGTCAAAAAGTGACCATTGAATGACTCTGGAGTTAAAGTTTCGCACTGGATTAAAAAATTTATATGTCTGGAATATATTGTGTTAGTACAATATAAACCTTTGCGGTTCTTCGCGACTTCTTTGCGAATCTTGGCGGAATAGCTGTTACGCGGAGTTACGCAAAGAAAACGCAAAGTTGCGCCAAGTTGGGTTTAACAAAAAAGGAATCAAACTGAATAATAAATGCACTTAAATGAAATACACTAATAAAAACGTAACTTTGTAACATTTGAGAGAGAAGAACGTCCTATGTTTGACGACAGAGCCTATGACGGTCAGTGAATATAACCGGAGTGTGGATGATTATGCAGACCATATTTTCCGTTTTCTTAGGGGAACCCTTAAGCAAAAGGAGATGGCGGAAGATATTGTACAGGACACCTATGAGAAATTGTGGGTAAAAAGGGAAACGGTTTCTTACGAAAAAGTAAAAACCTATCTGTTTACGACGGCCTATCATACCATGATCGACCGACTGAGAAAGGAAAGAAGGTTGATCAGCATGGAGGAATCTGGAGCTGCGGAAAACTCGGTTGAAATGACCTCGCCGGATCTCAATAAAATCCTTCATGAAGGATTGAACAAACTCCCCTCCGATCAAAAAGCCGTCATTTTGTTGCGGGATTATGAGGGGTACTCTTATAAAGAAATAGGAGAGATCACCGGGCAATCGGAATCGCAGGTAAAAGTAAATATTTTCAGAGGCCGAAAGTTTCTGAAAAAATATATTGGAAGCATTGAGGTTTTGATATGAGCGACAGGATAATTAATACGGAAAATTATGAGGCGTTCTTCCTGGACTATGTGGAAGGGAACCTCACGAAGGAGGAGCGGGAGGCGTTGTTTCTGTTCCTGGAAATTCATCCCGGCCTCAGGAAGGAACTGGAGCAGTATGAGGCGTTTACACTGGCCCCGGAAGAGACATCTTTCAGGGAAAAGGACCGGCTGAAAAAAACGGATCTTTCTTTTGAAAAGATTGATGATACCAATGCGGAGGAAGCCATGATTGCTTTCTGGGAAGGAGACCTTACCCCTGAACAACGGAGGCGACTGGAAGAATTTATATATCAGCATGCTGAATTACAAAAGGACTTTGAAATATATGGAAAGCTGTGTCTGAAACCCGGAAATGTTTCCTATGCGGGGAAGAAGAGCCTTATCAGAAGAAATGCCCGGGGCATTTTCCGGTTTTACCGGGTAGGAGCTGCAGCAGCAGTCCTTGCGCTGGTGGCTTTATTGTTCTGGCAGACCATGTTCCGGAACCGGCCTGCTGAGATTCCCATGATTTCTGAAGTAACCGATACGCTGTCTGTTCAGGAAGAGACCGGGAAAGTTGTCCATACGTCCAAACCGGAACGATCTTTGGTTGTATCAGCGAAACACACACCATCCGGTGCAAGTGAGCAAAGAAGGAAATATTCCCGGCAGACGCCGGAAGGAACCAGCACAAAACCTTACCGGGTAAAAAACGCTGGTGCCGAGAGAATTGCATATTGTCCGGTGATCCGGGAGTTTTCGGTTCCGGTCCGTACGTCAGCACAGGATCTTGTTATAGCAAATCATTATTTTCAGGAGAATAATCCGGAGAACGTACTTACACTGGCGGAATACGCTGCTTTAAAAATCAAAAGGAATGTTCTGGCCGAAGATACGGCGAGCGTACCCAGATTGAATGCCCGGGATGTAATGATGCTTGGACTCAAAGGGGTCAACAAATTGACGGGGATGAACCTGCAGGTGCAAAATAAAGAAGATCCGGCTGAACGGAAGGAATATTTTGCGCTTACGTCTCGGTTTTTCTCTTATACGCGTGTACGACCGGCGAATAAAGGAGAAAAGTAAGCCCCTGTAACTTTTTGGGGGGTCTGCCGTCTTATGTGCGGAAATCAATAAAAAACAAAAAGCCATGAATAAAATCAGTATGCTTATCGTCTTGTGGGTCGCAATAACCTTCACGCTCCGGGGGCAGGAACGCGTTTTGGTCCCGGATACCACGAAAAAAGATACCATAAAGAAGAAATTTGTAACCCGGGATAAAGGGGATACGATTGTCATAAAAGTTGGGGAAAAAGATGTCATTCTATCCGAAGATGCAGGAAACGCTACCGTAGTAGACCGGACCGTAACGGAAACGAAGCATAAATCCCCTTCTGTTGAAAAGCACGGAAGGGTTCTTTATCAGGAAAAAGACCATGGAGATGAATATACGGTGACGGTGGGGAATGAGGAGAACCCGATTGTGGAATATATTGAAGGGGATGATACGATTTATGTCAGATGGGGTAGAAAAGGAATAAAAATCATAGAGACCCCTGACGGGTCTACGATAAAAGTTGTCCGGGATGAAGACTGGCCGAAAAAGAATAAAAAAAGAAAAAAGAGGTTCAAAGGTAGCTGGCAGGGGTTTGAATTCGGGATGAACAATTACCTGACTCCCGAAGGCCGGTTTCCCGCAGACTTTCTGGAGGTGTATGACGGGAAAGCCTGGAATCTTAATTTCAATCTGATACAGTACAGCATGAATCTTTCACGCTCCGGGAAGGCGGGATTGGTAACCGGTCTCGGATTTCGAATGAATGACTATAAACTGACCGGGAACAACAGTATTACGGAAGACGGTACGGGCTATATTGTCAACTTGCCCTATACGCAGAACCTGAAAATGTCGAAATTGCACGTTGACTATTTTACCATTCCTTTACTTTTTGAATTTCACACAGGGGATTACGGCAAAGGGTTCAGGATGGGTTTTGGTGTGATCGGAAGCCTGAAGCTGCGATCCTACACCAAAATAAAATGGTATGAAAACGGGAACAGGTACAAAAATAAAAGCAAAGGAGATTTTAATATTTCCCCGTTGGATGCAGCAGCGACCCTGCGCGCAGGGGTAAACGGTTTTGATATTTATGCCAACTACAGCCTGATTCCGTTGTTTAAAAAAGACCAGGGCCGCGAAGTGTATCCCCTGGCAGTAGGCGTTGGGTTCCGGTTTTAGAATACAGGGCTTTATTTGTCTGATAGACTAGTGATTGATTAAGGGCCTTATGGGCCTTTTTCTTTTATTAGAAAAGCGGTTTTTTAGGCAATGGGAATAACCTGGAGAGATAGAAATGATTACAAACTGAGATTACGGAAACAATTTCTGTAGATTTTCGTAAGAAAGAAGTGTTTATATTTTAATTTTTAAAAAAGATGTTTGGCATGAAAAAAATACGTTTTATTGTAGTTGCAGGAGTGATCTTTTCATTGGTTCTGGGAGGATGCAAAAAGAAAGAATCTCCTGCGGTTTTCCCGGACAACCTGAAAGTGGATGTCTCAAGTGCGATTAGTTTTCCCGATTTGGATAAGAAAAAAGGTCTGATTCTGTCAGACAGTATAATTTCAGGAAATGATCTTTATCAAAACTTGCGTTCGTTGGTATATATCAGTGATTTTTCTGCGGGAATGATACAAAATGCGCTGAATTTTGTGCGTTCCCAGTCTATTACGAAGCCGGTATCGTTCTCCTATATCGGTGCGGATGACCAGATGGAGAAGACCCTGGTATTCACGGATCAATATCTTTACCGGAAGGAAGTTTGGGACTACGGGTTGTTGATCACCGATGCCAAAATGGGAAATGCTTTCCTGATGGTATGGAATCTCTCTCCTTTAAAAGTAATTGCTATACTCCACCCGGTGGCTTACAATTACAACACAGAGAAACAGCGGAACGCATACCTAAAAGTTGAATACGGAGAAGATAACCCGAAATATGACAAAACGATGATCGTTAGTGCGATAAATCTGGATTCAACCGATGCAAGATATGTGAAAAGGATGAAAGTATTTTTCGGTCAGAAAGGGGATGTGGTTTCTCTGTACGGAAACTTTAATATGCCTTATGCCTATGTACTCAGTGCTCTTGAACCAAGAGGAAGAAGCTGGAGCTTTAAGGCCAAAAACAATGTTAAGGAAGATATTGCGGTGGCGTTATGCGGGCTGCCCAAGTTAACCGTTGATACGGTAGATAAAATATGGTCGGATTATTCCATGGAAAAGGTCTTGAAACGGCAGCTTATGGTACTTTTCCCCAGCATGCTGGATCAAGATGCGGATGCTTTAGTGAGTGATGCAAAGGGGGTCGCTTATTTGATGGGGCAACAGGGGTTTGTTGCCAACGATGCAGACAATCCTGACCCGGCGAAATTTACTTCCTCATTTATTGATATGAGTGATATAAATCCATGGGCTCCTGCCATCATTGAAACGCTGAATGTTGATTTTTAATGGCTGACCAGGAAATTTGGAAATAGGAGAAAAGCTGTTTCATGAAGCAGCTTTTCTTTTTTTCGTATCTTTAAGCCATGGGGAAAGTTCCCCGGATCAGGCAAGGGCGTCTATGAAAAAAATTATAGGAATTATCAGCCTCTGTGTGGGCGTGTTAATATTTGTCCCTTCCGTTACGGGACAATCGCAGGCGGACAGTCTTAAAGCCCTGTTGAGGGCTTCAAAGAAAGCGAAAAAACTGGAGATATTACACCAATTGACCCGCCTGAGTCTGTCAACGGATCCCCAAAAGGCTATTGATTATGGTCAGGAGGCTGCCCGGGTGGCCCGATCCATGAAAAACCCCGAAGAGGAAGCCCTGGCTATCCAAAACATTGCAAAAGCCTATTTTTTCCTTGGAGATTATGAAAATGCACGGAAGCAATATTTTGTGTCCCTTAATATTTATCAAAAATTGGGCGATAAGAAAGGGATCGCCAATACCTTGAATAACCTGGGCGTGTTATACCGTAGCGAAGGAGACTACAGCAAAGCGCTGGAATATTATAATAAATCGCTTGAACTGAAAAAAATTCTTAAGGATAAACAGGGGATTGCCAATACCCTGAACAACATAGGAGAGATCCGCAAATTCAGGGGGGAATATCCCGAAGCGATCAGAAATTACAGAGAGTCCTATGATCTGAAAAAAGAGCTGGGAGACAAAAAATGGATGGCTAATACCCTGAATAATCTGGGGGAGGTTTATTCCATTTGGGGAGATTATCAACAGGCCCTGAAGTATTATCTTGAAGCTTCGACGTTATGGAGAAATCTCAACAATCTCAAAGGGATGGCGGGAGCATATCATAATATTGCCGAGATATATAAAGAATTAAACAATTATTCCCAGGCGGAGGATTATTATCTGAAGGCATTAAAATTACAGGAAAAGGTCGGAGATAAAAGTGATATGGCTGCTACCTTACGTGAGTTGGGTAATGTTTTTGTTATCTTGGGAAAGCATGAAGCGGCAGACACCAATTTTTCGAGATCACTGCTTATTGAACAGGAGCTCAACAATACTCCGGGAGTAGCGGCAACCCTGGAGAATATGGGAGAGCTTTATTTCAGACAAAACCTGCTGGATTCCGCGCTACATTTCTTTGACAAGGCCCTGGCCCTTTACGGTCAAACGGAGGATATGAAGGGCATGGCCTCTTGTTATTCCAGGATTGGAGAAACGTATTGGAAGAAAGGAGATGAAAAAAAGGCGGAAAGCAATTATCTTAAAAGCCTTGCCATAGCCCGGGACCTTAATATCCTGCGACTCGTACAGGATGATTATTCTGGACTTGCCAGGATTTATCAGCGACAAAGGAATTATAAAAAAGCACTGGATTATTACTTTAAATATTCGCAGATCAAGGACACTTTGATGAACGAGCAGATACACAAACAGATCGCCGAGCTGGAGACAAAATACCAGACCCGGCAAAAAGAAAAGGAACTGTTATTGAAGGACGAGCAGTTACGCAGAAAAGATCTTGAGATAGAAAAGCAAAATCTTCAGCGCAATGTGATCCTGGCCGGACTGGCTTTTGTGTTGTTACTGGCAGCCCTGATATACAGGAATTTCAGGCAAAAACAAAAGGCCAATGAAATATTAAGCCGCCAGAAAGAAGAGATTGAGATTAAAAACAAAGAAATTACAGATAGTATCAGGTATGCAAGGTATATCCAGCGGGCTTTTATGCCGCATGAAAAATATATTCAGGAGATTTTGCCGGACATATTTATTTATTTCAGGCCCAAGGATATCGTCAGCGGCGATTTCTACTGGTTAGGGAAATCGGGCCGGTATGCTTATGTAGCGGCGGTGGATGCCACCGGACACGGGGTGCCGGGAGCTTTTCTGTCACTACTGGGATACAATCTGCTCAATATGATCCTGAAAGAGAATCCGGAAATCAAACCTAATGAGATTCTGGATGAGTTAAACAGGGGTTTCAGTGAGAGGATGTTCAAGGAATATCAGAAGAAGGCTTTGCGCGACAGCATGGATCTGGCTCTTTGCCGCATAGATAAGGAAAAGGGCATCCTGAATTATTCCGGGGCCTATAACCCGTTGTGGATTGTGCGTAACGGTGAGATGATGGTGATCAAGGGAGATAAGTTTCCTATCGGATCCTACCAGGAAAATCCGGAGACCCGTTATACCAATCATTCGGTGGTATTGGAAGAAAATGATGTGATATATCTTTTTTCGGATGGATATGCCGATCAGTTCGGCGGCCCGGACGGGAAAAAGTTCAAATATGCAAAAATGAAGGAATTGCTTCTGAAGATCAGCCATGAGAACCTGACAAGACAAAAAGATATCCTGGAGCAAACCATGGTGGAATGGATGGGAACCCAGGAACAAGTGGATGATATGTTGGTTATTGGATTTAGAGTGATCCGGACATGATCAGGATCTGAATGAAATAAAAAATCATGCCATAACAGGACGAAACGGTTGTATTCGTTCCCGGTCATTGAAATAATTATATTTTCTGTTAATGATAAAAGTGTAAGCATATGAAACTCTTATTAATTAGTAATTCCACCAATGCGGGCGAGGATTATCTGGCACATGCTTTGAAAAAGATTGGTGAATTTCTGGGGAAAAAGAAAGTAAAAGCCCTGTTTATTCCTTATGCGGCTGTAACTTTTTCCTATGATGAATACGAACGTAAGGTACAGAAACGCTTTCTGGAAACCGGTCATGAAGTGTATTCCATACATCGTGCTGAAAATCCCCGTCATGCGATTCGTGATGCGGAAGCGATCGTTGTAGGTGGGGGGAATACATGGCATTTACTTACCTTGTTGCAGAATGAAGATCTGCTGGAAAATATCGCTGAGCGAGTCATGGAGGGGATTCCCTATATAGGATGGAGTGCCGGCAGCAACCTGGCATGTCCTACGATAAAGACGACCAACGACATGCCGATCATTCAACCGAAAAGCTTTGAGGCGCTTGGGTTGATTCCGTTTCAGATCAATCCCCACTATCTGGATTCCAACCCGGAAGGACATGCCGGCGAGACGCGCGAAATGCGTATACGCGAGTTCCTGAAAATCAACCCGGGCATTTATGTGGCAGGATTGCGGGAAGGAACCATGCTCTGGGTGGAAGGAAAGAAGGTGAGCCTTATAGGTTCGAAGAACCTGCGTCTTTTTCGTGAGGGGATGAAGCCGGTAGAACTTTCACCGAAAGATACGCTGGACTTTTTATTGGTTTCCCCATAATAATCCCGGAAGAATAAAAGCAGGAGTGATCTGAAGAAGTATGAAAAGGGTTTTCAGGGTTTTTCTTATGATAGCGGGGGGATTACTGGCAGTCTTGATAATTGTCAGCATATTGATACGTGCATATTCAACTGATATACAAAAAGTAATAATAGGAAAATTAAATGAACAGTTGAATACTAAGGTTGCTGTCGGAGAAATCCGGTATTCATTGATAAAACACTTTCCCTATTTATCTGCCACATTCCAATCGGTCACCATCTCCGGATCGTTACCTTTAAAGGACCACGACAATAAACCTTTTCTGCAGGCAGATGAAGTAATACTGGACATGAACATTGCAGAAGCCTTGTTATTCAAAAATATACGTGTTAAACGAATAGTTGTTGCGGACGGGAGTATACATCTGTTTAAAAACAGAAAAGGGCAGAAAAACTGGAATATCCTAAAAGACAAGGAGCCTAAAAAGACCGACAGGAAACCAAATGCGGTTGAAATACATTTGCTCAGGATTGTTAACACGCAATATTCTTATCAGGAAGAAAGTTCTGGTTTTGGTATACAGGGGAAGATCAGAAAAGCCCAATGGGAAGGCGGATGGTGGACCGGAAGTACCGGATATGTGCAGATTAAACAAGATGGGCTGGTTGTAAAAACCCAACAGGGAGAAATGTATAACATTCCTGACGGATTTGTCTTTAACACACATGTTCAAACGGACCAAAACGCCATGCATTTGGACAAAGGAAGGGTGGTAATGGGAGGCGTTCCCATTGATTTTACAGGGGAGCTTGGAGAAAATTTAAAAAGCAAAGGAATAAGCCTGCAAATGCATGCAGGGAAAGTAAAGGCCGAAGAGGTTCTGCAATATCTTGAAAAAAGAAAAGTTTTACACCTGAAAGCCGGCAGGCTCAGGGGTAATATTTCTGTGGACGGGGAGTTATCCTGGAAAGGCTCCGGCCCTTTTCATTTGAATACCCGGGTAACGGGGGATCATTTTGTTTTTTCCCCGGCGACAAAGAAACAGGTATTGAAAGCAGATAAATGGGAAGCAGAGATAACCCTGCATACCGGTAAATCATCCCGGGTGTCGGTACATATTCTGCCTTCCACGGTACGGTTTGCCCATTCGGGGGTTACGGCGGAAATGTTATGGGAAATCAGGGACAAAAAGGGTTCCCCCGTGAATGTTTTTTTGAAGGGTAAAATGAAAATGAAGGATCTGTATGGCTGGACCGGAGAAAATTTTTCAAAGATCATTAGAAACGGGAATGTATCCGGAAAGATAAAAGTAGAAATCCCTTCCGGAATGTTTAAATCCGGTGCACACAATAATCTGTCAGATCTGAAAGTAAGTGGGCAATTAAGTTTAAGAGATCTCGTAATATTTAATGACAGTGTGTTATACGTAACGAAGCTTGATGCAAAAATAATCCCGGGGCGGGATATTGCGTTGCAGGGGAACAATGTTCTCTGGTCCGGAAATCCATGGCAGATTAGGGGGAAGGTTGAGAATATGATGAGGTTTTTGGAGGGAAAGGGTCCGGCAGTGTTTAATACAGATCTGAAAGGAACAAAGCTGGACATTGAAGAGATGCTGTCTTTTTTCAGGTTCATCGGAGATGTTTCAGATAAGCCCGGCAATACGGAGAGAAAAACACGAATTCCTTTGATAAGAAGCAACATTTATGTTGACACTTTATATTATAAAGGTTTTACCGCCGGGGATGCGAAAGGGTATTTGAATTATGATGATCCTGTTGTATTGCTTAAACATGTGACATTTGCCTCCATGGAAGGACGTTGTTCGGGGGAAATGGAGTTGAATCTGAACGAAAAAGGGTCGGATCAGGTAAAGACCTATCTGGAACCTGAGCATGTTAACGTAAAGAAGTTGTTTTATTCGTTTCGTAATTTTAATCAGGATTTTATCAGGGCGGAGAATCTGAAAGGTTATGTCTCCGGAAGCATTGCTTTTCAGGCCCGTTTTGACAGCAACGGGAATGTAATAAAACCTAGTATTTTGTCTGATAGTTATCTGGAAATATCCCGGGGAGAACTGATTGGTTTTGAGCCCTTGTATAAATTGTCCGGGTATATCCGGCTGTCGGAATTGAAAGATATTCGATTTTCAACACTTAAGAATGAAATATTTATTCATGATCAACAGGTAGTAATTCCGGACATGCAGGTAAAATCCTCAGCGCTTGATCTTTCCGTGTCGGGGATTCATCATTTTGAAGGGGATTATGAC
The DNA here is from genome assembly GCA_024762655.1 of Bacteroidales bacterium. Classification (GTDB taxonomy): domain Bacteria; phylum Bacteroidota; class Bacteroidia; order Bacteroidales; family VadinHA17; genus DRPN01. The sequence goes on from JANTHB010000050.1 coordinate 18,934, forward strand.
TACAGGATCGGCATATCATTGTCCGATTATTTAGCACGTAAAGCGAAAAAAGGAAATCAGAATAACCCGGAATTCGGGAATGTGATTGAAGAAGATGATGAAGGGAAAACTACATTGTTTCTAAGATATACGGGTAACGGTAAGGAATCCGGGGTATACTATGACAAGAAAAGGGTGAAAGAGAAAATATCCAGGGATCTCCGGGAGGAAAAAAAGCGGTTAAAAATGATTCTGCAGGAAGAGACCGGTATGTCCCACAAAGACTCTTTGAATTATTTTCAGGAAGAGGACAGCATGCACGGGAAGAAGCGTTTCCGGGTGGATTGGCGGGAAGAAGAAAAAAACATTTCTCCCCGGAAGAAGCAGGATTCCTTACCTGCAAGGAAGTTTAAGGTGATCTGGGAGGAAGAACCGGATACGATACAAAAAAAATAAGACAGATTGCGCAATTCCCGGAAATTATTCTCAATTTTGAGGAGATAGAATTACTACAAATATATAAATTTATATGCGCTGGAAATTTCTACTTTTTCTTTTGGCTGTAGCCATCGGCTTTTCTTCTCTTTACTATACCAACAAGTTGGTACAGGAGCTTAAAAACGAAGAAAAAAAGAAGGTGGAATTGTGGGCCAAAGCGACACAGCAGCTTGTAGATCTTGAATTGACCAGCAACAGCGTTGATTTCAGTTTTTTGTCTGACATCATTGAAAATAACACCACGGTGCCGGTATTGTTGATTGATGAAGACTCAACGCTTGTTTCCAGTCGTAACATGGATGAGAAAAGATTGCAGAATACGGAGTATTATTACCGTCAATTACGGAGGATGGGGAAGGAGCATCCTCCGATTGAGATAGATGTAGGGAATGGTATAAAAAACTTTATCTATTATAAGGACTCAACGGTTCTTACCAAGTTAAAATATTTTCCCTATGTTCAGTTATTTGTAATCGTATTGTTTATTCTTGTGGCTTATCTGGCCTTCAGTGCGGCCAGAAAATCCGAACAGGACCAGGTATGGCTGGGCTTATCCAGGGAGACGGCTCATCAGCTTGGCACCCCCACTTCATCGCTGATGGCCTGGCTGGAGATCATGAAAAACAAAAACCCGGATCCGGAGCTGATGCAGGAACTTGAGAAAGATGTGAAAAGGCTGGAAAAAATTACCGAGCGGTTCTCTAAAATAGGGTCTAAGCCGGTGATGAAGGAGGATGATCTTAAGAAAATTATCGGGAACGTGATGGATTATATGATTCGCCGGACCTCGGAAAAAGTAAAGTTTAACTTGCACTTCGATCCGGAGGAGGAGTTTTTAGTCCCCGTGAATGCAGAACTGTTTGAATGGGTGATCGAAAATCTTTGCAAGAACGCTGTTGACGCTATGAGGGGCAGGGGAAGTATAGATATTCATATTACAGACAATACTCAATTTGTGTATGTCGATGTAGAGGATCATGGAAGCGGTATTCCAAAGTCTAAATTCAAAACAGTTTTCAAACCGGGATATACCACTAAAAACAGGGGTTGGGGCCTGGGTTTGACATTATCCAGGAGGATTATTGAAGAATATCATAAAGGAAAATTGTTTATCAACTATTCGGAAGCAGGCAAAGGAACGGTTTTCCGGATTGTACTGCCCAAAAAAGCGTAAAGCATGCCTGCCATAAAGAAAGTAAAGAATTTCTCCCGGAAGGATATTGAGCTTTTGGCTCCGGCAGGGGATTATGAGTCGTTGATGGCTGCCATTCAGGGAGGGGCGGACGCAGTATATTTCGGGGTAAAACAGTTGAATATGCGCGCCCGTTCCTCGCATAATTTTCCACTGGGCGAGCTGGCAAAGGTGGTGCGTATCTTGCACAAACATAATAAAAAGGCATATCTAACCATTAACACCATCCTGTATGATCAGGAATTGCCGGTTATGCAAAAAATAGTGGACAGAGCCCGGGAAGCCGGGGTGGATGCATTGATCCTCAGTGACCAGGCTGCTTTGCAGTATGCCAGGCAAAAAGGGATGGAGGTACATCTGTCTACACAATTGAATATCTCCAATTCCGCTTCTTTGAAATTCTATGCCGGTTATGCCGATGTTGTGGTACTGGCGAGAGAACTAAACCTGAAACAGGTAAAAAACATGGTTGCCGGTATCCGCAGCCAGAACATCCGTGGGCCTTCCGGAGAGCTTATCCGCATTGAGTTGTTTGCTCATGGGGCTTTGTGCATGGCGATATCCGGAAAATGTTATCTGAGTCTGCATGAACAAAATTCATCGGCCAACCGGGGCACATGCCTGCAGACATGCCGGAGGGCTTATGTGGTGACAGACAAGGAGACCGGTTATGAGCTGGAGATAGACAATGAGTACATCATGTCACCCAAAGACCTTGCTACGATTGACTTTCTGGATCTGATCATAGATGCGGGGGTGCGTGTTTTGAAAATAGAAGGGAGGGCACGCTCGCCCGAGTATGTTTATACTACGGTTACCTGTTATGACGAGGCCCTGAAAGCCCTTGAGGAAGGATCGTATTCGCCGGAAAGTATCCGGGAATGGAAAGGACGCCTATCGACGGTTTTTAACCGGGGTTTCTGGGACGGATATTATCTGGGCCGGAAAATGGGAGAATGGAGTGACCGGTATGGTTCTCATGCTACCAAAAAGAAAGTTTATACCGGAAGAGGAACCAACTATTTCAGCAAGCTTAAAATTGCGGAGTTCATTATAGAAGCGGGCACATTGTCCCGGGGAGATGAGGTCCTGATTACGGGTCCGACTACAGGAGTTTTACAAATGACCGTTGAGGAGATTCGGGTGGATGATCAGGTGGTTGAAACTGTTTCCAAAGGGACCCGATGTTCCTTTGCAGTGGGAAGAAAAGTCAGACGGTCGGATAAGCTGTATCGTCTGGAACGTGCAGGGAAAGAATAACAGGTTTAAGGATGTGTCTTTCGTATTTCGTCGAGGTACATATTTCGTAAGGAAACAAGCCTCCCGATTCCGGGGTTGTTTTCGTAAATCCGGACCATATCCATAATATCCCGGATATAAAGTACGCCAAGTGCTGCATCAAAGTTATTATTGTCAAGGTTGTTCTTGATCTTTTTTGTGATGGTTTCGAACACTTTCCAGGAAAGGGCTGCCGGAATTTCAAGATAATGCATTAGCGGATCATTTATGTCCTTAAGGACCCCGTCTTCGATTTGTTCGAGATCAAAATGCTTTGTTACTTTAATAAGAGCCGGTTTGTTGAATTCTTTTTTCTTCATAAAACCGATGCCCCGGTCTTCAAACCATTGTTGTAATTCTGCAATATGTTTATATTCTTCGAGATGATTAAGACGAATCGCATGATATACCGTATTGTACATGTGTAACTCTGCAGTCCGGGCACCAAAAGGTGGTTGGAAGAAGTTCCTGATCTCTTTGGCTGTGCGAATGATCTTTTCCAGGCTGTACCTGACCCGGGTTACCAGAAAAATGTATCCCGGTTTCTGGGGTTCGGGGAGGTTTTCTCCATGATAACCGGGGAAAGGAGCTGTACTTTCCAGCACAAAGGTATTCTCGAGGATATGGGATTGCAGGCTCTGAAGTTTTTCCTCTTTGGTGATGGTTCCGAATGTTTCAATCATGGTTTTGGTTTTTACGGGCCGAAGAAGACTTGGTTGGTGAATGCAATATACAATAAAAATATGTTATATAACACAATGCGGTAAAAAAAATAAAAAACAAGAGCATCCTAATGTGCGGATTATCAGGTGTTATCACCTTGTATCTCCTGCGTTTTGGCAAGGATGATCCCGGCATTTATGGCCGGATCATTTCCGGACAGGTCAACCCGTATGATTTTTTCTCTGGGGTGGGACGACATGGCGTGTCTGTATGTTTTATCATAATAATAGAGGAGGATATCTGCTGCTTTGGGGAAGTTCTTGTTACGGATTGCTTCTGTACATTTCCTGGCATTCAGTCCCCCCAGCCGGCGTTCAATCTTTTGTACGGAAACAATTAAATCCTCCCTGTTAAATCCGGCATAATCCCTCACCAGGCGTTCGATTCTATATCTTCTGTTCAGCCCGATATCCACCAAAGGTGCATTTTTCATCTGGTGGAACAATTCATCTGGAATATATACCCGGCCAATGGCTTTGCTTTCGTCTTCTATCCAGGTTGTTTTATGAGGGTCGAGCCGGGTCCAAACCTGAAAGAGGTTATTTTCAAACTGTTCGGTGGTGGGTTGTTTTGCCTGTCCCAGCGAACCGAAAACGGATCCTTTATGGTTGGCCAGACCCTCCAGGTCGATGGCCTGTTCTCCTTTTTTCTGCAAAGCACACAGGATTTCTGTTTTTCCCGAGCCGGTCATTCCGCCGATAATTATCATTGGGAGCGGTTTACAAAAAGAGGCTTTCAGGTATCTGCGGTAAGCGCGGTAACCTCCTTCCAGCACATAGACATCCATCCCTGCAGTTTCAAAAAGCCAGGCCATGGAGTGGCTGCGTTTTCCTCCCCGCCAGCAATACAGCAGCAAGGTGTTTTCGCGTTTAATTTCCCGGGCTCTCTCGACAAAGGAAACCATTTTGGGTCCCACGATCTTCAATCCTTCCTCAAGTGCTTTTTCCGGATTTTTCCTTGTATAGGTTGTTCCTACAAGGGCTCTTTCTTCATTACTGAAAAGAGGGATGTTACAGGCTTCCGGGATATGACCGTGGTCAAACTCTG
>JANTHB010000051.1 GCA_024762655.1 Bacteroidales bacterium
CACAGGATATCCTCAAAATATTAACAAAATTTATTTATATAAAGTCCATTTATTAAACAAAATATTATTTTTTTAACAAGAACGAAAAAATTGTTAATATAATTTTTACATCCTGTATTTTTACAACGATGTAAAATTATTTGTTTATTTTTTGAGGAATAAATTACAGGGTAGAATTTTTATAATTGAGAAAATTTTATATATATGTGCAAAGATTTAAAAACATATTCTGTTTGTAAGAAATTATTCAAATTTAAATAACAATTTATTAACAGAGGGATGAAGAAAAATAAGGGTAGAAAAATTGCCATAGCCTGCGATCATGCAGGATATAAACTGAAAGAGGAGTTACTGGAATTTTTCCGTAAGAATGAAGGACTGGTAATAGAAGATTTGGGTACATATTCCCCTGAAAGTGTTGATTACCCTGATTATGCACATAAAATCGCCGCCGCCCTTGAAGAGGGAAAGTACGATATCGGACTGACAATATGCGGTAGCGGCAATGGCATTAACATGACTGCAAACAAACATCAGGGTATTCGTTCCGCTTTATGTTGGAATGAAGAAATTTCAAGGCTGGCAAGAGCTCACAATGATGCTAATATCTGTGCCATGCCGGGAAGATTTATCAGTCTGGAGAAAGCTGTGTTAATCGTAAAAACATTTCTGTCCACTCCTTTTGAAGGAGGAAGGCATTTACGAAGAGTAAAAAAAATCCCACTACGATAACAGAACGTAACAGCAAATAACAGTTTTGAAGAATGATAAAATTTTAGTATTTTTTACAAATTAAAAAATATTGTTTTCATTTTTTTTGAAGATGTTGAAAGAGGAGTGGGGACAGGTAGGGATAGATGAAAATAATTTTTATTATCTTCCTTGACCGTTAAAGGGTTACAGTCTATGGTAAAAAAAAGAATGAAGGCCAAAGAGGTTATTGAGTTTCTTAAGCATGAAGAAATAAATACCTGGTTTGATCTTGGTTTGTTTTTAGACAGGTTAAAGGAGAATAATACGGTTCCGGTAGCTGCTTTTAACGGGGATCTGGAAGAATATTTTGATTATTTACAAAGCAGGGGTATCGCTTTTCTTACGTATGCCTATTCTGTTGATGGGGTTACAAACGAAATCCTGAAATATATTAAGAGTCTGAAGTATTGGTTGAATGATCTTCAGATTCATTTGATTGCCGGTGAATTCAGACCCGACTCTTATAAGCTGATCAATAAGGAATGGAAAAAATACACCATAGAAGAAGCACAGGCTTTTGACAAATGGAAACATTACAGAGAATTTTTTTATAACAAGCTGGAAAGAGGCAGTAAAAAGTATAATCAGCTGATACTGGACTTTTGGGAAGATACGCTCGTAATCACGCGAAAACTTGCAAAGTACATTGAACGAAACAGGATTTCAGCCTTGTATATTGTCAATGTATGCTCTAATCCCGGGAATGTGTCTTTATCACTGGCAACCGTTCTGGTATCTGAACTTATGGGCATCCCGGTTATTAGCAACAATCATGATTTTTACTGGGAAGGTGGAAACAGGCCTGAAGATATACGGTTGAAAAAAGTTAAACCGGGGCCCAGAGATTTCTTTTTCACCAATTCGCATCTGGGAGAAGTCTTTTCGGTGATAGAGGTTTTATTTCCCTGGGAATCCAGAACCTGGATATCGGTTAATATTAATAAACAGCAATCCGAACATCTCATAAAGTATAACGGACATAATCCCGTTAATGTTACCGAAATAGGGACATCGGTAGATGTAACACCCTATTTGAATGTTTCAAAAAGGGATAAGATCAATACGTTTTATCAGTTTGAAAAGGTGTTGAGCCGGTATAAAAAATCTCTTATAGCCTATTCGGTAAATGATGTGATCAACAGAGGACTGGTGAAAGAGGGAAATGCCAAACCGCTGTTGATAGGTCACAACAAAACAAGGATCGTAAAAGACTTTCTGGCAGAAAATATTATTTTTCTTCAACCTACGAGAATCATTGCCCGCAAGCGGATTGAAACAGGGTTTCGGTTAATACACAAACTTTTTGAAAAGAAAGAATTTGCCCTGAAATTCACGGAAACCAGTAATCTGAAAATAACACTGATTGTTACAGGGCCTGTAGCTGACGGGCATCATGATTATCTTGAAAAGTTACTCAGAAGATTTCAAATATTGCTTGACTCGCTGGAGGAAGAATACAGAAGCAGGGTTTATCTGGCTTTTCTCTTCAGCGAACTCGATAAAGAAGAATTTAAGAAAAGATTTAAGAACCCGGTAGGCATACCTGAGTTATACAATATTTCGTCATTAATATTATTACCCAGTGAAACGGAGGGAAGGGGACTTCCTATTATTGAAGCTGCGGCCAGCGGTAAACCCATCTTTTGCAGAAGATACTATCCGGAACATGTATATTCTGAAGTTATCGGAGAACATCTTCCTGAAAAAGAACGGTTAAGGGTTATCGAGTATGACGGGAAGAATATTTCTAACAGGCAGCTTGATGAAATAATCAAAAAGGTCTTTTTTCCGCACATGTTCCTGGAAGAGATAGAACATAACAGGTCTGTCGTACTGAACAGATACAGTCAGGATCGCCTGAACCATAATATTTATGATATACTGAAAGTAGTGTATTATCAGCAAAGAGATAATTCAGCGTCTGTTGAGCATGTGAGAAAGTCTTTTGAGGAATATAAAAAGACGTTCGATTATGGAGATAAAAATCTGAAAAAGATACTCCAGGCAAAAAACAGGGAATACCTTCCCGGGTTTAACAGGCTGGCATTTATGATATATTTGAAATCGCTGATTGACCCCAGTGCTTTCAGAATGGAGGAGCAAAATATGCGGGGATTGGTTTTTGATTTTGCCATGGAGATCTGTAACAAAAATCCTGTTCCCCTCTCTATGGAAAAGAAAATATTATTTTTTAATGCCGTTGATAATATTTTCCGTTACCGGGACGGGGAGCTGAAAATACGCCATGACCATTCTATGGCTTACCGGCACAGGAATAAATACTATTATCCTTACCGGGACTATACCTTTCAGGAAATCACGGGGTTGGTGAATTATCTATATAGAAAATTGTTAAAACGTAAATACAGCGAGACGCTCAATACAAATACCCAGTTTTTTACCGATTGGAATCTGGCCATTGCTCAGTTAACGGGTAGTGATTACCTGAGTATAGATAACCGGGATATTCTGATGCAAAAGATGAAAGATAATATCCCCATAGTTATTTTTCCCGGTTCTCAAATCCTGTATGCACTGGAGTTTTTTGCCCTGCAATCAATCCGTGCCCGGCTGGGACTGAAACTTGAAGAGGAGTTGACGGAAAAAAAGCTGGTTAACTATCTTGACAAAATAGCCCCGGTTTATCTTTTTCTGCAGAACAATCCTATCAGCAACTGGGTCTCTACGGATACTATTGTCAGGTTTATCAGAAGCGCCAGTGACAAAGAGATGCATTTGCTTTACCGTAAGGGTTTGCTGAAGTTTGTGAATACAAATCAATGGACTGTGGGCATTCACTTTGCACAACTGGGTAAAAACGCTCTTCATATACTCAGGAAAGTTAGTGAGGCCGGAGGTTTATTGATCACTGACCGGCTGAATGCCTCGGTGATGACCGACTTTGTCGAAATCGACAGAATACATATTGGGAAAGCGGAAAATCCGCTAATTGCGAACATGCTCGGTATACCGGAAGGAAGCGGATATATTCAGTATGTTCCGGCGGGTGTACGAGCAACCTTGTCTTATCCTACGCCGGTGCAGACAGCTGCTGAATTTGACAGGATATTACACAGTATGCAGGTGAAAAAGCTGATAGAAGAAAAAGGATGGGATGATTTTATGCAAGTCGTCAGGGAAGATGCGAGAGAAAACGGCTCACCTCTGAAACATGTGGTTAGCATGATGAACCACAATGTAAAAATGCCGGAAAAGGTAAAATACCGTTTTATCAGCGGGGTATACAAGGACGGATATCCCTGGTCGGGAGCGATTGCCTATACCGAAATACCTGAATCCGGCTGGAAATGGCAGTTTGAGACGGTTTACAATACCGGAAAAACAAAAAAAGTAACCACTTTTGTAAATGAGTTTCAGCAAGAAACAGGAAAAAAGGTGTTGATTGCCTGGAATGGAGGATATATTTTAAACCCCGAGCTGGTTGGAAAACTCGGTTTACCTGAATCCTATATAGGTTCTCCTTTGGGATTTCTGGTTTCACACGGTAAAGTGGTGTGTCCCCCACTATTTAATAAACCGGCATTACTGATATATAAAGATGGCCGGTTGGATATACAAAGAGTAAATCTAAACAGTGGGTTTGTAATAAAGACGTCTGAATCGGAAATTCTTTTTGCTCCGGAAAATCAAAATCATTGTACGGGAAATGCCGGACCATGTTACTATGATCTGATGAATGAAGAAGAATATCTGGATGCAAACGGAAGAGTCTTTGTCAGACTGGCCGGGAATGTTATCAAAGAAGTTATCAGAACACGCCCCGGGGATAAGGTGCGTGTCATTCCGGTGGGTCTTACCCTTTCCTTTCATCCGGATCATTTTCCGGAGGAGCTGAACAGTAAAGGAAAGGCAGTAGAAATAGTGATCCCCCGGTATAAAGATGTTTTTCATGCCGTGGAGGCTGGTCCTATGCTGGTAAATGACGGGGAAGTGTGTATCGATATGGAAAAAGAAGGATGGAAAAAGCAGAATTCCATACGCACCCAGGCCGCAAGACTTGATTTCACCGATATGAGAGGACCTAAAATAGCTGCAGGGATTGATGGGCAGGGAAGATTGAGTGTTCTGACCATTAACGGCAGGATCCGGGAATCGGTGGGGGCTACCCATTTTGATATGGCAGAAATAATGAAAACACAGGGGATCGTAAAAGCCATGGGTTTTGATCCGGGAGGTAGCAGTACCCTGGTGGTAGACGGTGAGGTATTGAATATCTCGCCGTACAACAGCCGTTACGAAGAAAACATCTACTCGTTACCTCCTGAACCCAGAGCTGTTGCCAATGCAGTTTTGGGATATCTGGAAAAAGCCTGAGGCTGTGGCTGGCATATATATTCATATTCCTTTCTGCAGAAAGATTTGTTATTATTGCGATTTTTACAAAAGCAGAAGCTTGTCACGGAAAAGGGATTTTTTGCAAGCTTTGCTGAAAGAAATAAGCTTTCGCAAGGATTACCTCACGGATGAGAAGATAGAAACCGTATATTTTGGCGGAGGGACACCCTCTGTATTGACAGCTGCTGAAACAGGACGTCTTCTGGACACCCTGGCGGGTGAGTTTTCGTTTTCCGGGGCTCCGGAAATTACCTTTGAGTGCAATCCCGAGGATTTGACAGAAGGCTATCTGACAGATCTCAGGAAGACCGGTATTAACCGGTTAAGTATCGGATGTCAGTCTTTTTACGATAAACACCTGCAGCTGATGAACCGGCGCCATGATGCAAAAAAAGCGGAAGAATCGGTTTTGCTGGCTGAAAAAACGGGATTTCAAAACATATCCGTGGATCTGATCTACGGCCTGCCGGAAATGACGCCGGAAGAATGGGAATACAACCTTACGGTAGCCCTCTCTCTTCCTGTAAAACATCTGTCAGCTTATATTCTTACCATAGAAAAAAAAACGGTATTTCACAAATGGCTGCAAAAGGGAAAGATAACGCTACCGAAAGACGGGGATGTAATCAATCAATACAAACTGTTGGTTGAGAAAACAAAAGCGGAAGGGATGCTCCATTATGAGATTTCAAATTTCGGGAGGGAAAACTATTTTTCCAGGCATAACTTATTATACTGGCAGGGGAAGAGGTATCTGGGCCTTGGTCCTGCCGCCCATTCCTATGACGGTGTTTCCAGACAATGGAATATTTCTGCGCTAGACAAATATATCGAAGGAATACGCACCGGGAAGCCGTACTTTGAAAAGGAAATACCGGACAGGAAAATGCAGTTTGATGAATATATCCTGACCTCGATGAGAACGATGTGGGGTGCAGATTTTCATTGGTTAAAGGCACATTTCCATGCCGGGATAACGCAATCCTTTGAAAAAACGATGAAAAAATGGAAACAAACGGGTCATGTCCGGGAGGAGGATGGACATTTTATTCTGACGGATGAGGGTATTTTGTTATCAGACAGAATATTGTCTGAATGTATGGCGGTTTAATCTTTTGCCGGACGGCCCAGCCCGGTGACGATATCCAGTAGTTGCCTGAGTTTTTCTTCCAGCACTTCGTAGGAGAAATATTTTTTTCCAAGCCTGAAGTTATACTCTGCAATTTCCCGGTTTAGTTTTTCATTATAAATAACTTCACGCATTTGTTCCACCTTTTCGTCGGTCAGATTATTGTCTTCCAGCATCACTGTTTTAAAGCCCTTGCTTCCAATATCCGGCCAATAAACGGGTTTATAGTTATTCACGAAAACAGGCCGTTTGGCCAACACCGCTTCGACGAAGGCATTTCCAAAACCCTCATAGGTACTGAAATAGGTACATGCCATAGCGTTAGCATAGGCATCCGACAAGGAGTATTTTCCTTCACCGCTGCGGCCGGTGAGACCTTTGTTGTGGATAAGGTGGGAGGCGAAAAAAACCTGGTCACTGACTTTCAGTTGATGGATCAGGTTGATCAGTTCATTGTAATAAATACTGCCGGCATCATCCTTATAATCTCCGGTAATCACCAGTTTTATATTTTTATCTTTCAAACGGTCCACCAATTGTATGGCAACTTCTATGCCTTTCCGGCGGACAATGCGAGTGACCTGAAAGAGCAACTTATTTTCGGGATCCAGCCCCAGGTCGCGAGGAAGGTTTTTGTTGTATTCATCCGGAACGCCAAACTCCATATTGAAATCCATAACATTCGGAACCACAATAGAGTCCCGGTTGTATTTTTTCTTAAGTGTTTCCTGCGCAGGAGTGTTTATCACGGCATGAAAGGAGTTGGGTAATCTGAGCGGAAAGGTCTCTTCCACGATTTTATTGATCGGCTCGTGAGGAGAAACGTAACGGTTTCCTCTTTCCCAGGCAAAGTCATGATCGTGTGTGATGGCAGGAATGCCCAGTTTTTCCAAAGCGATGGCAATGCCACGGCCCATTTCCAGATGTGCTGGCAGTGCAGAAGCGTTCTCTGAAATAACAACATCTATCTTTTTCTCATGGACCCAATCGATAATTTTATCTGCGATGATATTGGAATACAGGTTGATGTGCTCCAACAGCTCGTCGACATTGGCATCGGGGTGAAAAAAAGCTTTTTTCTGTCCCCAGTAACTTTCAGGAGAGAAAAAAGACATCTCTACCACTAATGTATCATGTTCAGGATCGAAATCCCAGTTCTGAAACTGGCCCGAGATAATAAAAATCTCGTGTCCCATCCTTTTCAGTACCTCAATCCACTTTTCCGTTTCCAGTGCTACGCCGTCCACTCCTCCGATACGGCCAATAATGATACCAATACGCATGGTTTGACAGATTTTATTTTAAGCTGAAGGATGATTCTCCGATTTTATGGCCTTCAAGATATAATGTTACGGAATATTTCCCGGAAATAAGGGAGCCGTCGTTATCCCAGTATATACACATTTCAATGTCTTTATTCAGATATTCCACCTCGCGTTTGGCGGAGTAAGCCAATGGTTGTCCTTCTATTTCAATTACATCCGTGTCAGGGCCTGCCAATACAATGCTGTCAGGTCGTTGTATTCGCAGGTAAACTGTTTTTTGGCCGGCTTCGGCGATGGGATTTTCGCGCAGGGTAAAACAGGTCTTTAACTTAAAGATTTTACCGATTTTATTTTTTTCTTTGCCCCTTTTATTCAGGGGGGTTACCGTGATATTCTTAGCCATAATCACCGAGGCCACATTCACTTTTCCGGTAAGTTCTTCCTTTTCTTTTTCCAGTTCTTGCTTTGTTTTTTCCACGGTTTGTAAACGGGTACTTATCTGGAGGTTTTCTTCCGTTAGCATTTTGTTTCGCGTATTCAGAGAATCAATCTGACGGATATAACTTTTCATGATTTCCCGCAAAGTGTGTATTTCTCTTTTATATAGCTTGATTTTCTGTGCATTGGAAGCCTGCAGCCGCAACAAATACTTGATGCGTTTTTTTTCCACCTGAATTTCCTTGTTCAGGGTGTCATTGGTGGTTTTTAATGTATCATACTGATACATAATGTGTTCCAGTTGATGTGTCAAGGAGTCTTTCTCGGCAGTCAGAACCTCTTCCATTTCAGCCATAGCCGACTTTTGAGTGTAATATTTATAAACAAGCCCTCCCAATGCAATAGCCAGAAGAACAATTAATAGGATGAGCCAGATGGCACTTTTCTTGTTTGGATTTTCTTTTTCTACCCCGGGTATGTTTGTCTTATCAGGTTCCATAGTTGTTTGTTTTATTTTTATTCTATCAGTTTGTTTCGAATTTTTTCCACTTCGGCAGAAATTGCCTGCAGTTGTTTTTCCGTCATACTTCCCTGAATCGCATTGTATTGCTGCTGCAGGGGCGCAAGAATGTTTATGAGATCACTAATATCCTGATTATCTTTATATTCTTCCAGAACACCCATCAGTTTTGTGAGAGATTCTTTCTGATCAAAGATGATCTTGACCAGGTTATAATTATTATATGCATTGTCGGATACATGGGTGGTGAGATAAAGCGCTTCTACCCAACTACCGGTTACCATAAGCAATGCAAGGTTTCCGTTATCACTCATATTCAGCTGATTGTAGCTGTCATACAGGGCGTTTGTCAGGATGTTTACAAGTGTATCTTTGTTGTCGATATTGTTATTGATCCGCTTGAAAATATTTTCATTATAAACCGATTTCAGATCAAGATCCTCCCCAAGTTTTTTAATAGCATCCAGATAATTTAAAATATCCTGTCGCATGTTATATATGCTTGCATAACTAAGATCGGCCCCGGAAACACCCAGGGCAAGTGCCTTACTTTTCAGGGAAAGATATTGATTTACCCTGTCGGGAGGATTGCTGATACCAATGATATAGCTGATGCCGATATCCTTAAGCATTTGTATTACCTCGTAAGAGGTGGGAAGAGGATAAATAAACGATTTGACCTCTTTTTTAATATGTGTTTTATGTGCTTGTTCCATGGGGTTAGACGCCTTATTGTTTTGATTCCGGTTTTTGCATCCGGAAAAAGAAATAACAACAGCGACCAAAATCAGTGAAAATAAATAAAATAGTCTTTTCGTCTTCATAGTTCAGGCAATTAATTAATGTTTGTAATATTATAATATCTATTTATTTAATGCAAGCTTACGCAAAGAAAAAATAATTTCCTTGATTTTCTCAATATTTTCTTTTGAATAGTAAATTTCATTTCCGGAAGAAACGATGATTTTCTTCTCCCGGTCCACCGTAAAATTATTTTTATTGAAGATTATTTGTGTTTTACCGAGGTATTTATCAAGCACAAAAAGCCGGCGGTAAATATAAGCCACACTGGTGTCTGTGTAAAAATTCTTCATGGTGGACAATAAATATTCAAGAGAGTATTTTTGTTCGACAATTCTTTTTATGATCACCGGATCATTGTCTGGTAAAAGATCGTGTGTGGCAATGTACATTGCTTCAATCCATGCTCCTGCAGCGATAAGATATGCAAGGTTTTGCTGATCCTGTTCGATAAGAAAACGATTGATATGATTAAAAGCTTCGAGGGTGATCTGAACCAGTGAATCCGGACTGGAGATGTTAAATTCGAGGCGCCGGGTAAGTGTACGTATATATTCCGGCGGGATGCCCAGTTTTTCGGATAATTTTAATACCACTTCAAGATATTTGGCAGCATCCGCATTTTGAAACAAATGGGCATAACTAAAATCGGCACCATAAATACCAAGGTTTATAGCTATCTGGCTTGTTGTATTAAGCTCCGGCAAATGATCCAGAGGGGCTAAGATATCCGGGTTATAGGAGATATTTTTCCGGTTGAATATTTCAGAAACTTCTGCGGGCGAGTAAATCCCGTAATAAATAGAGTTTTCTTCCGGCTCTTGCGGGGCTGACTCCTGTATGGATGCCGTATCGGGAACCCCGAAGTTGAGTGTATCGGTGAATAAAGGATTGCGTTGGGTGTTATGCTTGCAGGACCAGGTGGAAAAAAGAATGATAAGCAGGGTTGCTCGCAGGAAAAAGACCGATTTTTTAAGGTTTTTTTTGTCCATAGCATACATAATACCAATCAAAGATAAGAAACTTTTATGGTTGGATGGTCCGGGGACCGATGGCCAATGAAATTTTCATTTTCAGATCATTCAAGGCCATAAATTTTTCCATCAGGAAATCTTCCTGGTCTTTATCTCCCTTTTCCTGTGCGTTTTTCAGGGCTTCCGAGGTTTCACGAAGGATCTGTTCGATTTTTGATTTCTTAAATGAAAGGACGGTTTTGGGAATAATCTGGGATAATTTCATCTCTTCGGTTTCCAGGTAATTTTCATAACGGCTCCAGATCTTACTGATCTGATAATGATCGGAGATCAGGTCAGCTGCAGCCGAACTGATTTTTTCATCCGGATGATTTACGAAATGTTTTATATCTACAGCCGGATTTTCCTGAAACAGACGAATATATTCTTCATATATTTTTTTGTACAGCGGATCCTTGAGTTGCAGGTCGTCTTTTTTCAGATCTTCAATGATAAATTCAGCCACCATTCTGGTTTTTTTATGGGGTTTGGTGCCTGTGATGATTTCTTTCGCACCATACAACAGAAGCAGGCGGACCAGTTGTTTTTCGTATTCCGCTTCCGGATCGATTTTCTCCAGAAGTTGTGGTTTGGCAGGAGCCGGTTTTTCAAAGTTTTCACGCCGATAAGAGATTCTTGATTTTTTATCAGCCTTTTTCCTGCGGATTTTATTAATCTCAAAATACAGGGTGTCTTCGTTTACATCCAGCAGGGTGCTGCATTCTTTCAGATAGACCGACCGGATAATGCTGTCGGGGATAACGGCAATGGAACTTACAATGTTCTGGATCATCCTCGCCCGGGCAACCGGATCTTTCTGTGCTTCCCGGGCAAGCAGCCGGGTTTTGAAGTGAATGAAATCTTCTTCATTTTTATCCAGATAGTCCTTCAGTTCGATTGCCGCATGTTTTTTCGCAAAAGAATCGGGATCTTCTCCTTCGGGAAGAAGCAGTACTTTCACATTCAAACCCTCTTCCAGGATCAGATCTATTCCCCTTAGTGAGGCACTGATACCGGCAGGGTCTCCATCATACAGGATCGTGATATTTTTCGTGAAGCGCTTGATCAGCCTGATCTGGTCCTGTGTCAAAGAGGTTCCCGAAGAAGCCACCACGTTTTCTACACCGTTCTGATGCAGGGATAAAACGTCGGTGTATCCTTCTACAAGATAACATTTATCTGACGACATGATGGCTTTACGGGCCTGGTAGATACCGTAAACAATCTTGCTTTTATGGTAAACCGGGGATTCCGGAGAATTGACATACTTGGCGGTTTTTTCGTCTTTTTTAAGCACCCGTCCGCCAAAACCCTGAACCCTTCCGGAAAGACTATGAATAGGAAAGATCACCCGACCGGCAAAACGGTCCCGCAAACGCGTGCCCGATTCCATGGAAAGCCCGGTCTTGACAAGATATTCTTTCTTGTAACCGGCTTTCAGGGCTGCCTGTGAGAACTCATCGGATTTTCCGGGACAATATCCGATATCAAAAGTTTTCAGGGTTTCCTGAATAAATCCCCTTTCCTTGAAATAAGTGAGGCCGATAGATATTCCTTCCAGGTTATTATAGAGGTTGTCAATGAAAAAGTTTTTTGCAAATTCGGTAACCATAAAAAGGCTTTCCGTTTCATGCTGCTCCCGCCGCTCTTCGTCCGTTAACTCCCTTTCTTCAATCTCTATGTTGTATTTTTTTGCCAGATAACGTAAAGCCTCCGGATAACCGAGATGCTCGTATTCCATAATAAAATTGACCACGTTACCGCCTCTTCCGCATCCGAAACATTTATAAATACCTTTGGAGGGGGAAACCGTGAAGGAGGGGGTCTTTTCATTGTGAAAAGGACAAAGGCCGATATAGTTCACACCCCGCTTTTTCAGGGATACAAAGTCTCCGATCACATCTACAATGTCTGCCGTATCAAAGATTCTCGCTATGGTGGCCGGATCAATCATTTTTTTCAAATCCTGTTAAAAAGTTCCTACGAAATTACGTAAATTTTACCGGATTTTGAGGATGTGTAAAAAAACAAGTGGTATATTGTTGAAAGGAATAACGGACCGGATCAGATGCACAGTAATAAGGGAAAACCACAGGCAGAAAAACGCTTGCATGTGGAATATTTCAAAATATAAACGAAAAAAAAGGGGGTAAAACGTTGTGATATGAAACACATGGTTGTTTTAACAGGTGCAGGGATGAGCGCCGAGAGCGGGATAAGAACCTTCCGGGATATGGGTGGTTTGTGGGAAGAATATGATGTGACGGAAGTGGCGTCGCCTGAAGCCTGGGAGAAAAATCCTGAACGGGTATTGCGTTTCTATAATGAAAGAAGAAAACAGTTACTGCAGGCTTCTCCCAACGAAGGGCATCATGGGCTGGTTGATCTTGAGAAATATTTCGACGTGGAGATTATCACGCAAAATGTGGATGATCTGCATGAAAGAGCCGGGAGCAGCAAAGTATTACACCTGCACGGCGAATTGCGGAAAGCCAGAAGCACGGCAAATCCGTCACTGATTTATGACATAGAAGGAGACGAATTGAACCTGGGAGATCTTTGCGAAGAGGGTTCTCAACTAAGACCCCATGTAGTGTGGTTCGGAGAACCTGTGCCGGCAATGGAAACAGCCGTGGAAATCATACAGAATGCCGATATTTTTGTTATCATCGGAACCTCACTCAATGTGTATCCGGCAGCCGGATTGATTTGGTATGCTCCGCCAGCATGCCCCGTTTATCTTATTGATCCCGGGGATGTTTCCGTGACAGGAAGTCGCCATGTTACCACGATTAAAGAAAAAGCGTCGGAAGGGATAAGGAAGTTAAAAACCCTTTTGTTGAAACCCGAAAAAGAAAAAGAATAAAAAATTTGTTTTCAATAGGCAAAAGCCAGGGAAACAATACTGATTCTTGCACCGGGGGCTTTGCGCAGTGCAAGACTGCATGCTTCTATGGTGGAACCGGTGGTGATGACATCATCGAGGAGGAGTAAATGTTTTCCCGCAAATCTGCCCGGATCCCGGAGATCAAAGATTCCTTCAACATTTTTCCAACGGCTATACCTGTTCTGTCTGGTTTGTGAAGGATTGAAAACCTTGCGATACAGATTATCACAATCTATGGGTTTTGTCAATACCTCGGAAACCCCTTTTCCGATCCATTCGCTTTGATTATATCCCCTGATCTTGTGTTTACGTTTGTGTAACGGCACCGGAACAATGATGTCAATATCCATAAATGCTTCTGTGCTTAGCAAATAGTGGCCCGTTAATTGCCCCGCTTCGTATCCCAGTTCCTTGTTATCATGGTACTTGATCTCATGAATCATTTTACGGGCCTTGTTTCCTTTCTCGAAAAAAAGATAAGAGGTTGCCGCGGAAAAAGGAACCCTCCCCCAAAACATTCTGGCTACCGGATTGTCCTGCATGTTTCTGAAATGTGTCTGCGGCAAATCGGTCAGACAACGGCTGCAAATCATTTTTTCGTTTTCTACCAACACATTTCCACACAAAGGACATACCCTGGGAAATACCAAATCGGTCAGCATCCTGAGATATAAAACCAGGTGATTCAAATGAAAAGATTTTTGTTTTCAAATTATTACATTAAATTTAAATTAAATTTTTCTTTTATAATGAACATAGGTTCATTATATTTGTGAGAAATAAAATTGTATGTCACCAAGACCAAGAAAAAGCAGAAACATTGGTAGACCTCCGGCCGTATTGGGATTTTATCCGGTAGGAAAGACCGGGCATAGTAAATCGGAGCCGGTAGTGATTTTATTTGAAGAGTGGGAGGCGTTGAAGCTGGTGGATTATGATAATCTGTCACAGCTGGAGGCAGCAAGAGAAATGAATGTGTCACGACCGACCCTGACACGTATTTATGATCAGGTCAGGAAAAAACTTGCACGGGCTTTTGTGGAAGGGAAAGAAATAAAAATTGAAGGGGGTTTTGTCGGCTTTGAAAAGGAATGGTACAGATGCAGGAGTTGTCATGCGGTTTTTTCACTGAACCCCGGTGATGAGAGAAAATGTCCGGAATGTGGTTCAAAGGATATATACAACCTCAACGAATCGGTGAAAGACTGGCAGACCACGCGTCGAAGAGGCCGGTGGAGAGCCGAAGCGATAGAGTATTGTGTTTGCACTTCTTGTGGGACAAAAGTAAAACATGAGTTCGGAAGGCCTTGTAATACATATATCTGTCCGAATTGTGGTAACCGGATGATCAGGGAATAACCCTTCCGTTTTCTCAAAAAAAGCATGCTGATGAATAGGACAAAATTTTTAAGCAGATGAAAAAACATAAGGTCAGAAAAGTGGCGATTCCGGTTGTAAACGGCCAACTTTGTGAGCATTTTGGCAAAAGCGATCTTTTTTATGTTTTTGAGATTAAAAATAACAGGATTGCAGGTAAGGAAACCCTGAAACCTCCGCCTCATGATAATGGGGTATATCCCAGATGGTTGACGGAACGAGGGGTAACAGATGTGATTACCGGAGGAATTGGACAAAAAGCGATTGATATTTTTCTCGAAGCGGGAATTAATGTATTTGACGGAGCTCCTGTGGATCAGCCGGAAAACCTGGTGCGCGATTTTCTGGCTGGGAAACTGGAATCATACGGAAATTATTGTGACCACTGAGTACTTTCCGGTCAGTGTTATGAATGCATATTTATGGATGGCAGAAAAGGGATTTTTATCACATTGTTTTTGATTTGTTCCTGTTTACATGCCCAGGATACTATAAAGAAAATTCAAAAGCTGAGTCCGGAAGATTATTACATTAAACTGCACCAAAGTATATGCCCGGTATTACTGGATGTGAGAAAGCGGAAAGAATACCGGAAATATCGAATACCGGGAGCACACCTCGCTGAAAACAGGGCTGCTTTGATCTCATTTACGGATACCCTGGACAGGTACCAGCCTCTTTTTCTTTATTGCGAATCCGAAAGCCGCAGCATGCAGGCTGCAGAAATTCTGAAAAAGGCCGGATTTCAAAAAATCCTGATTTTGAAGAACGGATTGTCAGGGTGGATAGCCCGTGGGTATGAAATAGACCGCAAGAGAATTAAAATTTCAAACAATAAATGAGAGAGAGAAAAGCGGCTGTATCCGGTTTCGCTTAAGCGAATGAAAATTTAATCAGAATAAATTTTTCACTTTGGGAAACTTCCCGGATCGTTATGCGGGGAGGAGAAGAGAGCATGGACGGTAATTCCTTCAAAAGTTTCACTTCTTCTTCGTTGTGTCCGGTCTTTTCGGCGAAAGATTCGGGAACGGCCTTGTTCGTAAAGAGATTACTAAAAAAATTCAGATCGAAAGGGGATGAAACGGGTAGCAAGGAAAGGGTGTAAACAGAGAGTGCTGATTCTTCCAGAACAAAGAAGAACAAACAGGTCGTTTTCGTTTGCCCGGAGGAGAAATGGGTGGATGCAAGGCATAATTCCGGAACACGACTCAGGAGGGATAAAAACGTTTTAAAATTTCCGGTTTGGAACTTCTTATCAGCAAGTTTATGAAGGGCTAATTGGTGCTTGGGAGAAAGGTGTGCGTAATATTCTTCTCGCATGATAAGCCAGTTTCCTGAATTTTCCAAAAGTCTGTGCAAGTGCTTTGTAATGCTTATCCCGTTTTCCAAAAAAGACTTCTGTTGGTCTGCAACCAGCATATTCAGGTAAAAATAGGAATACGTTTCGTCAGCTTCCCGGAAATCATATTGAAGCAGGTTTTCCGACTTACGGGCGATCTCAATTAAACCTAAGCCGGCTCCGCCTTTGTCGGAAAGTACGTCATTTTTAAGGATTTTTTTATAATATTTGTTAAGCTCTTCCCTGGACATACGGTTCAGGCTGTCAATTTTTTCCCTCAGGGCTTCAATATGCGAAGTTTCGATTAGGTTTTTCAGTGTGAACAAAAACTGCCCGTCCATATACTGAAATGTTAAAGTTCCTTTGGAATGAATCAGAGGAGACTCCGGCTTTGCCTGATGTCTGATCACATTCTGCAAGGCCTCCACAAGGATATAGAAAGCTCTTTTCTGGATTTTTAGCCTGGCCTCGTTCTGACTCAACAGGTGTTCAAAAATATTTATGAGAACATCAGCCTTCTCCGATGTAAATTTTCCGTGATAGACCAGTTGGATAAAGTGATCCGTAAACAAACGGTATACCTGGTAAAATAGATCATTATTTGATTTATGATTTGTAGTCATGCAATTTACCAACAGCTATTCCTGGTAAATTTAATAATAATTTTTTAATAGGAACGAAAAGGAGGTAATTTGCTCATAGAATGTTATCTCCCGGAAATCATTGTTCCGGGAGATAATCATCTTCTATTTTCATAATATCCCTGATCCATTTTTGTATCAGGATAGTAAGCCGGTACATGACGGGTACGATCACCAGGGTTAGAAAGGTGGAAAAAGTCAATCCAAAGATTACGGTCCACGATATTGGACCCCAGAACATGACATTATCCCCTCCAAAATAGAGTTGAGGATCCATCTTACTCAGCAATGTGCCGAAATTCATGTTTAGTCCCACCGCCAGGGAGATCAGTCCCAGGATCGTTGTAATTGCTGTGAGCAGAACCGGCCGAAGACGGGTTTTCCCGGCCTGAATAATACAGGCGGTGGCTTCCTCCAAAGGAAGATATGCGTTTTCTTCCATACCCAGTTCTTTTCTTCGGCGTGCTTTCAGTAGCTCGATATAATCGATGAGTACAATGGCATTGTTCACCACAATCCCGGCCAACGAGATAAGTCCGATACCGGTCATGATTACAACAAAGTCCATCTTAAACGTTGCCAGCCCGCCAAAAACGCCAATGGTGCTGAATACCACGCTGGCCATGATGATCAGAGGTCTGATAACGGAATTGAACTGGGTGACGAGAATGATTAGGATCAGCGACAGGGCGATCAGCATGGCTCTTGAAAGAAAATCCATAGATTCTTTCTGGTCCTGTTGTTCACCGGTAAAGGAATATTCATAATTGGGCGGCATATTGAAACCGGCCAGTGCCATTTTTAACTGTTTATTGATTTGGTTGGCATTGAATCCGGGTAAAACATTGGAATACAGGGTTATTACTCTTTTCCGGTCTTTTCGGTTGATAGCACCGTATGTATTGCTGTATGATATAGTAGTTACGGCAGAGATCGGAATATTGGTAATTTTCCCCATTTCGTTTAAGGAGACGGTTTGGTTTAACAGGGTAGATACATCGTTACGATAGCGGTCGGCCAGATGCAGGGTTATGGGGTATTCATCTTCTCCCACTTTGAAATCGGAGACTTTACGGCCGTATAAGGACGTACGGATGGTTCCTGCAATGAGCTGGGTGGACAGTCCGTAACGACGGGCCTTTTCCCGGTTGATATGTACAATCAGTTCCGGTTTGCCAACATCCAGATCCATTTTCAGCCCTTCGATACCTTCAATCCCGGTACGTGAAATATAGCTTTTCAACGAGTCGGCCAAATCAATCAGTGTATGAAAGTTTTCCCCCGAGATTTCCAGGTTGATAGGTTTGCCGGTGGGGGGGCCCATGGCATTTTTTTCAACAGTGATCCTTACGCCGGGGAAGTGTTTAATTAATGCTTTGCTCAAACGGGCTATAATATCTGAAGTGCTGATGCCTTGACGGTCTTTATAATCCACAAAATTGATCGTGATCAATCCCTTATTGGGTTCATCCTTGCCCCCGGTAAATCTGTTTTCGGAATTTCCTTTCCCTACCGTAGTAAGGATGTTTTTGATGATTCGGCGGTCGGGTTTCAGTAACGTGTCAAGCCGGTATTCAAGAACTTTCATCATTGAATCGGTGCGTGTAATATCGGTACCGATAGGCATCTCTGCTCCCACATTGATATACCGGGGTTCATTGACAGGGAAAAAATCAACGTTGGGTTTACGTACCTGATAAAACCAGATGGTAAATACCAGTAGAAACGTGGTTCCGGCGAAAAACAACCAGGGGTTTTTCTTACGAAGGGCAAAACGGAGGGATTTGGAATAGAGGTCTTCAAGCCATACCAGAAAACTTTTTTGAAACCAGCGTTCTGCCTTATAAAAAAAGATCACGTGGAGGAAAATGATGATAGCGGTAAAAGCCAGGATATTGGCAATGACATAACTCTTTGTTACATATCCTACGATAGCCAGGGCAGTCATTACACCGACAATCCGGAAAGTTTTTTTGCGATTGGGTGTAAAATCCCGGATGGATTTTTTCCGGATAAAAGAAGCGGAAAATACCGGTACAATAATTAACGCAACAAAAAGAGAAGAGGTAAGGACGATGATCAACATGATGGGCAGCATTTTCATGAACTCACCGATGCGACCGCCCCAGAATGCCATAGGAAAAAAAGCGGCCAGGGTGGTTGCCGTAGAAGCGATAATCGGTACGGCAATTTCTCCGGTGGCCTGTCTGGCCGCATCCCAGGGCTTGTATCCCTTGTCTATAAACCGGTAAATATTCTCGACCACTACGATGGCATTGTCCACAAGCATTCCCAGCGCAAGGATCAGACTGAACAAGGTTATCATATTAAGCCGGATGCCCATGATACTCATAACCACAAAACTGATAAACATAGACATGGGAATAGCCAATCCTACAATCAGTGCATTGCGAATGCCCATAAAATAAAACAATATCAAAACCACCAGGATAACCCCCATGATCATATTGTTTTCCAGATTGCTCAGTTGTTTCCGGATCAGGTCCGACTGATCGTTGGTATAATCAATCGTAAGACCAGCAGGAAGAGCCCCGGATTTTTTTGCTTTTTCGACAATGGAAAATATCTGATCGGTAGCTTCCAGCAGGTTTTCACCTCCTTTTTTTACGACCTGGAGAGATACCACGGGATGATGGTTCAGGCGGGCATAATTGGTGGGGTCTTCGAAACCGTCGACAACCCTGGCGACATCTTTCAGATATTTTATCTCTCCTTTTTCCTGTTTGACAATAATGTTTTCTATATCACTGACTCTGGAAAATTCTCCGATAATCCGGATAGAACGGGCTGTTCCGTTGGTTTTTACTTCGCCGCCCGACATGGAAATATTCTCTGATGTTACAGCGTTTTCAATGTCGCGAAAACTCAGATTCATGGCCTTAAGCTTATAGGGATCCACGATGATTTTTATCTCCCGGTCATTCATTCCTTTAATATCAACCCGGGATATCTGCGGAACAGGTTCTATCTCATCTTGCAGATATTCAGCATATTTACGAAGTTCTTCAATGCTGTAATCCCCCGAAAGGTTAATGGTTAAAATGGGAAACTCTGAAAAATCGATATCCTTGACAACCGGATCTGTCAACAGATCATCCGGCAAATCACTCCTGGCCCGGTCCACGGCATCCTTTACATCCTTGAGCGCCTTGTCAAGATCCACCCCGGTGTTAAATTCCACCGTGATAAACGAAAGGTCCTGCAAAGACTGGGAGGTCATGTTTTTTATCCCTTTGATGCCGTCGATTTCCTTTTCAATGGGTCTTGTAATCAGATTTTCGATATCGGCAGGTGAATTGCCGGGATACGCCGTTTGCACAAGTATTGTCGGGACTACTATATCCGGGAAGAGTTCTTTTGGTAGCCGGACATAGGCAATCATCCCGAACAGAATCAAGACAAAAGTGAGCAGAAAAACAGTATTTTTATTTTTCAGAGACAGGGTGGTAAGGCCGAAATTTCTTATCACCTTGTCCTGCCTGGGTTCCTTTTCCATAATCATGAGTTTTTCTGTGCCTTACATAAATTTAACAGGTTCTCCGTTCGAGACATCGTTATATCCTTTTACAATGACCTGATCCCCTGGTTTTAAACCTTTTTTCACCTCTGTCGTGTTTTTGTAAAAAATCCCCGGAGTGATGTAAACTTTTCTGGCAAAATTCTGATTCTTCTCTTTTGATAATATGTAGAGATAGTATCCCTGAATATCTTTCTTAATAATCTCGGAAGGGACAGCCAGGGCACTGTCGGTGTGATAATCTTCAAATTGTACCAGCACAAACTGGTTGGGTTTTATCTCCCAGGATGGATTGTTAAGCTTCATCTCTATTTTAAAGGTGCGGGTTTTCTCGTTGATTACGTTTTCTTTTCTGTAAACAGGGAGAGGGATGGCTTTGGAGTTCAGGTCCGGAAATTTGACAGAAACCATATTGCCCTTTTGAATACTGTTGAGATAAACCTCCGAAACATCTGCGTAGATTTTCATCTTTGAGAGGTTGATCAATTGTATTAATTGTCTGCCCGGTACAGCCAATTCTCCTTCCTTGGCAAATATTTCATCAACAACCCCGTCAAAAGGGGCCTTTATGAAAGCCATATCTAACTGTGCCTGCAGTGTTTTCAGGCGGTCCTGTGCCGATTCCATATTGGTTTTAGCCTGCAAATACTGTATTTCACTGCCTATTTTCTGATCCCATAATTTCTTTTGTTTTTTAAAAAGCTCTTTGGACAGTTCCAGCCTGGTTTTTGCTTCGGCAATTGAGTTTTCTGTTACGCTGGTATTAAGCTTCAGAAGTAAATCCCCCCGACGCACCTTCTGTCCTTCCGTGATAAAGATTTTTTTTATCTGACCATTTATCTCAGCACTTACCAAGGCTTCTTTTTCGGGCAGAACCGTTCCCGATATCT
The DNA here is from genome assembly GCA_024762655.1 of Bacteroidales bacterium. Taxonomy (GTDB): domain Bacteria; phylum Bacteroidota; class Bacteroidia; order Bacteroidales; family VadinHA17; genus DRPN01. Next base: position 20,948 of record JANTHB010000051.1, read on the forward strand.
CTACAAAATGAGAAAAGGAGCGTGGTTCAACAGGTTGTATGGTAACCGGAACGACAGAAAGATTTAAGGTGTCTTGCTGTGTGGTAAGCTCTTTTTCCAGTTGCTTAATCTTAAGGTTTAGTTCTACCACTTTATTTTTATACTTAATCAGTTGTTTTTTCTTTTTCGCAACCGGGGTTTCCGTCTGGCAGGCAACCATAAGTGCCATGGCCAGAAATAATGCTGTTTTCTTCACGGGATGTTTGCTTGTATTAAACATGGCTTATATCTGATTTAATAAACGGTCTAAATGAATTTTGGCTTTTAATAAATTGATCAGGGAGGAAAAATACCGGGTTTGTGTTTGAAGATATTGGCTGTTCACCTGGGTAAGATCCAGACTGGATGCTGTTCCCAGTTGTACCTTTACGGCGGTTTTGTTAACCACTTTTTTGGCCAGATCGACATTCTTTTTTTCATTCAGAAAATTCTCGTACGCCGTAACCAGGTCATCGCGGGCTTGCTGGTATTGCATTTTAAGATTTTCTGAAAGAAGTTTTTTAGTGACTGCTGCTTGTTCCAGCTCAATACGACGCATGTTCACGGTGGATTTGCGCATTCCGCTACTAAAGATGGGAATGCTTAGCGAAAGACCCAGGAAGGAGGAATAATACCAATTTTCATTGGGGTTGAAAAAATTGAATTCATTTCTCATCGCAGACCATTGGTTACTGTAATTCAGATTTAGGGAAGGCATGTAGGTGAACTTTTCCTTTTTCAGATTGACGGAGGCCAGCTTTTCCCGGGTGTCGGCTACCTGAAACTCAATCTGGTCTACAAGACGAAACGGTTGAACAACCAGGGTGGTGACGTTGACTTGCCGGATAAGCTTATCCAGAGAATCGGTTAAGTGAATAGGTGTGTCAAGATCAAGGCCCATCTGAAATTTCAACAAACGCATGGAAGCCTCTGTCTGACGTTGAGCTGATTTTACAGCATTTCCCAGGGAAGTAACGGAAACCTGCAGTTGATCTACCGCAATATCATCCGTAAAACCGGCCTCGTACATCTTCCGGGTCTCATTCAGGGATTTTTTCATATTCAGATAATTCTCTTCGATAACCTGTTGGGTTTTTTCACCGATGAGTACAAGATAATATGTTTGGGCAACCATTTCCCGGATGTCGGTTTCCGTTTTTTTCAGATTTTGGGCATTCAATTGCTGAAGGATCCTTGTGGCTTCCAGACCAACAATAAAAGGTCCGTTAAAAACCATCTGCGATACGATTATTCCAAAATCAGCCGTGTGTTGATTGCCGAATTGCACGGGAATCTTTTTATCCGGGTTCCCGTTAAAAAAGTCGGGCAGGAGGGTGGTCCTTAGCTCAAGGTTGTCCTGGTAATTCAGGTTCGAATTAACCTGCGGCAAACCGGTAGCCAGATATTGTTTTATCTGTGCGTTGGCATGGTCCAGGTCCTTACGTGCATTTTCCACCGTGAGGTTGTATTGAACGGCATACTCCTGCGCTTCCTTTAGCGAAAAAGTATGCTTGGCTGTATCCTGTTGCGCCGGGGACGATATGCCCCCGGAAAAGAGAAATACGATAACCGAAAAAATTGGCAAACTATATTTCATACGTCCCGTTTTTATCATTTTGACTTATTTGACGAAAATATTTATCAATGAATGCCAACCCTTTGGCGTTGGCAATCCCATGAATATGATATAGAAATGACTGCGTGATGAAACGGTGCGATGTGAACTCCTGAGGGGTAAGCAGGTCGCTTTCCAGAGGAAATTCCATGCGGGAAACATAAAGTTTGGCAATAACCTCTTCATCCACATCTTCCCGGTAAAGACCCTCTTCCTTTCCCTTCCGGATATTTCTAATCATAGACCGGAACATTCTCTCACGCTGTACATGCTTGATCTGTTCATAGATTTCAGGATAATACTTTTTTAAATCGCGGTATTTAGCCGGATTATATTCCTGAATCACTTGCAGGACATGCCGGTTTACCTCGAAAGTTTCTTCGACAGCATTAAGATTTCTGTTCGATATTTCCTGAAAAGACCTTCCCTTTTCACGAAGTTCAAAGTCTGTCACTTTTGTGATCAAATCTTTTTTATCCTGAACGTGCTCATACAGCGTCTTTTTTGAAATACCCAAC
>JANTHB010000052.1 GCA_024762655.1 Bacteroidales bacterium
CATCACGAAAGCTTCATCTCCGAATGTAGCAATCATGGTCGTTACCAGCGCGGAAAAGCCAACCAGTCCGTGAGTGTATAAGGAAACCACCGTGTAAGCTCCGATACATCCGGGGGTTGATCCCAGCAGACCGGAAAGAATGATCTGAAACCATCCTTTGTTTTGAAAGGATCTGCTCCAGCGGCCCTGCGTCTGAACATGGATGTATTCCACGATCAGGAGAATGATCAGCACAAAAAAAGTGATGACCAACGCTTCCTTAAACGTCCCGAAAACAGAGGAGAAATTCATGCCGGACTTTGCTTGTATTAGATTTTCCGTTTTAGAAAGTTTTCACCGTCATAACGATACAGAATAGGTATTCCGGTAGGAATCTCAAGGTTTAGAACCTGTTCTTCATTCAGATGATCCAGATGCATAACAATAGAACGCAGGCTGTTCCCGTGAGCAGCGATGAATACATTCTGGTTTAGTTTAAGGCGCGGAATAATATTTTCCCTGAAAAACGGAATAGTCCTTTCGGCCGTATCTTTCAGGCATTCCCCGTTGGGAGGGGGTACGTCATAACTGCGCCGCCACAGGTGCACCTGTTCTGCCCCGTATTGCTCGGCTGTTCTGGCTTTGTTTTTGCCCTGTAGTTCGCCGTAATAACGCTCATTCAGATGCCAGTCGCGAATGACCGGTATAATGGATGCTTCCACCTCCTTGTCGTATATCCTGGACCATTCGCTTTCTTTCCCCGGTTCATCATGGATCACCACGGGCAAACGTTCACTCTTATTATATGCCATGGCGATCATCGCGGTTTCCATGGCCCTCAACAGGGTGGAAGTGAAAATAATATCAAACCGGAAATCAGCCAGTTGTTTTCCTGCCTGTGTGGCTTCTTCTATCCCTTTTACGGTGAGCGGGACATCCACCCAACCCGTAAATACATTTAGCTTGTTCCAAGCCGATTCTCCATGTCTCAATAATACTAAATCTGCCATAATTCTAATTTTTTAATTAACCTGTTAATAATTTCTCTTAATCCTTTGTACTTTAGCCTTTCGCCTTTCTTCGTCCATCGTAGCCTTCTTTGATCGTCGTAGCATCAAGCGGAGACGATGGCAGAGGCGGATTGCCTTTTGCCTTTTATCTTTTGCCTTTTGTTTTTTACATCCCTTTCCACGCCTGATGTTCCATTTCCAAAAAACGTTGTTTTTCCGCTTCTGTCATCAGGACCATATCCACTCTGACTTCAGCTCCCATTTCTTCTAATGGCCCGGAAATGGATTGTATCAGGGTATCTGCTATGGGAATGTTGGGAAACGGGAAAGCAAAAGTTACATAAACGATGTCTTCATCTGTTGAGACATGCTTTACAATGCCCAGATCCAGCAATGAATAATTTATGGCCGGATGCATAACATTCCTGATCGCTTCAAGTGCCGCTTCTTTTGTGATCATGGGTCCTCTTTTTTTGACGGTTAAAATTCTTTGCAAAAATAATTAAAATTTTTTTGGATATTGAACATATGTTCATTAAATTTGCAGGGTAAAACAAAAAGATAAAAAAGGAGGTGTTGCGTTATGCCAAGAGGAGATAGAACGGGACCTGATGGATTAGGTCCGATGACAGGCAGAAGAGCCGGTTATTGTGCCGGCTATACGGTGCCCGGATACATGAATGATGTTCCCGGATGGGGCAGAGGTTACGGCTATGGCCGGGGAGCCCGCTGGGGCTATGGTTATGGCCGGGGGTACCGCTGGGGTGCCGGATACGGCAGAGGTTATTATCCGGCTGATGTTCCGCCTGCCGTAGATGAAAAAACTTTTCTGGAAAATGAACTGAAATACCTGGAACAGCAACAGGAAAATCTCCGGAAAAGACTTAATGATCTGACTGACAAAAAGGAAGAAGGTTAAAAAATACTTCATTTTGAGTAGTTAGACCGGTTGCAGAAATATGGGGTTAGAAAGAAGGGGTTGTATCACAATTTGATGCAACCCCGTTCTTATAAGTTTTTTATTTTTGCACCTTATTGATACAACCGAACGTCAATACATAAAAACAGAAACCGGAAAAGCGTGAAAATTGCCATTGCCAGCGGAAAAGGAGGGACGGGGAAAACGACATTGTCGGTAAATCTGACTGCATGGATCAGAGAGATTGCCGACAGACCGGTGATGCTGGTTGATCTGGATGTGGAAGAACCCAATACCGGCATGTTTCTGGAGGGTACCGTGATCGAGCGTTCGGTCAGATACCGGAAAATCCCCCGATGGAAACAGGAAACCTGTATTTTGTCAGGAGAATGTGCCGGGGTTTGCATGTACAATGCCATTGCTTTTTTGGGCAATTCGGTGATGGTTTTTCCGGAATTGTGCCACGGATGTTATGCCTGCTCCGATTTGTGTCCTTCCCATTCTTTGCCTATGGTGGATGACAGGATCGGAGAAGTTACCCTTTATCAGGCTTCACTTCCCGGATCACGGAAAGTTTTTCCCTGGATAGAAGGGCGTTTGGACATAGGTCGTGAGATGGCTACCCCTATGATTGCCCGGACCATCCGTTATGCAGAAGATCATGGAGAAAGGTCACAGATTATCTTGTTTGATGCGCCTCCGGGGACTTCCTGTCCGATGATGGAAGCTGCAAAACGTTCCGATTATCTTTTATTGGTGGCCGAACCTACCCGTTTCGGTTTGCATGATCTGGGGCTGGCAGTAAAGACCTTGAAGGAACTGGGGAAACCTTTTGCAGTGGTTGTCAATAAAGATGATCCGGCCATAACACTGATTGATGATTTCTGTGCTACAGAAGAAATCAGGATTGTTGCCCGTATTCCTCATTTGAGAGAGGCAGCCGGTATTTATGCCGGTGGGGGTTTGTTGTACGGGAAAATTCCGGAGGTACGACGGGAGATGGAAAAAGTGTACCGGCATATTCTTGAAATATCAGAAGAGACGAAAACCGGATGAAACAAATTGTGATCATATCGGGGAAAGGGGGTACGGGGAAAACGTCCCTGACAGCTTCTTTTGCCTGGCTGGCAGGTAAAAATACGGTAGTGGCCGACTGTGATGTGGACGCAGCGGATATGCATCTTGTGACTGCACCTGAAACCCTGGAAAAAAGAGATTTTTTCAGCGGGTATGAAGCCGTGATCAATCCGGAAACCTGTGTGGGATGCGGAGATTGTGTGGAGGTGTGTCATTTTGATGCTATTGAACCGGAGGGGGAGGTTTATAAAGTTCTTCCCGTAGAATGTGAGGGTTGCGGATATTGTGCCCGGATATGTCCGGTAGAAGCCATTGAGATGAAATTGCTGAAAGCAGGAGACATCTTTGTTGCCAGGACTCGCATGGACAACCTGTTGGTACATGCGCGTCTGGGTATCGGATCGGATATGTCGGGAAAACTGGTGGCCGAAGTGAGAAAGGAAGCCCGGCAACAGGCGGAAAAAACAGATGTGGAATATATTCTTATTGACGGATCTCCCGGAATAGGCTGTCCGGTAACGGCCTCGGTTACCGGTACCGATTATGTGGTGCTGGTGACCGAACCCACCCTTTCAGGGATGCACGATCTGGAACGGGTGCTGAAAGTAGTGCAAAATTTCGGGATCCCGGCAGGATGTGTTATCAATAAAGCAGATATTCATACGGAAATGGCCGGTCGGCTAAAGGCCTTTCTCAAAGAACAGAGCATTGAATTATTGGCTGAAATCCCCTATAGTTCTGTTTTTTCAAAGGCAATCAATGCCGGAAAAAGTGTGGTGGAAATGGAGGATCCCGGGGTTGTCGGCCGGATAAAAAAAGCCTGGGAAATCATTATACAAAGAAATGTTGAACCTGAAAAGTGAAAAAATGAAACGGGAAAATGAAAGTAATTTTCACAGGAACACCGTGGTAAAGGCTCCTTTTACTTATATACAGCCTGACATATGTACGGGCTGCGGGGTTTGTGTGGAGGTATGTCCGATGAACGCTATAAAAATGGAAGACGGTCATGCCGTAGTGTTACGGAATGTATGCGGCAATTGTAAGATATGCGTACGCGTTTGCCCTGAAGGAGCGATTATGTAAGGGAAAGATTCCATAAATAATTTAACGGATCAAATAATTTTTAAACAAATGAAAGTTGCCATTCAGACCATGAACAAGGAACATGTCGGAGAAAACTTCGGGAGAACCCGTTTTTTTGCGATATATGATACGGTTGAAAAAACCACCACATATCTTTCCAATGAAGAGAACTTTGATGCAGCACATGGTGTGGGCATTCAATCGGTGGCTTTGTTATCCAGAGCAGGAATTCACTGGGTAATCACTTACCATGTAGGCCCCAAAGCAAAAGAGACGCTGGAAAGAGCAGGGATAGAGGTTTATTCATTATCCGAAGGCCAAAAACCGGTTAGTATAAAAGAAGCGATCAGGATTTTTCTTCAAGAGGATCAGGAATAGTTTCGTGTACAAAAGATAGGGATAAAGTATTACCTTTGCTTTTCCTTAATCTTAAATATATGATCACATGAAACTATTGCTTATTTACGCAACGGAGTTTGGCTGGAACCCCAGGAACAAAACCCTGGAAGATTTTCCGGATGCGGAGGAGTCGCTGGTGTTGAAGGATGTGCAGACAGCCTTTATCCATGTTGAAGCGGAAGATATGGAAAACACCACGGCGGTCGAAAAAAAACTGTTGAAAAATATCAAATGGGCTGCAGGAAAAAACAATACCCGCCGGGTGGTGCTGCACTCATTTGCCCATTTGTCAGACAGCAAGGGAGACCCGCATTTTACCAAAGACCTTTTTAACCGGGTGGAAGAACGACTGAAAAACTCCGGATACGAAGTGTTTCAGACGCCTTTCGGTTATTTTCTGGACCTTGACATGAAAGCTCCCGGATACTCCCTGGCCAGGGTGTTTAAAGATATCTAAGCTTTCAAGAATCGGAGATTGACATTTAACAGCGTTAAAAAATATGGAAAAATTATATCCGGATTCCGAAGTTGAACTTACCCCGTTCCTGGCGAAACATTATGATGGCCTGTTGAATCTGGTCACTTTGGGATTTTACCGGGGTTTTATCCGGAAAGCGGTAGCTTTCATGAAAATCCGTAAAAAAGACGAGATCCTGGACCTCGGATGTGGCACAGGAAGAAATGCCTGCCTGATGGTTCATTATCTGGATGGAGGACATGTGACCGGCCTGGATATTTCGGAGGATATGGAAAGACAATTCATGGAAAAATGCAAGGATAAACCCGGAGCGGTCTTTGTCAGGCAAAGGATAGATATTCCGTTCGATCTCAAAAGAAAATATGACAAAGTGTTCATCAGCTTTGTATTGCATGGTTTTCCCCAGGAAGTCAGGGAGGTGGTTATCCGCAATGCTTTCAATCATCTGAAAGAAGGAGGATCGTTTCATATCCTGGATTACGGAGAATTTGACCTTCAGAAAGCCCCTTTTTATGCACGTTTTGTTTTCAGGAAAATAGAGTGTAAGTATGCTTTTGATTACATCGGGCGCGATTGGAAAACAATCCTGAAAGAAGCCGGATTTACCCGGTTTGAAGAACATAAACTGGCAGGAAGATATGCCCGGATGCTCACTGCATATAAAAAAGAAACAGAAACCAATAATACTGACTGAACAATGCCCAAAACCGGACCTTTCGACAAGCATCTCGATCTCTACGAAGATTGGTTTGTGAAAAACCGTTATGTTTATGAGTCGGAACTGAAGGCCATCCGCCATCTGTTGCCATCCCGGGGAGAAGGCCTGGAGATAGGTGTAGGCAGCGGTTTGTTTGCTCAGTCCCTGGGCATACAAACAGGGATCGATCCCTCTTCCGTGATGATCAGAAAAGCGCTGGAGAGAGGAATCAACGTGAAAGAAGGGGTAGCAGAAAACATTCCTTTTCCGGACAACTCGTTTGATTATGCCCTGATGGTGACCACCATTTGTTTTGTGGACCATGTGGATCACTCGCTGCAGGAGGCTGCACGGATTCTAAAGGATAACGGTGTTTTTATCCTTGCCTTTGTGGATAAAAACAGCCCGGTTGGAAAAGAATATCTCCGGATGAAGGAGAAAAGCCTTTTCTATAAAGAGGCAACCTTTTTCTCAACGGAGGAAATGACAGCTGCTTTAAAAAAAGCCGGCCTGCAACCGGAAGATACCGTTCAGACCATCTTCGGAAACCTGGATCAGGTGAAAACCGTTCAGAATTTTGAGCCGGGTTATGGAACGGGCAGTTTTGTAGTAATACGCAGCAAAAAAATGACAAATGAGTAGAAATTCAATCCTGATCGCTTGCGCTACCAATGATCAGGAAAAACTGATCGAAGATCATTTTGGAGAAGCACGGTATTTTATGATTTACAGGCTTGGCCCCGGGCAATGGGAACATATGGAGACCATTTCCAACCGGGTTGCCGGAGAACAGGATCCTCCCGGCGGAGCGGGACATCACCACCGGCACGGTTACGGTCATGGACATGGGGAAGGATCCAAAGCACGGGACATCCTTGAACATTTCAGGGAAAGAAAGGTGGATGTATTCATGTCCCGGCAGTTTGGTCCTAATATTGTGATTATACGTCAGTATGTCCTGCCGGTGGTGATCCGTAATGCGAGCACACTGGAGGAAGGATTGTCGCTATGTAAAATGCATTTCCCGCAATTGATCAAACAATTGGAACTTTGCGCCGGGGAAAGAAAACACCTTGTTTTAACCGCCTGATATTCTGTTTTTATGGCTGAGCTGACTTCACAGAAATCCAGGGTCAATTTCCGGTCCTATGTCTGGCATGCCGGTTTCTTTGCACTGGCTGTCAATTTTATGGATACCGATACCGTGATCCCGGCCGTTTTGATCAAGTCGGGCGGAGGCCCTCTCGCGGTGGGGATCCTTACAGCGATCATGTTGGGGCTGTCGAGATTGTTTCAACTGCTCTTTGCCGGACTTTTCGAACCGCTAGCGTATAAGAAAAAATATATGGTTCTTGGCATTTTCCTGCGCATCTTTTCCCTTTTTTTCATGGCTGTAACACTTTATTCTTCGGCTCATTTAACACCGGCTTTACTTATCGGGATGATCTTTTTTGCCATGACCCTCTTTTCGGTCAGTGGTTCGCTGGCCAATGTGCCGTATATTGATATACTGGGAAAATCTATCCTTGCCACTGACCGAAAGAAATTCTTCTCCGTACGTCAGATTGTCAACAGCCTGGGGATTCTGATTTCTGCTTTTGCCGTGCGACAGGTATTGAAAGGTCACGCCTTCCCGGTGAATTATTCGATCAGCTTTGCCCTGGCTTCAGGATTGTTACTGGTTGCCTCCTTTGGATTCATGAACGTCAGGGAGGTTAAATCCCCTCCCAAAAGCAGGGACCCTTTCTTTTCATTTCTCAAACGTATCGGACCGGAACTTAAAAAATATCCCAATCTGGTCAATTATCTTTTTATCCTGAATACTACGGGCCTTGCCATTACTTTTACCCCGTTTATGGTGATGTTGGCAAAAGATCATTTCGGCATTTCAGCCGGACTGGTCGGAAATATATTGTTGTTAAAAGTGTTTGGAATGCTCATCCCCGGCACCCTGCTTTACTTTATCCATAAAAAATATTCGTACAAACGGGTGCTTATGCTGAGTGTTTTGCTTGGAGCGAGCCTGCCGGTGCTTTCTCTGGTATTGATACACAATGCTGCCTGGTATCAGTACCTTTTCGTGCTCTCCGGTATTTTTCTGGGATTATACAAGATTGCCATTAACGGGATACTGATAGAGATATCCAACGAGGAGAACCGGACTTTTTTTGCCGGTATTACCGGTGCAGGAAATATCCTGGCATCCCTGCTCCCGATTTTCTCCGGCATGTTTATCTTATTATTTGGTTACAAAGCCGTCTTTCTAATATTGGCCGGGTTGATTTTGGCAGGCATGTTCTTCGCCTCAAAACTGAATTGTTCTCCTGTAAAGAAAAAATAATTTTATAACTTGCTTCGATTTTTTAAACTGTCCTGTATGAACCCTAAACATATAAGTTAAAATTATGTTAACCCTGAGAAACCCTTTTATCATGGCCCCCATCAAGTTGGGGTATAGTTTTGGTGACGGGAAAGTGACCCATAAGCATGTAGATTTTTATCAGGAGCGTTCCGGATATGTCGGTGCGATCACACTCGAACCGCTTTATCTGGATGCGGGGTTGCGGGAGATTCCTACCCAGCTCGGAATAGACAGTGATGATAAGATAGAGGGCTTGCAACGTCTGGTGGATCATATTCATGAAGAAGGGGCCGCGGTGATAGCCCATCTGAACCATCCCGGCCGAATGGCCAACCCCAAAATACCCGGGAATTATCATATATCTTCTTCTGATCAGCCTTGTGAAAACGGTGGAGCTATACCACGCAGGATGGAGAAGGAAGATTTTTTCAGGGTGATAGGAATGTTTACGCAAGCAGCGATCAGAGCTGAAAAAACAGGTTTTGATATTATTGAATTACAATTCGGGCATGGCTATCTTATGGCACAGTTTCTTTCCCCTAAGGTGAATGACCGTACGGATGAGTACGGAGGATCTCTGGAGAACAGGATGCGCTTTCCACTGGAAGTCCTGAATGTGGTGAAAAGTGCCGTGTCATTGCCTGTGATCGTCCGCATCAGTGGCGATGATATGATTCCGGATGGCATCCATCTGCCTGAGATGATTGAATTCTCCAGGAGGCTGAAAGAAAAAGGGGCAGAGGCGATCCACGTGTCGGCTGGGACCGTTTGTTCCACACCCCCATGGTTTTTTCAGCACATGTTCGTGCCTAAAGGTAAAACCTGGGAGTTTGCCAAAACGATACAGGAGAAGGCGGATATCCCCACTATTTTCGTTGGCAGGATCAATTCGGTAGAAGATATCGAGACGTTGAAGAAGAATTTTGGGGCAAAATATTTTGCCATCGGACGCGGACTGGTGGCCGATCCTCTGTTTGTAGGAAAGTACCTGAGAGAAGTGGAAGGGGAGATACGTCCCTGTCTGGCCTGTTCAGAAGGATGTCTTGGAGGCGTACGCGCCGGAAAAGGCCTGCATTGTGTCGTCAATCCGATGGCAGGGGAATCTTATCCTGAACTGATCAAAGCGCCGGTGAAAAAGAAATATGCTGTGGTGGGAGGCGGCCTGGCCGGCATGGAAGCGGCCCTTACCCTGAATGAACGCGGCCATGAGGTGGTAATATATGAGAAAAATGAACTGGGTGGACAGTTTAATCTTGCTTATCTGCCTCCTAAAAAAGGAAGCCTTAAAAAAATTGTGGATTTCTATAAAACCCAATTGAAAGAAGAGAAAATTCCTGTTCTATCCGAAGAAGCAACCCCTGCGAAACTACTGACCGGTGATTACGACGGGGTCGTGCTGGCTACAGGAGCGATTCCTGCCATCCCTCCGATCCGGGGTCTGAAAAAGTATTTCTGGACGGAATTCCTGTATGACGAATATCTCCCGGAACATAAAAACATACTGATCGTCGGAGGTGGATTGATCGGCATAGAAGTAGCCAGTAAACTGGTGGAAAAAAACAATAAGGTGGTTATTGTGGAGATGCTGGAAGAAATTGCCCGGGGGATGGAGATGATAGAAAAAACCCTGACCCTGAAAAAACTGAAAGAAAATGGCGTGAAGATATACACCTCTGCAAAAGTGGTAGAGGTGGACGGAAAGAACGTTAAGCTGGAAGGCGCAGAAGAGACAACCCTGGAGAACATTGACCATATCGTTCTGAGCACCGGCATGAAAAGTTATAATCCTCTTTTCGATAAAATCAGAGATAAAATCCCAACCTATGTGATCGGGGATGCCAAAGAAGTGGGCAAGGCGGATGATGCTATCCGTGACGGTTATAATCTGGGATTAACCTTATAAAAGAAAGAAAATGAAAGCATTTGGACCGATTCCCTCGAGAAGATTGGGACAGAGCCTGGGAATCAATAATATACCCCCAAAAATATGTTCCTATTCCTGTGTCTATTGCCAGTTGGGCAAAGCCATTGTTATGGATACCGAAAGAAAACATTATTTCGACCCGGAAGAGTTGGTGGCCGAAGTGAAAGAGAAAATTCGCCAGGTACGGGCAATGGGTGGGAAGATTGACTATCTGACCTTTGTTCCGGACGGAGAACCTACCCTGGACATCCACCTGGGAAAAGAGATCAGGATGTTGAAGGATACGGGCATAAAAATAGCTGTCATCACCAACAGCAGTCTGTTATGGCGTGAAGATGTAAGGGAAGACCTGGCTGCTGCCGACTGGGTGTCGGTAAAGGTGGACAGCGTCTTGCCTGAAGAATGGAAAAAAACAGATCGCCCCCATAAAAATCTGGATTTGAACCGGATCCGGCAGGGTATATTACAGTTTGCTTCGGAATACCAGGGAACGCTTATGACAGAGACCATGCTGGTGAAAGGCTATAACGATGACCGGAAATCGATTATGATGAACGCCGAATGTCTGGAGAAGATTGCTCCTCATACAGCCTTTATAGGCATCCCGACCCGTCCGCCCGCTGTTTCAAAAGCTATGCCCGCCGGGGAAGAGGCTATCAATTTTGCTTATCAGCAGTATATCCAGCATGTCGGGAACGTGGAGCTGATCCTGGGGTATGAAGGAAACGCTTTTGCCTATACCGGCAATGTTGAAGAAGACGTTCTAAGCATTGCTGCCGTGCACCCTATGCGCAGAGAGGCCGTGGAAGAAATGTTGCACAAAGCCGGCAAAGGATGGGAGGTGATCGACAAACTCATGGAAGAGGAAAAGATCATGGAAACCGAATTCAACGGGCACAAGTTCTATCTGCGGAAACTGAAGAAAAACCTGGATGTGTGAAATTAAATATAAATTAGCTCGCTTCGCTCACCGTAGCCGCTCCCTGAGTGATCCGCCGATAGGGGGATTGTATCGAAGGGTGGCGAAGGTGAGCTTCTCTCGCGAAATTAGTTCGGGCTGCGCCCTCACGTAATTAGCTGCTCGCAGGCTCGCAGCGTAATTAAGTTGTCATCCGATAGTCATCCGATAGTCATCCGGTAGTCATTCGGTAGTCATACAATAGTCATACAATAGTCATTCAATAGTTTCAATCAATCATTCATTCATTCATTCAATCCCGCCTCTGCCTGCGGTTATAGCGGGCAAAGCATTCATTCATGCATGCATTGTAATTACTACTTAATTTTCTTAATTTCGCAGCGAAGCAGTTAATCTCGGGGAGCGTAGCGACCTAATTACACGAGCGTCAGCGAGTAAATAACGTTAGGGCGCCAGCCCGAACAAATTTCGCTGCAAAGCAGCTAATTACCGCGAGCGTCAGCGGGAAAATAACGTGAGGGCGCCAGCCCGAACATAATATACCATGGAAATGAGTACATCAGATACAATCACGATCACTGTTCTGAACGACAACCGTCCCTCCGGGAACCTCGGCTCTGAACACGGACTTTCCTGGTTGATTGAAAAGAACGGGGAAAGAATACTGTTTGATACCGGCCCGTCGGATATTATCCTCAGAAATGCCCGGAAAATGAATGTTGACCTGGAAGATGTGAATACGGTTGTGTTAAGTCACGGGCATTATGACCATGGAAACGGCCTGGTGCCCCTGGGACGGGAAAAAGGGAAAAAACGCAGACTGATCTGTCACCCTGAAGCATTTGCAGGTAAATACCGAAAGGGAGACCATACATATATCGGTTTGCCTCTTTCAAGGGAGGAGGCGGCTCGCGGATTTGAGCTTACAGAGACCCCGGAGCCCTTGCAGGTCGTGGAAGATGTTTTTTTTCTGGGAGAGATTCCCAGGTTGAATGATTTTGAATCGAAGAAAACCGCTTTTGAGAAAGAAGATGGTTCGGAGGACTTTATGATCGACGACAGCGGCATTGCCATACGTACCTCAAAAGGCCTGATCATTATTACCGGCTGCGGACATGCCGGTATCTGTAATACCATCGCCCACGCTGTGAAGATTACGGGAGAAAAGAGGATCGTAGCTGCAATGGGTGGTTTTCATCTGAAAGAGGACAACAGGCAGACAAGAGGTGTCGTGGATTGCTTTGTCAGGATGGGGGTGGAAAATGCTTTTCCCTCCCATTGTACGGAACTGCCTGCCCTGGCTCGTTTTTATGTGCATTATAAGAATAACTTTGTAAGATCCGGCGATGTATACCGGTTTGAAGTCTGAATTATGGAACAACCATTACCCCCTGAAAAAGAGCTGGAACAGATTACACGGAAACTGGAAAATAAACCGGATGATTTAAAACTACTTTACAGACGTGCCGCTCTGTTACAGCAGTTGGAACGCTATGGAGAAGCCCTGAATGACCTGCACCGGATCATGGAGATTTATCCGGAATACAGAGAGGCTCGCGAACGAGCCCGTCTCCTGGAAACCATTCTGAAATTTACCAACCTCGACATCTTTTCCGATACCAATACCAATCATGACCCCTGGTTTGAAGAATAGATCCAGGTTCAGCAATCAGGTTTTTCCATGACTTAATTTAGGTATATTATTTTTGTTGGGACAGGAGCCATGTGTACAAGTTGCGGTCCCGGTAAACACGATCCCATATCTGATGTGTTCCGTCCTGGAAGATGGTGAGCCGGGCTTGGCCGCCATGATGCCGGATTGCCTTTACCATGTTTTCAGAACCTGCTGGAGGTATGACCCGGTCAAGGGCTCCGTGAAAAGCCCATACAGCAGTTTTTTTAAGATAAACAGCCTGTGTCGTATCTCCTCTGCCGCAAACCGGAACGATGGCTGCAAAGTAATCCGGAAACTGGGTGGCAAATTCCCATGTTCCCACTCCTCCCATACTTTTTCCCGTAAGATAAATTTTGTTTCTGTCATATCTTAAATGAGGCAGTAAGAATTTTAGAAGTTTATTCAGATCCAAGGGGTTCCAGCGGTGTCCTTTCAGACATTGCGGAGAAATGATGATCATGGGAAGATCGTATTTTTTAACTACGGTTAAAGGTCCTGCTTTTTTGATAACTTCCGGGTTAGTACCTCTTTCTACTGCGCCATGGAGATAAACCAACACAGGCCAGTGCTTGTCAGTACGACTCAGATATCCGTCAGGTAAATAAATCAGTAGTCGGTTGTTGGTTGTGGTGAGATTTTGTAGATTCAGGGAATATTCTTTTATCCCTTCTGATAATGGAGGCGTAATATCCCCGGTTGTTTGAAAAAAAGAGGGAAAGATGAAAAAAGATAGAAACATAATTAACTTCATAGTTTACTGTTTTTTGTTTAAAGATAATAAATAATACAGGTTAGTGTATAACATTCTTATCTGCCGGAAGGCAGGCAACGACCCATTTTCAACGATCTTTTTCCCATTCTGGCAGGATACATTGAGGACTCAGATGTTGTAATAGATCATTGTAACGGGACAGGCTCTGCTGCATGGGCTTTGACTCTTCCGTGTGACAGGTCAGGCAGGCCCCCACGGTCAGGATCTTTTGCTGTTCCTGTATATTGAAAGGTCTGAAATTACTACGGGTGGAAACCGGGCCGTCTCTGTCCTGTAAAAAACCGGTCCAGGCATCTTCGGGCAGGCCGTCTTCCGGACGCGTGACATAGTCGGGGAGGAATTTCCAGTGACCGTGACTTCCGGATACAATGTAGATTAAAGATCCTTTCCCGAAGCCCATTGCCTGGGGATTGTTGTGACAAGATTTGCAACTGCGTCCCTTGGCACTGATGGTATGTGGCTGGGCAGGAGCAAACAATCGGTGAAAGATCAGGCTGTCATGAGCGGCTGGATTAAAACTTTGCAGGTCTATGGTCAGGATCATGCCGGGGATGGCAGGAAGCACTTCTTTCAGGAGGTTCCCCGTGGAAGTTGTGTCGGTTTTTACGCCCAACGCAGGGGGGTCGGCAGACATTACCCCGGCATATTCGACCCATGATCCCCTGACCGGACGGTTGTCGTGCAGCATATCATACCCTCTGGCTTTGGGATCCCACTGATTGTGACAGCCGATGCAGGATGGAGCCCAGGCCGTGTGACAGGCACTGCATGTGAGAGCCCGGTGGACCTCCTTGCGTGTGCAGGCTGCAACGGGCGGAAGCATGGGCAAGTCTTGCCCTGTAAGTTTGGTGCGGAGGAGTAATCCTTTCTTAGGGTCTGACCGTACATTCAGCAGAGGATTGCCGGAGATAACACCCTCCGGGAAAGAATCGGCTTCAAGTTTGCGGAGGTCGGCAATCAGACGGTTCTCCTGATCCAGATCCCGGCGACCGACCCATCTGTGGCTTTTATTCGTATGACAATCTTCACAACGTACCGTGACCTGATCCTCTTCATGCCGGTATTCTGTCCCATCGCCCATCACTTCATAGGATGTGTGACAGTCAATGCAATCCATGCCGTTTTGGTGGTGGATGTCCTCAGAGACATACGTAAAGACCCTGCCGTCATGAAGGGTGCGGAAGCGGCCAGTATCCGGGATCTGCTCATGCGTCAGAAAGGTTTCATGCCATCCTTCATAATTGGGGGAGATCCGTCCTGAGCGACTATGGCAACCAAAACAATGTTCGTTGGTTATGCTGAGCGAAAGGGAGGGATGATGGTGGGGCAGGAGAGAGTCGGTTTTGTTTCCTGCCAGATAAGCTTTCCATTCTGCCAGGGTTTGCTTGGTATGGTTGAGATGGCAGGCGCTGCAGCCTCCGCCGCGGCTTTCGTCAGTAAGCGCTTCCGGCTTGGAGCGAGTATTTCCCAGATGACAGGAAACGCAGAGATTTTTAAGATGGGTTTCGGAGGCAGTTAGACGTTTCTTATCCTGAAGATCTTGGACATGATATGGAAGATCCGGGTTTGGATTTTCGTTAAAAACAAACTTGTCCACCCCGATCATACCGCTGAGGGAGCTCATTAAGGTGTTCTGAATACGATCTGAAATATCGGGGTGACAATCGGTGGTACCGCAGGTACGCCGGGCTTCGCTGAGGTTTCCCGGGATAAGTACCATCCCTTTGTGCGCGTCTTTTTTATCAGTGGTGTAAGGGTTGCCCAGATGACAGGATGAACACCCGATGGAGAGAGGGTCATGGGCCGGGGCAAATCCTTCCGCATGGGCATGGCAGGAGATGCATCCTTCCTTCCTGCTGGCCGGCAGGGAGTCGTGAAAGCTGAAGTTATCCCGGAGAAACAGAGTACGTACCAGCCCGGCACCGGCCTTTATCTGTCCGCTGTACCTGTCCTGTTGATGCCAGGGAAACACCCATTGCCAGGCTTCTCCTCTGAAATAATATCCCGTAAACGTAAACAGCAGATAAATAAATAATGACCCGGCAAGTATTTTTTTGACGTATTTTTCCTGGTATTCCTTCAGATATGGCAGAAGCCAGATAAGGAGTAAGATTAAAACGACCAGTAAAACAGACCATCCCGGATTACTCATCCAGTGGAGTATCTCCTGTAAACCATTGAAATACCAGGGTCCTTTCAGAACCGGATCGTGGGGATCATGCAACGGGGCATTGAAGAACAAGGCAAGCATCCCTGTCATCAGGAGCATTACGAGAAAAGTGTCATACCTTGCCCACAGGGTGTGGACATGTTCGTAGGTGATAACCACCAGAAAAAGGGTAGCTACGACAATGTGCTGAACATAAATGATCTGAAACCCGGGTTCACGGCCCAGAAAAAACCAGGCGAGCAGCTTGCCCGCTAAGGGAATTTTCGTGAACAGATTGTTCAGAATCCTGCGGGCCTGCAGACTGTCGGCATCCCCTTTCAGTATAAATCCGCTCAGCATGGCAAAAAAAACAAAAAGAATGGCTACAACCAGGATGAACCACAGACCACGCCCGACCCGTTTTTCTCCATACTGACTGAACTGATCCCACAAATGCAGGATGAAAAATACAAGAAAAAGTTGTGCACTCCAGTAGTGCATATTCCTGAACCAGGCAGCAGGGGGGGTGTATAGCATCATCCGCACAACCGAATCATGAGGGGCCGTTACATTATACGGGAGGACCAGAATAATCCCGGAAAAGATACAAATGACCAACAAAGCCAGGGAAAAGGCACCGAAGGTATCAAAAAGGAGATAACGGAATGTCTTTCTGAAAAGACTCATGCTTCACGGTTCAGATAAACAGTCAATTGTCCGGTGGCAGGATCGGTCTTGTAATTGAGCGGGGTCAGGGGTCTGTCAGCAGGTCCTTTGAGAACGGACCCGTCTCCGGAAAACTCGGAGCCGTGGCAGGGACATTGTAAATGCCCATCCCGCGTACTCCGGATACGGCAACCCAGGTGCGTGCAGCTGGAGGAAAGTACGCGTACATTTTTACCCTCCCGTATGGTGATTACAGCTCCATGAAACGAAATTCCTTCGGGAACGGCAGGCAAAATAATCCGGCATTTTCCCTGGTGTTGTTCCGCTTTTTTTACTGCCATTCCGGCGATGACAAGAAATGGTGCGGCAAGAACTCCTCCGAGAACCCTGAAAAACTTTCTGCGACCTCCCTGTGGTAAATAACCGGACATGACGTAAAGATAAAGAAAATGGACAATATCTGTAAAAACCGGAAAAACAAAAAAGCAGGCATCAAAAAAAAACGGATTTGTTCTACATAGGAGAAATTTGTAATGCTTGTTATAAAAGACAGATCGAATGTTTACAACATTCGACATATTATACACTCACCTCCATTTGTTTACAATTTACGGATAAGCAATTCAGAACCTGAAATATGAATTTTTCACGATAAGACTTCTTCCCGTATTCTCTGCTTTTTCTTACAGGACGGTTAAGGACGAGTGATGGCTCTTCTATGTATTAAAATTTCTTTACATTTGCCATATCTCCCTGTAACCGCACTTATGAACAATGAAACATTCAGAAAGGAACGCCGCCGTTTTTTTCTGGGCAACATGCTCAGGGGCGCGATATGGCTTTTTCTGATTCTGGGGTTTTTTATCTTGCTGGAATGGATGGAGTTTGATTACTATGCCTTTCTGAATCCCTTCTATAACCGTCCTTTTTTGCTGGTGTTGATCTATACGTTCTCGGAAGTTTTTTTCGGGATTATCCCGCCTGAATTGTTTATGATCTGGGCCAGAGGTTATGGGGATATTGTCCGTTATACCGGGATGGTGGCGGTATTGGCATCTATCTCTTACATGGCCGGGATTTTGGGCTATTTTATCGGTCGTTTGCTGGGCAGAACAACCTTTTTCAAGAGACTGGAAAAGAGAAGATTAAATAAAGTGATCCCTTTGATGCGGAAATACGGTTTTTCTCTGGTGATTATTGCTGCTCTGACGCCTGTTCCCTTTTCGGCTACCTGTATGGTAACAGGGTCGGTCCGTTATTCTTTTCGTAAATTTTTATTGTTTGCCGGCTTCCGTTTTATAAGATATGCTTTATATTCTTATTTCGTCTGGCATGCTACACTTTGACTGGGAAAAGGTTTATCATTTTGGATATTTGAAAAATCTTTTATCTTTGGAAGATAATAATAACAGAAGTATTAGTCAATAATTTTTAAATTACATTATTCATTAATAGAGATTAAATCATGAAAAAATTATTTTTATTGTTCTCAGTAGTTTTCTTATCTGTGTCCTTCCTTCAGGCACAGACTGTGGATGAAGTCCTTGCCAAGTATTTCAAAGCCTCAGGTACGGAGAATCTTGCCAGGAAAAAAACGATCGTAATGAAAGGAAACATGTCCCAGATGGACATGAAACTACCCATGGTGATGAAAGTCAAACGTCCCAACAGGTTCAGAATGGAAATGGAAATACAGGGACAGAAAATGGTCACTGCCTTTGACGGCGAGCATGGCTGGATGATCGCGCCATGGATCAGCCAGGACCCGCAGGATCTGGCCGGGCAACAGTTGGAACAGGCAAAAGAACAGGCCGATATGGAAGGGGAGTTGTATCACTACAAGGAAAAAGGCCATAAAGCTACCTATATGGGAAAAGAGGAAATGGAAGGCAGTGAGGTCTATAAGATTAAACTTGACAAAAAAAACGGGGATGTTCAGTATTACTATATTGATACGGATGTCAACCTGCCTGTTAAGGTAACTTCGGTATCCAAACAGGGTGGCAATGAAGTCAAGGTGGATTCCTATATGAGTAATTACAAAACTATCGACGGAGTTACTATTCCCATGAGTATAGAAAACAAAGTGGCGGGAACGGGTCAGACACAACAGATAGAGATCGAATCCATCCTTTTTGATCAGGATCTTCCGGATTCGATATTTGTAAAACCTGCCAAATAGGTATTCCGGGGATGATGTCCGGAACTTTTACATCTTCTCTTATTCATATCATTAAAAAATGTAAGCAATGAAACGGCTTATTCCTTTTCTGGTAGCTGTAATGGCTTTTGTATGTTCTTATCCGGGAAGTTCTCAGGAACCTCCCCGGGTGTCTTCCTACACATTCAGTGCAATGGAAGCCCGGCAAATCGGTCCTGCCCGCATGAGCGGACGTGTTGCCGCTATCGATGCCGTAGCCAAAGACGATCGTATCGTATATGTGGGTACGGCCTCGGGAGGGGTCTGGAAAAGCATCAATGCAGGGATAACTTTTTTCCCGGTGTTTGATAAACAGGTTATGTCTGTCGGAGCCATCGCGATAGACCAACGACATCCGGATACTGTTTATGTAGGTACCGGTGAGCCCTGGACACGGAACAGCGTATCTGTGGGCAGAGGTCTGTACCGTACTACTTCAGGAGGGGACGACTGGGAGTTCCTGGGCCTGGAAAAAACAGAACGGATCGCCCGTATCGTCATTCATCCTTTGGATTCGCAGATTATCTATGTGGCGGCGCTGGGTCATCTGTGGAATGCAAACCCCGAGAGAGGGGTTTACCGCTCCGAAGACGGGGGCAAAACCTGGAAGAAAATTCTGTATGTAGATGAAAATACCGGTTGTTCCGGTTTGATTATCTTACCGGACCAGCCGCAGGTCCTTTTTGCTGGGATGTGGGATTTCAGGAGACAGCCCTGGTCTTTCCGCTCCGGTGGAAAAGGCAGTGGATTGTATAAGTCTGTGGACGGTGGAGATACCTGGACCAAAGTTACAGGCAACGGCCTGCCCTCAGGAACCTGGGGACGTATTGCCCTGGATGTATCACCTGTAAAACCCGATCGTATTTATGCCCTGATAGAATCTGAGAAAACCGCACTGTATCGTTCGGATGACAGAGGAAAGACCTGGAAGATGATGAACAATTCCTCCGCCGTGAGTGAACGGCCGTTTTATTTTTCAAATATCTTCGCCGACCCCGTAGATACAAACCGGGTTTATAAACCCGGCCTGATGTTTGGGGCCAGTAAAGATGGCGGGAAGACTTTTGACCGGGGGAACCTCATGACCATGGGGGGTGGAGGCGTACACTCCGACCTCCATGCCTTATGGATCAGCCCCGCAAATAACCGGTTTATGTACCTGGGGACAGACGGTGGCGTTTATGTCTCTAATGACCAGGGAAAGTCCTGGAGAATGGTGCATAACCTGCCCGTCTCCCAGTTTTATCATGTTGCAGTGGATAACCGACATCCTTATTGGGTGTATGGAGGTTTGCAGGATAACGGCTCCTGGATGGGCCCCTCACAGGCCCCCGGCGGAGTCAGTAATGCCGAATGGAAAAATATTGGCGGAGGGGATGGTTTCTATGCTTTTCCCGACCCGGATGATCCCGAGGTGATATATTCCCAGTCCCAGGGGGGTGAGATCAGCCGTATCTACACCACATCCCGTGAGATGAAAGATATAAAACCCTTTGCAGATGAGCAGACCGGGAAATTGCGGTTTAACTGGAACACCCCCTTCCTGTTTGGCCCCAGTGGCACCCTTTATATCGGAAGTCAGTATCTTTACCGTTCCCTGGATAAAGGAGATTCCTGGGAGCGCATCTCCCCCGACCTGACTACCAACGATCCGGAAAAACTGAAACAGGACCAATCGGGAGGGGTGACCAAAGACAATACCTCGGCTGAAAACCACTGTACGATCTTCGCAATAGGGGAATCCCCCCTTGACAGAAACCTGATCTGGGTGGGTACCGACGACGGAAATCTTCAGGTCACCCGCGACGGCGGAAAACACTGGGAGAATGTTGCAGCCAACATCCGGGACCTGCCGGCACATACCTGGTGTTCTTCCGTGACACCGAGCCGCTTCGGGAAAGCTACGGCTTATGTTACGTTCGATGGCCATCGTACCGGAGACAAAACCCCGTATGTTTACGTAACCAAAGACTATGGAAAAACATGGACCTCCTTGCGTGATGAAGCGCTGGAGGGTTATTGTCATAAGATCATTGAAGATCTGCAGGAACCGGATTTGTTGTTTCTGGGAACGGAGTTCGGCCTTTATCTTTCGGTGAACGGGGGAAAAGAGTGGGCTCGCTTTACCGGTAATTTCCCGAAAGTGCCGGTGCGTGATATGACGATTCAGCCACGCGAAAATGATCTTGTGGTGGCTACCCACGGCCGTGGGATCCTGATCATTGACGATATTACGCCCCTGCGTTTTCTGACTCCCAATATCCTGGATGAGGATATGGCTTTTCTGCCCTCTCGCCCTTATGTGTTGAGAAATCAGGGATATACTCAGGAATTTGCCGGCAATGACGGATTTACAGGCCCCAATCCTCCCGAAGCGGCGATGCTTACGTATTACCTGAAAAAACGACATATTTTCGGGGATATGCATATTGAAGTTTATGACCAGAATGGTAAAAAGATCAAAGAACTTCCGGCAGGAAAAAGAAAAGGGATCAACCGGGTGCAAATGGGTATCCGGCTGAAACCACCCCGCGTACCTACCTCAAAAACACTGTCATTTGCAGGTTTTTACGGTCCTTTGATGCCCCCGGGAGAATACAGGGTGAAAATCGTAAAAAAAGATCAGGTACTGGAAGGTTCTTTTACCCTGATGGATGATCCCGAACTGCCCTACAGCGAAGAAGACAGGTCCCTGCAACGTAAAACCCTGATGAAAGCTTACAACATGCTGGAAGACCTGGCTTATTTGGACCGGCAGGTAACGGATGTGATGAAAACCGTGACAGCTCTGAAAAAACAAAAACTGCCACATGGCCTGACAAAAAAATTATCCTCCTTAAATTCCGAAATGAATGAAATCCATGGGAAACTGGTTGCTACAAAAGCAGAAGGATTGTTTACTTCCGAAGAACAGCTAAGGGAAAAGATAGCCGCCGTGTACGGAGGGGTGGTAAATTTCCTTGGCCGTCCTACCAATTCCCAAATGCAAAGACTGGATGTCCTGGCGAAGGAGATGAACGGTTATCAGATACGGTATGAAAATATTTATGAGAAAGAAATCACAAATATTAATGCCTTGCTGAAAAAAAGAAAACTGCCCGTTATTCAGCCTGTATCAAGAGAAGAATTTGATAAAGAGAAGGATAAGACGTAAAGTCATCCGTTCCCGGATGAATAAAAAACCCGGAATTATTTCCGGGTTTTTTTATATTATGTGAAATGTATATATTTATACGTTTTGAAACTTAAATATCTTCATATGAAACGAACATCCTTCCTATCGACCCTCTTAACAGGGATTTTATGTACCGTCCTTCAGGCACAGGAAGTGTTTCCTTTTTACAAGGTTGCGGTGGACGGACAGACACAAATGTTATCGGAACAGGTAAAAACAAGATTTGAACAGGCCGGTTTTTCTTTTATAGGCACTTATCATCCAGAGGGAAACCCGACATTCGAAGTAATGGCTTTTACCCGCGATGATCTGAAAAAAATGACCTTTTCCGTACAGGACCGGGGTGCCCTGGCATCAGTTCTGAAAGTGGGTTTGATCCTGGATTCAAATAACCCGGTAATGACCATCGTGAATCCCATATATATGTTTTACGCTTATTTGCGCAACGGGGTGAAAGACTACACCCCCTATAAAAAAATATCAGATGATTTTATACGGGTGCTTGGCTCTTTTGGGAAGCCGGAACCCTTGGGTGAAACACTGAAAGTGGATAAGTTAAAAAAATATCACTATATGATGGGTATGCCTTATTTTGATGACCCGGTAATCCTGAAAACTTTCTATTCATTTGACCAAGGCCTGTCTGTAATCCGTAAGAACCTCTCTTCCGGCAAATCCCATACGACGAAGGTTTATGAAATAGTGGACAAAAACAGGAAGATTGCCGTTTTTGGTGTCGGATTGCTGGATCCGGAAGAAGGGGAGAAGCACTTTTTACCCATTATCGGAGAGAGTCATCTTGCAGCCATGCCGTATGAAATTATTCTGCAGGGAAAGGAGGCGACAATGTTGCATGGCCGTTTCCGGTTTGCACTTTACTGGCCCGGCCTGACCATGAAGACGTTTACAAAAATCATGATCTCACCCGGTGATGTGGAGGATATGCTCAAAACCCTGACGGAATAACTTTTCTTACGAAAGATCCC
>JANTHB010000053.1 GCA_024762655.1 Bacteroidales bacterium
TTTTTAATAGCATGCATCACAAGAATAATCACCAACAATGAATCCAAACTAATTTGGGATAAAAAAAGAGAGCTTGCCGAAGCAAGCTCTCTTTTTACCAGCGTATCGTAAAAAAAAGCAATTATGCCTGTGCGGTAGGACCGCCGAAGTTCATCGGCATCACCGGTCCGCCGGCGCCCTGTACATCCTTGATCTTACCGTGTGCCGACTCATATTTGGCGATATTATCCTGTAGCGCCAACAGAAGTCTTTTGGCATGTTCTGGAGTGAGAATGATCCTGGACTGTACGCGGGCTTTAGGAACACCTGGCATCACCCGGACAAAATCCAATACAAATTCCGCACTTGAATGGGTGATGATCGCCAGGTTGGAATAAATCCCCTGGGCCACTTCATCGTTCAGTTCAATATTGATCTGGTTCTGTTTCACTTTTTCATCCATGATCCTGAATTTATGGTTTTATTCATCTTTCTTATCTTCCTGATCACCGGTATCAGAGGTAAGCAGCTCATACTCGTCTTTCGAACCCACGATCAGTTTTTCATATTTCCGCATACCGGTACCGGCAGGAATAAGATGACCTACGATCACATTCTCCTTCAGGCCTTCCAGATGGTCTACCTTCCCGCTGATAGCGGCTTCGTTGAGTACTTTTGTTGTCTCCTGGAAGGAAGCGGCAGAGATAAAACTCTTGGTCTGCAAAGCGGCTCGTGTAATGCCCTGCAACACCTGGCTGGAGGTTGCCGGGATAGCATCCCTGGCTTCCACGAGTTTCAGGTCGCGGCGTTTCAGCACCGAGTTTTCATCCCTGAGACGGCGGGCTGTAATGATCTGGCCGGCTTTCAATGTCTCTGAGTCACCGGGATCCACAACCACTTTCTTGTCATAGATCCAGTCGTTCTCGTCATGGAACACATTTTTGTCAACGATTTGTTTCTCGAGGAACTTGGTATCGCCCGGGTCTGCGATCACTACCTTACGCATCATCTGGCGGACGATCACCTCAAAGTGCTTATCATTGATCTTCACTCCCTGCAACCGGTAAACTTCCTGGACCTCATTGACGATATATTCCTGCACTTCCGTCGGTCCCTTGATCGCCAGGATATCTTCCGGAGTGATTGCTCCGTCAGACATGGGCGTTCCGGCACGAACATAATCATTCTCCTGTACCAGAATCTGCTTGGACAAGGGCACCAGATATTTTTTTACTTCCCCTGTTCTCGACTTCACAATGACTTCACGGTTTCCCCGTTTGATCTTCCCGAAAGAAACTTCCCCGTCAATTTCAGACACGACCGCCGGGTTGGACGGGTTACGGGCTTCAAACAATTCGGTCACCCTGGGCAGCCCCCCGGTGATGTCACCGGATTTGCCCACAGCTCTCGGAATCTTCACCAGAATATCTCCAGCTTTTACCTTATCTTTTTCTTCCGGTATCAGGTGAGCACCTACGGGCAGGTTATAGGATTTGAGCACTTCATTGTCTTTCGACATGATCTTGATCATCGGGTTCTTGGTCTTATCCCTCGACTCGATGATCACTTTTTCATGGAACCCGGTCTGTTCGTCCGTTTCTCCGTGGAAGGTCTGGCCTTCGATCAGATTATCGTACTTAACCACACCGTCGGTTTCGGAGATGATCACGGCATTAAACGGATCCCATTCGCAGAGACGGTCTCCTTTTTTGACCTTATCCCCCGGTTTTACGAAAAGTGTCGAACCGTAGGGAACAGCATGAGTGGTGAGAACGATGCCGGTATTTTTATCGACCAGTTTCAGTTCACCCAAACGTCCGATCACGACAGAGACATTCTTTCCGGTTTCATCTTTTTTTGAAACAGTACGTAGATCCTCTATTTCAACGACGCCGTCATACTTGGCGACGATACTTGACTCGGCGGTAATGTTGGAAGCCGTCCCCCCCACGTGGAAGGTACGCAGGGTAAGCTGTGTCCCCGGTTCCCCGATAGACTGGGCGGCAATCACTCCCACAGCCTCTCCGATCTGCACCATCTTCCCGGTGGCAAGGTTGCGTCCGTAACATTTGGCACAGACCCCCTGTTTGGATTCACAGGTCAGCACCGAACGGATCTCGACCTGTTCGATGGGAGAATCCTCGATTTTCCGGGCTACACTTTCCGTGATCTCTTCACCGGCGCTGATGATCAGCTCGCCGGTGGTCGGATGGTATATATCATGAACGGTGGTACGACCGAGTATTCTGTCGTACAAAGTTTCAACCACATCTTCATTTTTCTTGATGGCTGTAGCCTGCAATCCCAGGAGGGTTCCACAGTCTTCTTCTGTGATCACCACATCCTGTGAAACATCCACCAGCCTACGGGTCAGATACCCTGCATCGGCCGTCTTCAGAGCCGTATCAGCCAATCCCTTCCGGGCCCCGTGTGTGGAGATAAAGTATTCCAGCACCGACAGTCCTTCTTTGAAGTTGGAAAGGATAGGGTTCTCGATAATCTCGGAACCGGTAGAGCCGGATTTTTGCGGTTTGGCCATCAGCCCTCTCATGCCGGAGAGCTGACGTATCTGTTCTTTCGATCCCCGGGCTCCGGAATCCAGCATCATATATACGGAGTTGAATCCCTGCTTGTCGCCGGACAGGCGCTTCATCAACACCTGGGTCAGCTTGGCATTGGTATGTGTCCAGATATCAATGATCTGATTATACCGCTCGTTGTTGGTAATGAAACCCATATTGTAATTGTTCAATACCTCTTCAACCTGCTGGTACCCTTCTTCTATAAGTTTTTCTTTCTCTTCCGGGACGATTACATCCCCCAGGTTGAAGGAAAGACCTCCGCGGAATGCCATCTCATAGCCCATGGCCTTAATATCATCCAGGAATTTGGCTGTTTTGGCCGTCCCGGTCTTCTTCAATACGGTTCCGATAATATCACGCAGTGCTTTTTTGGTAAGCAATGTGTTGATATACCCCATCTCCTTCGGGACCAACTCATTAAAGAGCACTCTTCCCACCGTGGTTTCCACCAGTTTTTTGACGGGCTTTCCGTTTTCCATATCATCCACGCGAACCTTGATCATAGCATGAAGGTCCACTTGCTTCTCATTATAGGCAATGATCACTTCTTCGGAGGAATAGAACGTCATTCCTTCGCCGGGAATCTTTTCTTTTTCCGAGCTTTTTCTGGCTTTGGTAATATAATAAAGACCAAGCACCATGTCCTGCGAAGGCACGGTGATAGGGGCTCCGTTGGCAGGATTCAGAATATTGTGGGATGCCAGCATCAACAACTGTGCTTCCAGTACGGCGGCATTGCCCAACGGCAAATGAACAGCCATCTGGTCCCCGTCGAAGTCGGCGTTGAACCCCGTGCAGGCCAGCGGGTGTAGCTGAATGGCTTTCCCTTCTATCAGTTTCGGCTGGAAGGCCTGGATCCCCAGCCGGTGCAGTGTAGGGGCCCTGTTCAAGAGTACGGGGTGTCCTTTCAATACATTCTCCAGGATATCCCAGACAACAGGATCTTTCCTGTCCACAATTTTTTTGGCTGATTTCACCGTTTTTACAATCCCTCTTTCAATCAGTTTCCGGATGATAAAAGGCTTGTACAGTTCGGCAGCCATGTCCTTGGGCAGTCCGCATTCATGCATCTGCAACTCCGGGCCTACCACAATCACAGAACGGGCAGAGTAGTCGACACGTTTCCCCAACAGGTTCTGACGGAAACGTCCTTGTTTCCCTTTCAGACTATCACTCAGTGACTTTAAGGGCCGGTTCGATTCGGTTTTCACCACGTTGGACTTTCTGGAATTGTCAAACAGAGAATCCACGGCTTCCTGGAGCATCCTTTTTTCATTTCTAAGGATCACTTCGGGAGCTTTAATCTCTATAAGTCTTTTCAGCCGGTTGTTCCGGATGATAACCCTTCTGTACAGGTCGTTCAGATCGGAAGTGGCAAAACGACCTCCATCAAGTGGCACCAGAGGACGCAGATCCGGAGGGATCACAGGAACGACCTTGATGATCATCCATTCGGGGCGGTTTACATTTTTAGAAGCCCGGAATGCCTCCACCACCTGCAAACGCTTCAGGGCTTCGTTTTTGCGCTGCTGGGAGGTTTCCGTATTGGCTTTATGACGCAGGGTATAGGACATTTCATCGAGGTCGAGACGTGACAGTAACTTGTACAAAGCCTGTCCTCCCATATCGGCAATGAATTTCTGAGGATCATCATCTTCCAGGTACTGGTTTTCTTTCGGAAGAGAATCCATGATATCCAGATATTCTTCTTCTGTAAGAAAATCCATATACTTGACTCCGTCTTGTTCTTTGACGCCGGGGTTGATAACGACATATCTCTCATAGTAAATGATGGAGTCGAGCTTTTTGGTAGGAAGCCCCAGCAGATATCCTATTTTGTTGGGCATAGAACGGAAATACCAGATATGGGCAACAGGCACCACCAGGTTGATGTGGCCCATACGCTCCCGTCTGACTTTTTTCTCCGTTACTTCAACACCACAGCGGTCACAAACGATTCCTTTATAGCGGATCCCTTTGTATTTTCCACAATGGCATTCATAATCCTTAACGGGGCCAAAGATCCTTTCGCAAAAGAGTCCGTCACGTTCGGGTTTGTAAGTCCGGTAATTGATCGTTTCGGGTTTCAGCACCTCTCCGTGCGACTGTTCAAGGATTTCTTCCGGTGATGCAAGGCCAATGGTGACCTTGGAAAAATCAGAATTTACTTTCGTATCTTTTCTGAATGGCATATGTGATAAAATTAAATTACGTAAACAAAAATCTGTCAGTTGTTATTACTCGAGTTTAATACTCAGTGCCAACCCTTTCAGTTCATGCAGCAACACGTTCAATGATTCCGGTATTCCCGGTTTGGGCATGTTCTCGCCTTTTACGATGGCCTCATACGTACGGGCACGGCCCTGGACATCGTCAGATTTCACGGTCAGCACTTCCTGCAGGATATTAGCTGCGCCGAAAGCTTCGAGGGCCCACACTTCCATTTCTCCGAAGCGCTGGCCTCCGAACTGGGCTTTTCCTCCCAGGGGCTGCTGTGTAATCAGGGAATAGGGTCCGATAGAGCGGGCATGCATTTTGTCATCTACGAGGTGGCCCAGTTTCAGCATATAGATCACCCCTACGGTAGCGGGTTGGTCGAAACGTTCTCCCGTACCGCCGTCATATAAATGGGTCACACCGTAATCAGGCAGGCCTGCCTTACGGGTGTACTCGGTAATCTGATCCAGGGTAGCACCGTCGAAGATCGGGGTGGAAAATTTCATGCCCAGTTTCTCGCCGGCCCATCCCAGTACCGTCTCATAGATCTGACCGAGGTTCATACGGGAAGGCACCCCCAGCGGGTTCAACACAATATCCACAGGGGTCCCGTCTTCGAGGAAAGGCATATCTTCCATCCTGACGATCCGGGCAACAATCCCTTTGTTCCCGTGTCTCCCGGCCATTTTATCCCCGACCTTGACTTTCCTTTTCTTGGCAATGTATACCTTGGCCAGCTTAATAATACCGGCAGGCAACTCATCCCCGATCTGGATATTATATTTCTTGCGTTTGTAATATCCGTCAATCTCTTTGTATTTGATCAGATAATTGTTCAGCAGGGTTTTGATGATTTCATTTTTCTTCTTGTCCGTGGTCCACTTGTTGGGATTCACATCCAAAAAATCAATCTCCTGCAGTTGTTTCAGTGTGAATTTACTTCCTTTGGGGATCAGATCCTGGTTATAGAAATCTTTTACGCCCTGGGATGTTTTACCGTTCACCAGGGTAAAAAGTTTATCCACCAGTTTGGCCCTCAGCTCTTCTTCTTTCTGCTTAAACTCTTTGTCGATCTTTTCCAGGAGAGGCTTTTCAGACATCCTGGCATGGCGATCTTTTATGGAGCGGGAGAAGAGTTTTTTATCAATCACGACCCCTTCCAGAGAAGGACCTGCTTTCAGGGAAGCGTCTTTTACATCGCCCGCTTTATCTCCGAAAATAGCACGCAACAGTTTTTCTTCGGGACTGGGGTCGGATTCTCCCTTCGGGGTGATTTTCCCGATCAGTATATCTCCGGGTTTGATGTGGGCTCCGATACGGATCAACCCGTTCTCATCGAGGTTTTTTGTAGCTTCTTCGCTTACATTCGGAATATCGGATGTCAACTCTTCCAGCCCCCGTTTGGTATCCCTGACTTCCAGGACATATTCGTCGATGTGTATGGACGTAAAGACATCGTTGCGCACGACATTCTCGGAAATCACAATAGCATCCTCAAAATTATATCCTTTCCAGGGCATAAAAGCCACTTTCAGGTTTCTTCCGAGAGCCAGTTCTCCGTCAACGGTCCCGTACCCTTCCGTCAGTACCTGTCCCTTGACGACTTTTTGTCCTTTGGAAACGATGGGCCGGATATTGACACAGGTATTCTGGTTGGTCTTTCTGAATTTGGTAAGGTGATATTCGCGCACATCATCATCAAAGCTGATAAATTTTTCATCTTCGCTGCGAGAATATCTCACCACAATTTTTTTGGCATCCACATACTCCACCACGCCATCGCCTTCGGCGACAAAAAGCATACGGGAGTCACGTGCCACGACTTCTTCAATGCCCGTTCCTACCAGGGGGGCTTCCGGGTTAAGCAGGGGCACGGCCTGACGCATCATGTTTGATCCCATCAGCGCGCGGTTGGCATCGTCATGTTCCAGGAAAGGGATCAGTGAGGCCGCCACCGAAGCGATCTGGTTAGGAGCTACGTCCATCAGATCCACTTTTTGCGCTTCCTCAAAGGGGAAGTCCCCTTCGTAACGGGCTTTTACACGTTGATTTACAAACGTCCCTTCCTCGTCGTAAGGCGCATTTGCCTGGGCGATTACTTTATTTTCCTCTTCTTCGGCACTCAGGTACACCACCTCGTTATTGCTCAGGTTTACACGACCTACCTCTACTCTCCGGTAAGGAGTTTCAATAAATCCGAGTTCATTGATTTTTGCATACACACAAAGGGAAGAGATCAGTCCGATATTCGGACCTTCCGGGGTTTCAATGGGACACAGTCGGCCATAGTGGGTATAGTGTACGTCACGCACCTCAAATCCTGCTCTTTCACGGGAAAGGCCTCCCGGCCCCAGGGCCGAAAGCCTTCTCTTGTGAGTCATCTCTGCCAGCGGATTTGTCTGGTCCATAAACTGTGACAGCTGGTTGGTTCCGAAGAACGAGTTGATCACGGAAGAAAGCGTCTTGGAGTTGATCAGATCGGTAGGAGTAAACACCTCATTGTCTCTGACGTTCATACGTTCACGTGTGGTTCTGGCCATACGGGCAAGCCCCACCCCGAATTGGTTGTATAGCTGTTCGCCTACGGTCCGGACACGCCGGTTGCTCAGGTGGTCAATATCATCCACGTCGGTCTTGGAGTTGATCAACTGGATCAGATGTTTGATGATCTCGATGATATCCTCGCGCGTCAGCACCTTGGTGTCCATGGAGGTGTCACGGTTCAGTTTTTTATTCAGTTTATAGCGGCCCACTTCGCCGAGGTCATATCGTTTGTCCGAGAAAAACAATTTCTCGATCACGTCACGCGCGGAGGGTTCATCCGGGGGTTCGGCGTTCCTCAACTGCCTGTAGATATGATAAACCGCCTCTTTTTCAGAGTTACAAGGGTCCTTTTGCAGGGTGTTGAAGATAATCTCATAATCAGAAATGCTCTGATCTTCCTTGTGCAACAGGATGGTTTTGGCTCCGGAATCCAGAATCAGGTCGATATGTTCGGTATCCAGGACCGTTTCCCGGTCTATCACCACCTCATTTCTTTCAATGGATACAACTTCTCCCGTATCTTCATCCACAAAATCCTCGACCCATGATTTCAGCACACGGGCAGCCAGTTTCCGTCCCAGCACTCTTTTTAGGCCGGTCTTGGTGACTTTCACCTCTTCGGATAAGTCGAAAATATCAAGGATATCTTTATCGCTCTCATAGCCGATGGCCCGCAACAGGGTGGTCACGGGTAATTTTTTCTTACGGTCGATGTAAGCATACATGACATTGTTAATGTCCGTTGCAAACTCGATCCAGGATCCTTTAAAGGGGATCACACGGGCAGAATAGAGTTTAGTCCCGTTGGCATGGAGACTCTGTCCGAAAAAGACGCCGGGTGAGCGGTGCAGTTGGGAAACCACGACACGTTCGGCCCCATTGATAACAAAAGTACCCCGTTCGGTCATATAAGGGACGGTACCGAGATACACGTCCTGTATGACCGTCTCAAAATCTTCATGATCCGGGTCCGTACAATACAGTTTCAGTTTTGCTTTGAGAGGCACGCTAAATGTGAGGCCACGTTCCAGACACTCTTCAATGGTATATCTGGGTGGGTCTACACTATAATCCAGAAACTCAAGAACGAAATTGTTCCTGGTGTCTGTTATCGGAAAGTTTTCTGTAAAAACCTGGTGGAGTTTTTCCTTTTTGCGTTCTTCGGCGGTAGATTCTACCTTGAAGAATTCGGTAAAGGATTTCAGTTGGATGTCCAAAAAGTCCGGATAGTCCAGTTGATCCTTGATGGTGGAAAAACTAATACGTTGTTGGTTGGTTACCGGCATCGTAAAAAATATATTAAAAGAACATTAATGTAATACAATAGCAAAAAGGTTTAGGATCCCGTCACCGGGATCCTAAACCCCAAACAAGAAGAATTGTTCACTTTTATTTAAGCTCAACTTCTGCTCCAGCTTCTTCCAATTGGGTTTTAATAGATTCTGCTTCTTCTTTCGACAGTCCCTCTTTCACGGGGGCGGGAGCGGAATCAACCACCCCTTTGGCTTCTTTCAGGCCCAGGCCTGTCAGTTCCTTCACCAGTTTCACCACCTGCAATTTTGCTCCGCCGGGGGCTTTCAGGATTACGTCAAAACTGGTTTTTTCTTCTTCAGCACCACCTTCAGCGCCACCGGCCGGACCGGCGACAGCTACTGCTGCGGCAGCAGGTTCGATATTGTATTCTTCTTTCAGGATATCAGCTAACTCATTAACCTCTTTAACAGTAAGGTTTACTAGTTCTTCAGCAAGCTTTTTCAAATCAGCCATGGTTACAAATTTTTAATCGTTATTAATTTTAATTTTCTTTTTCTGATAATGTTTGCAATACGCCTGTTAAAATATTATTGCCTGATTGCAATGCAGACAATACATTCTTCACCGGTGACTGGAGCAACATGATGACATCGCCGATCAACTCTTCCTTCGATTTGAGGGAAGCAAGCGCATCGAGTTGTTCATCCCCCATATACACCGACTCTTCCACAAAGGCTGCTTTCAATACCGGTTTTTCATGACTCTTCCGGAATTCCTTAATCAGTTTTGCCGGAAGGTTTGCCGTATCGGAGAGCATTATGGATGAAGGGTCTTTCAACACTTCAAAGAGAGGAGAATAATCCTTTTCTGCATTTTCAAGAGCTTTTTTCAACAGGGTATTTTTAACAACAATCAGTTTGATCTCCTTCTGAAAGCATTTCCTGCGCAGGTCACTGGTATCACCGGCATTCATCGTAGAGATATCGGTAACGTACAGATGACCATGCGTATTGATCTGATCGGTCAGTTGATCAATGATTGCGTTTTTTTCTTCCCTAGTCATAATTTAATCTTGGTTAAGCATGTTTAGTCAATTGCTTTGGCATCCACCTTGATTCCGGGACTCATGGTACTGGAAAGGTAGATACTCTTAATATAGGTTCCTTTAGACGAAGCGGGTTTCAGTTTATTGATCATAGCGATAAACTCCTGGGCATTTTCCATGATTTTCTCCGGTTCGAAAGATGTTTTTCCGATGGCGGCATGGATAATACCGTACTTATCGACTTTAAAATCAATTTTACCTTGTTTCACCTCTTTCACAGCCTTTCCGATATCCATGGTAACCGTACCACTTTTCGGGTTAGGCATGAGGCCCCGCGGTCCGAGGATCCTTCCCAACTGTCCAACCTTGCCCATCACGGGAGGCATGGTGATGATCACATCCACATCGGTCCATCCTCCTTTGATTTTATCGATATATTCATCCAACCCGACATAATCGGCGCCGGCAGCCTTGGCTTCTTCTTCCTTATCAGGAGTGCAGAGTACCAGGACTTTTGTTTCCTTACCGGTACCGTGTGGGAGGGTGACTACACCGCGGACCATCTGGTTTGACTTTCTTGGGTCAACACCTAAGCGTACATCAATATCCACCGATGCATCAAAACGGGTGGTGGTTATGTCCTTCACCAGTTCAGCTGCCTCGGAGAGTTTGTATGGTTTCCCAGGTTCAAACTTCTCAAGAGCTTTCTTTCTGTTTTTTGTCAGTTTCGTCATCTTACTCTTTTGTTTATTAGTTTCCCGGGAACTCACCATTGACGGTAATTCCCATACTCCGTGCAGTTCCGGCAACCATTCTCATGGCCGATTCAACCGTAAAACAGTTCAGGTCCGGCATTTTTGCTTCGGCAATCGTACGAACCTGATCCCAGCTAATGCTGGCTACTTTCTGACGGTTGGATTCGGGCGATCCGGATTTGATCTTGGCTATCTCTTTTAACTGGACAGCCACGGGCGGTGTTTTGGTAATAAAATCAAACGATTTATCACTGTATACCGTGATCACAACCGGGATCAGCTTTCCGGCCATTTCCTGTGTGCGGGCGTTAAACTGTTTACAAAAGTCCATGATATTCACGCCCTTTGCACCCAGTGCCGGCCCGACAGGAGGAGACGGATTGGCCGCACCTCCACGGATTTGCAATTTAATAATTCCTGCGACTTCTTTTGCCATAATTCAGGATTTCAACATTCTTGGTTATCAATCAATACCAGCTTGCAGTTACTCAGGAAGCATTATTTTTTTCATAACTCATGCTGATTTCTTATTTATATATTATTCCTTCTCTACTTGCATAAAACTCAGTTCGAGAGGAGTTTTTCTTCCGAAAATTTTCACCATGACCTTCAGTTTCTTTTTTTCCTCATTTACTTCTTCGATCACCCCCGTAAAACTGTTAAAGGGTCCGTCAATCACTTTCACGGTCTCGCCGACGAAGAAAGGTACATTAATCTCTTCGTCACTGCTGGCCAGTTCATCCACCTTCCCGAGAATACGATTTACTTCGGCCGGTCTCAGGGGTACGGGATTTCCGCCTTTTTCTTCTCCCAGAAAACCGATCACATTCGGGACGTTAACCAGGGTGTGTGCCACTTCACCTGCAAGGACAGCTTCCACCAGGATATAGCCGGGGAAGAAGTTCAGTTCCTTGCTTATTTTCTTCCCGGCACGGATCTGATACACTTTTTCGGTAGGAATCAACACCTGGGAGATATAGTCTTCCAAATGACGGCTGGCGATTTCGCTTTCAATATATTCCTTAACCTTTTTCTCTTTCCCGCTAATCGCGCGCAACACATACCATTTTTTCTCCTGCTCAGCCATAATATTGCAATTCAACAAAGCCTAATAAAAAAGCCCGTACACAAAGTTCATCAGATGCTCAAAAGTAAGATCAAAGACCCAGATCACCAGGGCCAAAATGAGCCCTGCCACCATCACGACAATGGCACTGTTCTGGAGCTCATTCCATGTAGGCCATGTAACCTTATGCACAAGCTCATTGTAGGACTCAGAAAAAAAAGACTTTAAATTCATCGTATCCGTTTTTTTCCTAGTTAAAACAGGCCGGTCTGTTCGTGGATGGGGTCATCCTTGTATGGACAGGTCCATTTAATAATCAGAATAATTTGCACGGGAGGAGCGACTCGAACGCCCGACACCTGGTTTTGGAGACCAGTGCTCTACCAACTGAGCTACACCCGTGTCAAAATGTTAAAGGGGAGGGGTGCAGAGGGCCCTCCCGTTTATATTCCGATTATTCAATAATTTCAGTTACCTGTCCTGCACCAACCGTACGGCCCCCTTCGCGAATAGCGAAACGCAGTCCCTTGTTCAGGGCTACAGGATAGATCAATTCAACCGTGATGGTTACGTTGTCACCCGGCATGACCATTTCTGTTCCTTCCGGCAGGGTGATCTCGCCCGTCACATCCAGGGTCCTCAGATAGAACTGCGGACGGTATTTGTTGTGGAAAGGAGTATGACGGCCCCCTTCTTCTTTTTTCAACACATATACCTCAGCTTTGAACTTGGTATGCGGTGTGATGGAACCGGGTTTTGCCAACACCATTCCCCGTTTGATTTCCTTTTTGTCGACGCCGCGCAACAGAAGACCTACGTTATCGCCGGCTTCCCCGTCATCAAGGATTTTCCGGAACATTTCAACTCCGGTAACCACGGTTTTGCGTTTGTTGGCACCCAAACCGATCATTTCCACTTCATCCCCGGTATGAACAACCCCTGTTTCGATTCTTCCGGTAGCTACCGTACCACGGCCTGTGATAGAGAAAACATCTTCAACGGGCATCAGGAAAGGCTTATCCACGTCGCGTGGAGGCACGGGAATATATTCATCCACTGCATCCATCAGTTCACGCACTTTATCTTTCCATTTTTCATCTCCCTGCATCGCTCCCAGGGCAGAACCGCGGATCACGGGGGTATTGTCACCGTCATAACCATAGAAATCCAGGAGTTCGCGAACTTCCATCTCAACCAATTCAATCAGCTCTTCGTCGTCAACCAGGTCAACTTTATTCAGGAAAACCACAATTCTGGGCACGTTTACCTGTCTGGCCAGGAGGATATGCTCGCGGGTCTGTGGCATGGGACCGTCGGTAGCAGCCACAACCAGAATAGCACCGTCCATCTGGGCAGCACCGGTAACCATGTTCTTGACATAGTCGGCATGGCCCGGGCAGTCAACGTGTGCATAGTGTCTTTTGTCGGTTTCATACTCAACATGAGCCGTGTTGATGGTGATCCCTCTTTCTTTTTCTTCGGGGGCATTGTCAATGGAATCAAAGTCCTTAACCTGTGCCAGTCCCTTTTCTGCCAGAACCATGGTAATGGCTGATGTTAATGTGGTTTTTCCGTGGTCAACGTGACCGATGGTTCCAATATTAACATGAGGTTTCGTCCGTTCGAATTTTTCTTTAGCCATAATTTAAAAAATTAAATGTTCAATAAATCTATTCTTCTTGTTTTATTAAAATATATTATATAAAGTCTTTGAGCCAATGACGGGAATTGAACCCGTGACCTCATCCTTACCAAGGATGCGCTCTACCACCTGAGCTACATCGGCTTCAATAGAGCGGGAGACGGAACTCGAATCCGCGACCCTCAGCTTGGAAGGCTGATGCTCTACCAACTGAGCTACTCCCGCAAAATATTTTCAACCATTTTAAAGAACGTGTTGCAGGCTGATGGTTGGTTGCAGACTGCTTTTTTCTCCCGCTGGTTTACAAATCTAAAAATCACCGGGAAAAAGTGGGGAGAGCAGGATTCGAACCTACGAAGGCATTCGCCAGCAGATTTACAGTCTGCCCCAGTTGACCGCTTTGGTATCTCCCCAAATTTTTTTCTCCGCATCAAGGAGCCGATGGAGGGATTCGAACCCACGACCTGCTGATTACAAATCAGCTGCTCTGACCAACTGAGCTACATCGGCCTATCAAAGAACTCTGATAATCAGGACACCCCCAAAAATCGGATTGCAAATGTAGAAAAAAACAATGGATATCACAAAAATAATACCACAATTTTTTTTACGCCGGATCAAACCTTCCTTATTTTCTCTTTTTGCCTGGTAATTTGCTTTTTTAATGCATCTATTGCCTGATCGGTAGCTTCTTCAAAACTCTTACATTGTTTTTTAGCAAAAAGAGAGGTCCGTGGCATTTCAACTTTTATCTCCGTAATCTTGTTCGCCTGAACATTCGACTTGTCCAAACGCAGAAAAACTTCAGCTCTGATCATACTCTCATTCAACTGTGCAAGTTTTTGCATCTTGGCCTGAATAAAATCCAGCAGTTTCTTGTCTGCATTAAACTTCAACGAATGAATCTGAATATCCATAGTTTGCCCTCCTGTTATTATGCTCGCGGATGAGCTTGTTTATATATATTTCTAAGTCTTTCAAATGTACTGTGTGCATATATCTGGGTGGCCGAGAGATTTTCATGGCCCAGCATTTCCTTGATCGCATTCAGGTCGGCTCCTTTGTTCAACAGATGGGTTGCAAAAGTATGCCGGAGAACATGCGGACTTTTTTTCGATAGCGTGGTAACCAATCCGAGATACTGATGAACGATGCGGTATATCAGCTTTGGATAAAGAGGTCTTCCCCTTCCGGTAAGGAATAAATAATCGGCTTCAGGAAAAATACGTTGTTTCTCTTCCATATACTGCTTAAGATCATTTTCCAGTTCATGCGTTAAGGGAATCAGTCGTTGTTTCTTTCTTTTCCCCGTCACCAGGATCGTGCGATCGTCAAAATGCACATCCTTGTCTTTCAATCCTTCCAGCTCGGCCCTTCGGATGCCTGTTTCATATAATACTTCAATGATCATCTTATTTCTCAGCCCTGTAAAATCTTCTCCGAAGTCAAAATCATCCAGCAACCGATTCATTTCGGCTTCTCTCACAAAAACCGGCAAAGGTTTTCCGGTTCTGGGTCCTTTGACTACTTTTGCCACATTGTTCGCGACTCCTTCACGCTGTAAAAACCTGAAAAACCTTTTCACCGAAGACAGTTTCCTGTTTACCGTTCTTGCCGAGAATCCCCGCTCCATCAACGACACGATCCAGCTCCGTACATGGGTATCTTTCAAATCCTTCCATTCTATGAAACCTTCCCGGGCTCTGACATATTCAATGAAGTGTTCCAGATCGGTACAGTAGGAACGCACCGTGTGGTCAGAATATCTCTTCTGATAACTTAAATAATCTCTGTATTTGTTAATAAGTTGCATGAGCTACGGGACCGTGGGTTGAATGTTTAGATTCTGAAAAAGAAACCGTCCCGCACCGCTACCTTTTTTCTTTGCCTTTATGCATTTTCCTGCTGCAATTTTTGAATATATTCAGCATGTTTTTTGATTTCACGGCGTTGCACGGAAGGTTTGACATAAGCCTGACGCTCTCTCAACTCACGCATGATGCCGGTTTTCTCAAATTTTCGCTTGTACTTTTTCAAAGCTCTTTCAATGTTTTCACCTTCTTTTACTGGTATTATGATCATAGCCTTTTTTTTAAATGAGCCGCAAAGTTAAAAATTGGTTTTTTCATATCAAAATTTATTTATGAATTGATTTAAAAATACATATTTTTATCCTGATAAACAACTGTATTCCGTTAAAATTTCTTAAAAGCTTTTTCTAGCTGCGTTTGTCTCCAAATTAACTTTTTATTGTGGGATAATTTGAGCTCTTTCCCGGCATCATGAGAATTAATCCCGAAATTGCTTTTGCATAGCTTCGGCAGGACAAAGGATCAATCCCGGCTCAAAGCATTCCCTCATCTGCTTCTCCGTTTCCCGATGCATTATCCGGGTTAATGGCTCCCTACTGTCAGATAAGGCAGGATTTTTTGGAATGTTTCTTCCGGAATCACCTTTTTCTTCAGTAAAACATCCAAAGAATCAATGTACTTATATTTCGACCGGTAAAACAGGATGGCCTTCGCATCATAGGGAGTAAGATAGGGATGTCGTATCAATGTTTGTTCCCGGCAACTGTTCACATCAATTTTTCGAATTCTTGTCGGGTTAACCGTAATCCGCTCTTTCATGTTCCGGTACATTTGTTCATTCAGTCCGTACACTTCCAATAACTGTTCCTTTTTCACATACCCTCCCAGCAAGGTCCTGTACCGGACGATTCGCCTTGCCA
Source organism: Bacteroidales bacterium (assembly GCA_024762655.1). GTDB lineage: Bacteria > Bacteroidota > Bacteroidia > Bacteroidales > VadinHA17 > DRPN01. Next base: position 15,816 of record JANTHB010000053.1, read on the forward strand.
GTACGGGAGAGACATCATCAAAACCGCAAAAATCCGCAGAATCCGCACGATTGATCTCAAGAATTTGCGTGGAAGGGTTAACAGGGGTTTCCCTCTGCATGGTTTTCATATGTGCCTTTTGCTGAGGTTCAGGTTGTGCATCTTTACCCCTCTTTTTCCCCGAAGGTCTTTCTCCAGATGGCGGGACCTTTAAAAATCCGGCCATGCGGTTATAGCATGAATCACCCAGCCCATAGATCTTTTTCAGATCTTCTTTCTTCCTGAACCTCCCTCCGGCTTCCCGGTAATGGAGGATGGTGGCAATCAGATGCTCCGGCAGTCCCAGTTGCTGCCAGTCTTTTCCGGTCATTTTATTGGGATCATGAGTGGAAAGAGACCTGTTCTCTTTATGCCTCTTAACGGCGAGTATCTTATCCTCAGAAGTATCCTGCATCTCCCCGGGGATATCGTTTTCAGAAACAACCGATTGAACAAGGGAATCAAACCCATGGAATTCACCGGGAGCAGCCACCCTGTCCTGCCCGACCCAAAATAATAAACCCGTCCCCATTACGGTAAGTACCAGCAGAATGAGAGAAGCAATCCTTTCACCCTTCGTGAAACGAAAAAGTTCTTTCAAAACAAATAAAAAAAATAGTTTATTATACCTTTATATATTATATAGAACCGTTATAAGCCTTTTAAGATGTTCTATATCCAACCCAAACCATTCATAAATACCAGGGCTATTGCAAGGGGGGCCACATAGCGAACCAGAAAAATAAATACAGGCAGGTAAGCCACTCTGATATCTCCCCCGTTGCTCAGTTCATCCTTCACATTACGGGTACCCATAAACCATCCGACAAATATTACGATAAAGAAACCGCCCACTGGTAAAAGAATGTTTGCAGTAGTAAAATCAAAAATGCCAAAGAAGTTTTGTTTCATGACCTGTACGCCCGAGAACCAGCCCCATGAGCCGGCAGCCATAATGCCAAGAATGCCAACCGTCAGAGCTGCCAGGAGGGTAGCGGCTTTTCTGGAGATATGCAGTTCTTCGGAAAAAAAGGCCACAATAACTTCCAAAACGGAAATGGTAGAAGTCAGCGCAGCAATAGCCAGTAAAAGGAAAAAGAGTATGGAGAAGAAATATCCACCGGGCATCTCCTGGAATATCAATGGCAGTGTTTTGAATACCAGTCCGGTACCGGCATTTGGTTCGATTCCGAACGCAAAGACGGCCGGAAAAATAGCGATGCCGGCTAAAACGGCAATCAGGGTATCGGCGAGGGTCACATTCAGGGCAGCATTCCCGAGTCTCTCTTTTTTATTGATATAAGACCCATAGGTGATCAGGGTCCCCATGCCAATGCTCAGTGAGAAAAAACCCTGACCGAGGGCTTCCAGAATGGTCTCGGCAGAGATTTTTGAAAAATCGGCTTTGAACAGGAATTTCAGGCCCTCTCCTGCCCCGGGGAGGGTAATAGCACGTATATCCAACACGATGATCAGAAGAAGCAAAAAAGGCATCAGTATTTTGGTGTATTTTTCTATCCCTTTCCGGATCCCTGAGACCACAATCCAGGAAGTCATAAACATAAAAATCAGAAACCACAGGACAGGACGGAAAGTACCTGCACGAAAGGTATCAAACATATTGTTAATGGTTTCTGCCGATTTGCCTGCAAAGCCATTGATAATCGCCTGGTAAAGATATTCCAGGGTCCAACCGGCTACCACGGTATAAAAAGCCAGAATCATAAAAGCAGCGATGATCCCTACCAGGCCGACCAGATACCAGGGTTTACCGGGGGCCAGGATACGAAAAGCCCCGTATGGATTCCGGCGCGCACGCCTGCCAATGGTAAACTCCGACAGCATCACCGGGATGCCCACCATAGCCACAAGCACCAGATAGATCAATAAAAAGATACCTCCTCCGTTCTCTCCCAGAACATATGGAAATCTCCATATGTTCCCCAGACCAATGGCCGACCCCGCCGCGGCAGCAATCACTCCGAAACGACTCCCAAAACTGTCTCTCTGCTTAGTTTGCATATCGAATGAATTTTTGCGGCCGAAAATTGGTAAAAAACAATTATTTATCCAAACGGGAAAATCAATAAAGAAATTTCGAAAAACGAAATATCCTAATTGTACCTCACCCAAAACTTTCTTCGAAAGTTTTAACCTCTCCTCAAGGAGAGGTTTACGTGGAATCCCGGGGAATTCTTTAGAGTAAAGGATCGCAGATCCTGATTCTTAACTCCTGAATTTCATTGACAGAGATAATTTCTTGCAGCTTTATCTTTTATCTTTTACCTTTAGGGTGTTATCTTTAAAAAAACATTCTTGAAATGAAACGCCAGAACTTACTGAATAAAAACAAGATCATTGCCACCCTGGGGCCGGCCAGCGAAGACCCGGAGATTATGAAAAAGATGATACTGGAAGGCGTAAATGTTTTCAGGCTGAATTTTTCTCACGGTACTTACGAACAAAAAGAAAAGTCCATACAGACAATCAAGAAATTGCGAAAGGAGCTGAATATTCCGGTAGGTATTCTGGCGGATCTGCAGGGACCCAAGCTAAGAATCGGAGAGATAAAAAACAACCTGGTAGAACTAAAAGACGGGGAGACCATAGAGATCACCAATACCGAATGTCTGGGAGATGAAAAAAGGGTTTATTTAAGTTACCCCGAATTTGCTGAAGATGTGACACCGGGAGATACCGTGCTTGTGGATGATGGCAAGATCAAGTTGGAGGTCACGGAGACGAATCATAAGGATAAGGTCTGGGCCCGTATTATTCATGGCGGGCCTCTCTCTTCGCACAAAGGCGTCAACCTTCCGGATACCAAAATAAGCCTGCCCAGTCTTACGGAAAAAGATCTGGAAGATGCCCGTTTTATTCTGGAGCACGAAGTAGACTGGATTGCACTCTCCTTTGTAAGAAAAGCTACGGATATCCTGGACCTGCATGATCTGTTGAAAAAACATAAGGGGAAGGTGGATCCCTGGATCATCGCCAAGATTGAAAAACCGGAAGCTCTCAGGGAGATAGATCAAATCATCGACTTATCCAAAGGGATCATGATTGCACGGGGGGATCTGGGTGTGGAAGTTTCCTTCAGCCATGTACCCATTATACAAAAAGAGATTATCCAGAAATGCATCGAACATGCCAAGCCGGTCATCATTGCCACACAGATGATGGAAAGCATGATCGGTAATTTCAGACCCACACGGGCCGAAGCTACCGATGTGGCCAATGCCGTGCTGGACGGCGGAGATTGTCTGATGCTTAGTGGAGAAACCTCTGTGGGGAAATACCCTGTAGAGGTTGTACAAAATATGCAGAGTATCATCTCTTTTACTGAAAAACACGGATTTCATTACCTGAAAGAACATCCTCCTGTGGAATTTTCTCCGACTTATCTGCCCGAATCGGTGTGTTATCAGGCCTGTAAAATGGCTGAACAGACCCATGCTGCCGCCATCATTACTTTTACACATTCCGGTTCCACCGCTTTACATATCGCCAGCCACCGGCCCGACAAACCCATCTTCGCCTTTACCAACAATAAGCATTTGCTGAACAAGCTATCCATGGTCTTCGGAGTTTTCCCCTTCTATATGGAACAGGTGGAAAAAATAGAAGATGCTATCAGACAGTCCATGGTTTTCCTCAAAAAGAACAAGTACCTGCATGACGAAGACGTAGTCGTTCATGTGGGCAGCACACCCATCAACTTACGGGGAAAAACAAACATGCTCAAACTGAGCTATGTATAAGTTTATCAGAAAGGATATCCTATTCCAACCTGCAATACCAGATCCCTGTTAAAATCCAGGGGCCTGTTCATCAGGATCCATTTGCTTTCACCGGAGATTCCGGGATCTCTCATTTTTATTCCCAGATCAACCCGGAAAATAAAAAAGTCGAAATCGAAACGGGCTCCCAGACCGGTACCGACAGCAATATCGTCTAAAAATTTATTAAATTTGAACAAAGCCCCGGGCCGGTCATCTTCCCGGGTGATCGCCCAGATATTACCCATATCGAGAAACAAAGCCCCTTCCAGTACCCAAAACATTTTGAACCGGTATTCAACGTTGGCTTCCAGTTTCATATCAGCCGTCTGGTTATAAAAGCCGGAATTATTTTCCACATAGGAGCCGGGCCCCAGTGACCGCACATGCCAGGCCCTGATATCATTGGCTCCGCCTGCATAATACTGTCTTTCAAAAGGGATAGCCCGTGAGTTCAGATAAGGCAACCCCGCTCCGGCAAACAATCGGTAGGTGACCGACCCAAACTCATTCAATACATTGGTATACCTGATATCAATATCCGCTTTGATATATTGGGCATACTGCAGCCCGAAAATACTATAGCTACCCAAAGAATCCACAGGTCTGTTCGTAAGTTTGTATCCTGCATACAGCAGGTTCCCGGCAGCCTCGGCATTAAACCTGAAAAACAAATGATCGGACATTTTTTTCAGCTTGGCGTTGCTGAAAATATAGCTGTAATTCACAGAGGAGATGAACACATCCCTGTAACTGTATGCCAGGTAGGTAGTTGTATCTACGTGTGCAAGGAAATCCGGATTGATATAGGGAAGTTTCACGGCATTCAGGCTAAGGGGTGAAACCAGGTGAGACACATAACGCGATGCCTGCCAGCTATACATTAACTGGGTTGAAAAGATGGTCCGGGTATAATCCGGCCGGCGCTGATAATTGAAGGCGGTAGTTACCGTGGTCTTCGGAGCGAATCGTTTCACAAACTCTTCACTGTTGAAAAAAGGGCTGAGAAACTTCCCAAAGACAAGATTAGCTTCCACATCTGTTCCGATGATCCGCTTCACCCCTCTCTCCTCCTGTGCCAAAGCTTCAATGGATTGTTTGACCCGTATATTGAAATTTTCCGCTCCGCGGAAAAGGTTTCTGTGCTGGTAATTGAAACTGAGCGCTCCACCCAGATTCCCGGATGAGTTGGTCCCTTCCATCTCAATGGTATAGGACTGTGGTGTCACAGGGGACAGCTGTACATGGCAATCTATCACACGCTGTCCTTTGTTCATGGCAGATTGGGGTGCCTCCGTAAAATAAATATTCACAAATTTGAATACATTCAGGCCGGAAAGGTGTTTTCTGGTAAGATTCACATCTTCCAAGTTAAAGAGCGTATTGGGGAAAATGTAATTTGCCTGTAAAATCACCTTCTTTTTCAGATACCCGGAATCTTTTTTGGATATAAAATAAAAGCCTTTCACAGAGGCAGTGTCCAGCGAGGAATAGTATGCTTTCCGGTTTTCAATGGCTTTCTGGGGATCAAAATCCACAAAGAAATACACGTGCCTGATCTTGTACTTGGGATGAGACATCTCCTGGGTCTCCATGAATTCGTTCTGATACACAGCTTTCCGGACAACCACGGTAACATCGATCTGATGATTTCCTATGGTCGTGTCCACCGTAAAAGAAACATAGTCTTTTGTAAAAGCATAATACCCTGAATCGCGACAAAGGGTCTCGATCCGGTCCCGCTCTTTCTGCAGATCCTCCACATTAAAAACCGCCCCGGGCCGGATCTCAGCCCGAAGGGTATCACGCAAGATCAATTCCTTCATGGCAGTGTCCAGCACTTCATAGGAAACCTTTCTGATCCGGTAAGCCTGGCGTGTCCGGATCCTGTAATAGACCATGGCTTTTCTGTTTTCCTTGTATTTAACGGAATCATCCACCAGCGACTGAAAATATCCCCGCGAATCAACGAATGACTTGATCTGCTGGGCCGATTTCTCAATTTCCAGGGTATCAAGGATCACGGGAGGTTCTCCTTTCTTACGAAGCCAGTTGCTGATTTTATTGTTCTTATCCAAATTGGACAGATCATATAGTATAAGGCCGGCTTTGATCCCCAGAAAAGAACGGTTTGGTTGCTGGCGCAAATATCCTTCCACCTCACTTTTGCTCAACTTCCCTGCCTTATCCTCCTTTTGTAATTCAACTTTATTTTTTTTCAAGAGATACTTTCCTTCCGGCACATATTTCGTCGTCGAGCAAGAGGAAATGAAACCTGCCGCCAGGGCAAATAGCCATACCTGAAATTTTTTTCTATTTTTAATTTTTCTTTTCAAGTCACAAACAAAAGAAAAGGTTTAAATATCATAAAACAAACAATCATGTACCAATTAGTCAACGGGCTAAAAAAAGAAGCATTATGATTAGCAAAAATAAGATAAAAATGATTCGATTGCTCGGAACCAGAAAATACCGTCTCCAATACGGGTTATTTATTGCCGAGGGAGATAAGATTGTTCTTGATTTTATCCGGGCCGGAGAATGGAATATTGAATATCTTTTTGCCAAAAAAGAGTGGATCGCCAGGCTTAGTCCGGAAGAGCGGGAGCGTGCCGGAGAGATTCATGAGATAAGTTATGAGGAACTTAAAAAGGTTTCTTTTCTGAAAACCCCGCACAATGTTCTGGCGCTGATAAAACTTCCGTTATACAAAACGC
>JANTHB010000054.1 GCA_024762655.1 Bacteroidales bacterium
TATATACGAATAACTCTGATTAAATCAAGAATGATAATTTATACAGCTATCTTTTTACATTTCGCTGAAATGATACAAATGTAAACTAAAGAATATTACAAAAGTAAATTATTATTTAATTACATTTGTGAAGTATAGTGTCTGATAAAGTATTTACAAATGGAAGCTCAAAATGAATTGAAAGACAGGATCCTTTCATTTCTGAAGTCTGAAGGGATTAGCAGTGGAGAATTGGCCGACCGGATCGGAGTCCAACGTTCCAGCATTTCACATCTTTTATCCGGAAGAAACAAACCAAGTTACGACTTCATTTTTAAGTTTCTTGAATCCTTTCCAGAAGTGAATGCGGAGTGGTTCATATCAGGCAAGGGAAATATGTATAAAAAGCCTGTACAGACCAACTTGTTTGCAACGCAGGAAGTAGAACCTGAAAAAGATAATCGTAAGCCTGATGAAGCTGTTGCTGAAAAACAAACATTTGCAGCAGAGGAGGATATGAAAAGAGAGCGACGAATACCGGATCAGAAGGATGGAATGTCTGTTAATATTGGCGGAATAAAAGGACACATTCGAAAGATCATTATCTTGTATGATACCGGAAATTTTGAAGAATTTAACCAGGCATGAACGGAAATGAACGCTTGAGGGGTTTTAATTTTCATTATCTTTGTGCTTTTACATCCGGTAAAAATTACAACCTTGGTTAAAAAGAAGATTGAAGACTTTTTGGTTACAGGCAATCATAGGCTGAATACGGAATATTTTGTACTTACTTTACGATCGGAGCATTCTTTGCCGGCTATTTTCCCGGGTCAGTTTGCAGAATTGCGTGTAGACCATGCCGGGAACCCCTTTTTAAGGCGTCCCATATCATTTTTTGATGTGGATCGGGAGCAACATGAGATCCGGTTACTTATCCAGGAGGTTGGCGCAGGTACGCAGCAATTGAGTATGCTCGATCCGGGAGATACCTTGAATATGATCTATCCCCTGGGGCATCCTTTTACAATGGTGGAAGGGAAAGATTTTCTTCTTGCTGCGGGAGGTGTCGGGATTGCCCCTATGCTGTTGCTTGGGAGAACACTGAAACAAGCCGGGAAAAGACCTGTTTTTTTGTTTGGCTTTCGTTCTGAAGAGCAGGTGTTTGATCTTTCAGCGTTTGAAGCTCTCGGAGAAGTTTATATTACCACAGAAGATGGGAGTATGGGAAAGAAAGGGATGATCACCGGCCATCCTATTCTGGAAACCGGTATTTTTGACGGATGTTATTCCTGTGGACCTGAGCCCATGATGAAAGCGATCGCAAAAATCGCAGACGGGAAAGATATCTTTTGTGAAGTGTCGCTGGAAAATATGATGGCCTGCGGCATAGGTGCGTGTCTTTGTTGTGCCCAGCCCACCCTACACGGGATGAAAATGGCCTGTGTTGACGGTCCTGTTTTTAATACAAAGGAATTGTTATGGTAGATCTCCAGGTGAACATAGGCGCCCTTTCCCTGAAAAATCCGGTGACCACGGCTTCCGGATGTTTCGGATATGGTTCCGAGTACAGTGATTTCATGGATATCTCCCGGCTGGGAGCTGTTTTTACAAAAGCGGTTACGAAGGAAAACAGGGAAGGAAATCCTTCCCCGAGAATGGCGGAAACGCCCTCCGGGATGCTTAATTCGGTAGGATTGCAAAATAAAGGAGTGGAGTATTTTATTAGCCACATATATCCTTCTTTGCACCAGTATGATACGGTTTTTATCGCCAATGTTTCGGGATCCACCCTGGATGAGTATGTGGAGGTTGCGGAGAGAATCAATGACCTGGAAGGCATCCCTGCCATTGAGCTGAATATTTCCTGTCCGAATGTGAAGAAAGGGGGGATGGTTTTCGGAACCAACGGGGAATCTGCTGCGGAAGTGATCCGGGCGGTGCGGAAAGTTTACCGGAAGACGCTGATCGTAAAATTATCACCCAATGTCACGTCTATTCCTGCCTTTGCCAAAACAGCCGAGGATGCCGGTGCCGATGCTGTTTCCCTGATTAATACCATACTGGCCATGGCCATTGATGCCGAAAAACGAAAGCCGGTGCTGGCCACGGTGACGGGTGGATTATCGGGCCCGGCCGTCAAGCCGGTGGCACTGAGGATGGTTTGGGAAGCTTATCATTCGGTAAACATCCCGGTAATAGGTATCGGAGGCATACGCAGTGCATCCGATGCCATCGAGTTTATGCTGGCCGGAGCCACAGCCATTCAGATAGGAACAGCAAACTTTGTCGAACCTGCTGTTTCGGTTCAGGTGCTGGAAGGGATCATGGCATACCTGGAAAGACACGGTTTTTCTTCCGTGCGGGAGCTTATCGGCAATCTGGAGATGCCGGAAGGTTTTGAACGCTTCAGACCCAAAACCTTTTGAAGGTCGAATGACGAATGACGAATGTAAAACACCGAGCGTTGAATGACAAATGACGAATATTTTACACCGAATATCGAATGATGCATCCGGGTTTTTAGGGTTCATCGATCAACATTCAACCTTCATCGTTGCAAGTAGCCTTCATCGTTGCAAAAAAGTAAACGGTCGGTAAATTTTTACCGACCGTTTAACCAGGCATATAGGAGAGAGAGAGCAGTAAATCAGTTTAGATTTATGTTTGGCTTTGGTTTATTTCATTTTATCGGTTAACTGTGAATGTTAATGAATTCGTAATCCGCTATTTCTCTTTCTTTGGTGGGTATCTGTGCATATTGTTCGTCGTGTTGACTGAGGTCCAGTCCCAAGATCTCGCTTCTCGGAGATACTCTCAGAGGGATAAGTTTATTGGTAAGCCAATACAACAACAGTGACCCGCCGAAACTGTATATTCCAACGGCCACCAGTGCCAGCATATGCATCAGCAGGGTATGGACGTTCCCATACAGGAGTCCTACATTCCGGGCAAAGACTGCGGTGAGTAACATGCCCACGATTCCTCCGACACCGTGACAGGGAAATACATCCAGGGCATCATCCAGGGAGGATTTATCTTTCCAGTGAACAGCAATATTGCTGACGACGGCTGCTGCAGCTCCTATAAAGATACTTGATCCTACCGAGACGAATCCTGCGGCCGGGGTGATGGCAACCAGCCCCACAACCGCACCTACACCTGCCCCTATGGCGGATACCTTACGTCCTTTCAGTCTGTCAAAAAAGATCCATGTCAGCATGGCTGCTGCGCCGGCCATATTGGTATTCATAAATGCCAGCACCGCCAGGGAGGATGCCTCAAGCGACGATCCGGCATTGAATCCGAACCACCCGAACCAGAGCATGCCGGTGCCCAGCAGGATAAACGGGATATTAGCCGGTTGATGGGCCTTATTTGCTTCCGTGCGACGGCCCAGAAAAATGGCACCGGCCAGCGCTGAGAACCCGGCGGACATATGGACTACCGTTCCTCCTGCAAAGTCCAGTACCCCCAGATTATGCAATATACCGTTGGGATGCCAGGTCCAATGGGCCAACGGTGCATAAATGAAAACGGTAAACAGTACCATGAACAGTAAATACCCGCTGAACTTGACACGCTCGGCAAAAGAACCGGTAATGAGTGCCGGTGTGATGATAGCAAACTTAAGCTGGAACAGGGCAAACAGAGCCAGCGGGATAGTGGGGGCCAACAGCGGGTCCGTGCTAAAACCCACATTACGAAACATAAAATAAGTGAAAGGATTTCCGATAAGTCCGGTCCCTTCCCCGCCAATACTTTTTCCGAATGCCAGGCTGAAGCCTACAAAGACCCACACCATGCTTACAATGCCTATGGCGATAAAGCTTTGGAGCATGGTTGAGATTACGTTTTTTGAACGGACCATGCCCCCATAAAAGAAGGAGAGTCCCGGGGTCATGAACAGAACAAGGGCAGTGGCAGTCAGCATCCAGGCTACATCCTGTCCGGAGATATTCGGATCATTGAGGCTTCCGAAATCATCAAATCGTGCTGCTCCCAGGATCGCCAGAAAAGCCATGGCAGCGGCAAAGATTACCCATTTTTGTTTACGGATCATGTGATTGCTTCTTTTTATCGGTTAAACGGTGACAATACTTTTCTTAGGGATATCTTCTATATGCTTTTCATGATGTTCCGCAACCCTGCCGGAAGGATCGGTGTTGGCCTGCCATTTGGGGATCCATTTCACGACCGTTTGTGCTGTGCCTTCTCCCGGAAAATGCTTCTCAAAAAGAGTCCGGAACAGGAAAGCTTCTTTGGTATCCGGCGTATTGTAAGGGTACCGGACGGTTGCCTGTGAAAATTCATCATCAGGGATCATCTTTTCGGCATGACCCACCACACTGTCTATCCAGCTATAGCCTACACCGTCTCCGAATTGTTCTTTCTGTCTCCAGAGGATATGTTCAGGCAACCAGGGGTCTTCAGGGGTGTCAAAAGCTTTCCGTAAAACATACTTTTCGGGTTTGCCACTGGTGCGGTCGGGACGTTTTTCTTCCGGTTTTATGGAAATGGCCGTATCCAGGAATTTAAGGTCTAGGAAAGGCACCCGGGCTTCGATGCCGTGGGCCATGGTGGATTTGTCAGCCCGGAGGCAATCGGCGGTGGAGAGACGCAGCACACGACGTACCGTCTCTTTCTGGAACGCTTCATCCGAAGGGGCATTGTGAAAGTAAAGGTAACCCCCGAATATTTCGTCCGAGCCTTCGCCGGATAATACCACCTTGATGCCTGCCTCACGGATGGCTTTGGAGAGGAAGTACATGGGGGTGGCGGCACGTACCGTGGTAACATCATAGGTTTCCAGATGCCAGATTACCTTTTCCAGGGCTTCCAGTCCTTCCTCAATGGTAAAGACCACTTCGTGGTGTATGGTTCCCAGGAAGGCAGCTACTTCACGGGCAGCCACCATATCCGGAGCATCCTTACTGATTCCGACAGAGAAGGAGTGAAGAGGTCTTCCGGAGGCTTCCATAAGACGTTTGGTGATAGAGGCTACCAGACTTGAATCCAGTCCGCCCGACAACAATACGCCGAGAGGTACATCACTCATGAGCCTTTTCTCCACCGCGGAGATCAGTGCTTTCCGCAGACGGACAGGGTCGTAGCTTTCCACAGCGATACCCGCATCTTCCCAGCGGGGTTTGAAGTATCGTACAAAACCGGTTTCAGGGGTGTAATAATACCCGGGAGGAAACGCTTCCGGCCTGATGACATAATCATGGATGGCTTTCATCTCTGAGGAGAAATACATTCTGCCTTTTTGGTCAAAACCATAATACATCGGTTTAACCCCGATCGGATCCCGTCCGGCCATAAAGCTCTTCCCGTCCATGACGACAAAGGCAAAAACCCCGTCCAGTAGGTTGCAGAAATCCGGTCCGAATTCTTCATACAGGTGAACGATCACCTCACTGTCGCAATGGGAGCGGAAGGTATGATTCTTCAAAATGGTTTTTCTCAACTCCATGTGGTTGTATATCTCGCCGTTATGGATCACATACGCTTCTTTACACCCTTGTATGGGCTGTCGTCCTGTCTCCAGATCAATGATGGAAAGCCTTTCATGGGCCATCACCGAACCGTCCGGAAAGGTCTGTACATCAAACTCGTCCGGTCCCCGGTGTTTCATCCTGCGACTTAAAATCCGGATGTCTTCCACCGGCGATGCTCCTGCTATCGAAATAATTCCGCACATATCTTTTGGCTTTATGATTACCTGACAAAAATACGGATTTGTTATTAATACGACTAAAAAAACTATAATAAATGATAATAAATTTATATTTAATAATAAAATGATGTATATTTGCCAAAATAAATTACATATTGTTAAATTTAACAGAAATATATCATGGAAAACTTACAGATTGATAATCTGGATAAGCGGATTCTGGAAATACTGATGACAGATGCCAGGACCCCTTTTCTGGAGGTGGCCCGGAAATGTGGAGTTTCCGGGGCAACCATCCATCAGCGGGTAAAAAGCCTTGAAAGAAGGGGAATCATTAAGGGAACCTGCTATGAGGTGGATCCCCGGAAACTGGGATACAGAACGTGTGCCTATATCGGCATATATCTTGAGGAAGCACGACTTTATCCGAAGGTGGTGGAGGAACTGAGGAATATTCCAGAGATCACCCAGTGTCATTATACCACCGGTGGATATTCGATCTTTATCAAGGTATATACCCGGGACAATGAACACCTGAAACAGGTCTTGTCGGATAAGCTACAGGCTATTCCCGGGATTGCCCGTACCGAAACGTTTATTTCGCTGGAGGAGAGCTTCAGCCGCCAGGTGGCGTTGCCGCAAGGGTGAACGACGCCTGCCTGCCGGCAGGCAGGAACGATGATTGATGATTGTCGAACGTCGAACGATGAACGGAAAATGATAAATATTGTCTGCCTGCCGGCTGTTCGGCAGGAAAGGCAGGAAAACGAACAGCCAATGTCGAATTATCTTACCAGGTAAGTTTGTATGGCATGCGCCGGGATGGTGGCGGCAACCTGCCGGTCTTCCATGATCAGGTTGAACCGGATTTCTTTACCGGTGCGGTTCAAAACTATGGTAGCCAGTGATCCGTCCCGGTTCAGAAAAGAGGAAGCTTCCAGTATGCTCCGGCTGGGAGCGCAACTTATCCGGTATGCACCGGGACGGATAAACTTTGAGAAATGCCCGATGTAATAATAGGAAGGGGTGTACACCAGCTCGCCGGTGGCGGTGTCGGCATGCACCGGGGCCACACAGAAATTCCCAACATGGTTGGGGCCTCCCTGCATGTCGAGGAGGATATTCCAGTCTGTCCAGGCCTCGGTACCGTTGTTAAAGTCGTGAATCATCGATTGGCCGTAGCGCTCTGCATTTTTCCAGTCCGTCATATTTTCCCGGCTGTAGCTTGCCGGGGTTCCTTCGGTAAAGACCAGGTGTTTGTCCGGCCATGAGGCATGCACCAGAGCGACATTGCAGAACATGGGCTGACCGCCTGTCCAGGTCTCGTACCAGTGGAAGCCGATACCCCAGACGTATTTGGCAGCTTCGGGATCTTGGAGGATGGTGTTGACCCTGTGAACCAATAGATCACGGTTGTGATCCCAAACGATAATCTTTTTATCGCCGAGGCCTTCACGTTTCATGGTTGGACCGAGGTGGTTTTTCAAAAAATCCCGCTCTTCTTCTGCCGTGTAGATGCACGACTCCCACGTTTGCGTAGCCATCGGCTCGTTCTGTACCGTAATGCCCCAGATGGGAATGCCTTCGGCTTCGTAGGCTTTGATGAATTTAGTGAAGTAGAGCGCCCAGGCATCAGCATATTCAGGCAACAACTTTCCACCGTGTAACATGTCGTTATTCGATTTCATGAAAGCCGGAGGGCTCCAGGGACTGGCGAAGATCTTCAGTTTTCCCTCCGCGGCTTCCATGGCCTTTTTGATCAGGGGGATCCTGTATTTGCGGTCGTGATCGACGGAAAAGGTTTTCAGCTTCTTGTCATTATCCGAAACATAGGTATAGCTGGTGCTGCTAAAGTCGCAGCTATGGATGTTGGTGCGCGCAAAGGTGTAACCGATCCCCCTCTCCGGATCGTAGTAGGCAGTGAGCAATTCCTCCTGTTTTTTCGGAGGGAGGGTGGCAAAAACCTCTGCTGCCGCATCGGTAAGCGCACCTCCGATGCCGATCATGTTCTGGAAGGTGATGCCGGGGTTCACCACGACGAAAATCTCGGTTTCCAGGGGCTGCCTGGATGGCGTGAGTCCGGGTGTGCCGGTTTTCGACAGCATGAGGTCTGTCCCTTTTGCGGTGGTGTAAACGGTAACCTGTTTGCCGGACAGGGTAAATTCATGCAGGTTTGATCCGGGGGCGGGTTTGTCTTTTGGGGATTGGCAACCTGTCAACAGGAAAAGGACAAGAATGTAAAGATAAAGGTTTCGCATAGGATTTGATTTTGTGTAAAACGGTGTCCGGAACTCCTTGACCGTTAATTGTTTTGTTGATTTATATGGTATCATAATATGTAAATATTTTGTCTGCAATTTATCTTTTTCCTTGTATTTCTGACCCTTTATTACCCCGGTTTTATTAACATATGTGTCAGATTTTCAACAATCAGGATCCTTTTTTTAGCAAACCCTGTTTATATCTTGGTGGTTGCTTTATGCTAAAACCTACATGGACCGCATCGCATCCCGCCATGGCCGACCGGATATTATCTCTTGATAATGCACTTCCACCAACAATTTCAGCAACGTGACCAAAGATCTTCCGGGCTTTATCGACATTGCGCACCAACATGCGTACATGATTTCCCATCTCGATCAATTTGCGCGATGCAGGTTCGCCAAGCATTCCCGTGGCACCTAATACAAGTATCATCCTGGTCATAGGCTTTCAGTTATACCTTTGGGCGTGTTTGTAAATTGCCAGCTTACGAAAATATCAGCCGTCGCTATAAGAACGTAGCGGAATTGCCGTCCGGTGCAGCGTCTTGTTAGCTATATTCTGCCTCCTCCTTACCTGTACCTCTCCATGTCTTTTCCACTATATTCAATAGTGGCAATAAAGTGTCCGATACGTACCTGGGCTTGGCACTCGAATCCAAAAGGCTCATATTCATTCGATTGTGCCAAAAGACAGGCATGCCAACCCCCGATGCTCCGGGAACATCTGCAGCGGAGCCGGCGACAAAGATAACATGCTCCGGTTTACACCGAAGCCTTTCCAAAGCCATTCGGTATGGGTGCGGATTTGGCTTGTAGTATCCAGCCGCTTCTGCCGTTATGACTATAGGGATGGTTATACCAATGCATGAAACAGCAACCTCAGCCAAGGCAATTGATGAATTGGTAGCCACTGCAACCGGGACCTTCCCGGTCAGTTCACGCAAAACCCTTTCCGTTTCAGGCCACGGTTCAACCTCACCCCAACGCTGTATAAGTTCGTTTTCCCGTTCATGAGGGATCCCAACTTTTTTTGCAGCCTCCTTGATGATGATCTCGTAGGGCCGGTATGCACTCGCCTGATAGGTCAGCTTTAGGTACGTATTTCTCCATTTTAACCCAGCCTCATCTGACCTTGCCACCTTACTCCAAAGAGACCAGGAATTCAGGAGAGCTGTGTACAGATCGAAGATCACAGCCTGGTATTTTTGTTTTGACATTTTTATTTACCACAGTTTTCGACGTAGTCCGCTCAACTAAGATAGGATTAGATGTACTAATGAAAAAAGCAAAGGTTACTCTTTGGTACTACCTAATCCATGTTGCTTGTTGATTGTTATTTGTTTACTATTATTAAATTTACGCATATTTCCCTCTTTTTCTCCTTTTCAATTTACAACATTTTATTGTTATAACCAAAATCAATATCCGGGGACATGCAGGGTTTATTTTTTATGCAGGCGCCTGCATAGCAGTTTCTTTATTGTATTGCATGTCAATGTATTACGTTACGTCATTAGATCGTATTGCCTTTAGGGGCGCTGACATTGAATAAACAGATATACCCAAAATGTAAATAAAATGGATAAACAGAATTTTTATATCTTCATCCCATAAAAAATTACAGAATCATGAAAAAACGGATGATCATTACAGGGATATTTTTGTTCTTACTCTTTTCCGCCGGGTGGGCACAAAATCCTTATCCGGATAACGATCCCGAGTATTCGCAAAGTTGTACCAGCATTATGGTCGGGAAAAAGGCCAGTACGGACGGCTCGGTGATGACCAGTCACACCTGCGATGCCTGGTACCGCACGTGGGTGGATTTTGTTCCGGCGAAAGAGCATAAGAAAGGGGAGATGCACCCGGTGTATAAAGGAACGCTGCATACCTCGTCGGCCTGGAGCCGGGAGGGGGTGAAAAAAGCGGGGGAGATCCCCGAAGTGGCCAAAACCTATGCTTACTTCAATACAGCCTATCCCAGCATGAATGAGAAACAACTGGCCATTGGCGAGACCACCTTCGGCGGACTGCGGACGCTCCACAACCCAGACGGCATGTTCCTTATCGAGGAGCTGGAACGCGTGGCGCTGCAGCGCTGCACCACTGCCCGTGAGGCCATTCGTTTGATCGGCGATCTGATCAAAAAATACGGTTACGGGGATTACGGCGAGTGCATCACCCTGGCCGACCCAAAAGAGGTGTGGCAGATGGAGATCGTGGGAGAGGGGCCTGATAAAGTAGGCGGGGTGTGGGCCGCAGAAAGGATTCCGGATGACCATGTGGGGATTGCCGCCAATATCTCCAGAATCGGAGAGATAGACCTGAAAAAACCGGATTATTTCATGGCCTCGGACAATGTCTTTGACGTAGCCCGGAAGCTGGATCTTTGGGACGGGAAAAAACCCTTTAAATTCTGGAAAGCCTATGGCAATACCAAAAAACCGTTTTCTATCCGGGAATATTTTGTATTCAGCACCCTCGCGCCTTCGCTGCATCTTCGTTATGATGCCAACGAACTTCCTTTTTCCGTCAGGCCCGATCAAAAGGTGGATGTCCGGAAAGTGCTTGAGCTCTATCGTACCACCTATGACGGTACGCAATGGGAGATGATCCGCAACCTGAAGGTTGCAACCCGTCATCGTAACGCGCATGACAGTATTGTGGTGGATACGATCATCAGCCCGGCCGCCCATCCGTGGATGGCCCGTGACAAGAGAACTTTGCTGAATACGCTGAAACCCGGTGTGGTAAAGCGCGACAGGCCCATTTCGGTGCAGTATTGTGCCTATTCGTGGGTGGTTCAGTTGCGGGACTGGTTGCCTGACGCGATAGGAGGCAGGATGTGGTTTGGACTGGATATTCCCCGGTTGGGAGCCCGTATTCCTATCTATGCCGGGAATCTGAGTGTCCCGGCCGGTTTCCGTCTGGGCGGGGAAGATCATTTCAGCCGTGAATCCGCCCTGTGGGCCTTCAGGAGGGCCAACCGTCTGGCCCTGGTAAAGTGGGGCGAAGGAAAGAAGATCATTGAACCTGTGGTAAAAGAATATGAAGACAAAGCTTTCGATGAAGCGGATTATATCGAGTCAAGGGCTTTGCAACTGCTGGCGCAGGACCGTGAGAAGACCCTTAAGGGACAGCCTTCGCAGGAAGCCCGCCGTTACCTGACCCGCTATTCCAATGATTTTGCCCGTGCGGTGGTATCCCGGTGGTGGGAACTGGGAGATGAGTTGTGGGTGAAATTCAGATGGAGCTTTTAGGAAGGCCCAAGCACAAGATCATGGAAAAGGGCTACGTGGTGTAATTTTCGTATTTCCGGGGGTTGGAATCCGGAAGGACCAAAAAACTATTGTTTTATGAATACATTGGGGAATGTATTGTGGTTGTTGTTCGGGGGCATCCTTATTGCCGTTGAGTATCTGATATCCAGTATATTGTTAATGATCACCATTGTCGGCATTCCGTTTGGCCTGCAGACGCTCAAGCTGGCCGAGCTGGCTTTGTGGCCTTTCGGCCGGGAGGCGGTGCCGACAGAAGAGGCAGGAGGCTGTCTTTCCGTCTTTATGAATATTCTCTGGATCTTCATCGGTGGATTCTGGATTGCCTTGTCTCATCTGGCGATGGCCCTGCTGTTGTTTATTACCATCATAGGTATCCCATTTGCTGTCCAGCATGTAAAACTGGCCGGTCTGGCCCTGACCCCGTTCGGCAGAACGATTGTAGAGAAATAAAAATAGCAGCTGTCGCTCCGCTCCAGCCACTCGGCCCCTCGATACAGCTTTCGCTTCGCTCCAGCCACTCGGGGACCAGGGAACAGTGGCCAAGGTAGGCGCAAATGGCGTTCGCGCAACGAATGATCGACCATTATATCACGCGACCGAAGGGAGCAAATTACGTAAGGGCGCAGCCCGTACTAATTTCGCTCGCATTAGCGAGCTAATTCCGGCTGCGAAGCAGCCTAATCCCGAAACAACCAAAATTTATTTAAAATTTTGCTTTTGTTTCGAGGATGCACGCAACTCTAACGAAATGCTCGCTTGCGGCATTTCGTTAGTTGAGGCATGACTACTGAATGACTATCGTATGACTATCGTATGACAACTGTATGACCACTTGATTTCCTTCGCGCAGCGAACTAATTTCAATTTTTTGTTTATTTTTGTAATATACAAATTCCGGGTATGAGAAAGATCTTTTTGATATTCGTTGCTTTTCTGTTGGTTACCGGCGTAAATGGGCAAATCCCTTACCTTCATTATCCGTATGCTTATTTGCTTCCGGCACCCGGTCCTGATAAATATTATCATGACAATCAGCAAAAGCAAGAGAATGACAAGGAACCCGGGATCCGGTACGGGATCAATGTAGGGACGAGCTACATGTCTTCGGGATGGTACAAGGGTTTTTCTTCCTGGGTGGCTCCCACATTCAGCTATGCTGTCTCTCCGAAATTTTATCTTTCAGGGGGAATTATGCTGCAACATGCTTTTCCCGTAAACAGTGTTTATCCTGCCGATCAAGGAAATGCCGCTTTTTATTCACAGAATACAAATGTGGTATTATTCGGACAGGGGACCTATTTTATCCGGCCCAATCTTTCCGTTACGGGAACCGTCGTAAAAAACCTGAATCAGGACAAAAACCTTTCTCCTTTTTACAGGAATTACATACCGGATAGTTATTCACTTCGCCTGAATTACCGTATAGGCAATAATATTTTTTTCGGTGCGGAGTTCCGCTATTCCGAACCGGATATGTACAATCCCTACTATCCTATGAATAACATGTCTCCCTATAGGGGGATATATCCGTATTATCCACATTATTAATACGGTATGAATCTATTGTTTGTATCGCTGGCTCCCGTTTTTATTATTCTTTTGTACGTTTATTTCCGGGATAAATATGAAAGAGAACCGCTTTCAATGGTTTTTAAGGCGTTACTTTTAGGTGTCCTATTGCCCCTGCCGGTAGTGTTTGTAGAGAAGCTTCTTACCCTGCCTGCTGAAAATATGCCCTCTGTTTTATCCGTTGCCTGGGTCTCTTTTGTTGTAGCCGGGCTTACCGAAGAGGGATTCAAGTTCCTGGCTTTTTTCCTGATCATCTGGAAAAATGTGAATTTTAATGAAAAGTTTGATGGCATTGTCTATGCCGTCTTTATTGCCATGGGATTTGCAGGGATAGAGAATATTCTGTATGTCTTACAGGGTGGATTTAGTGTAGCGGTTACACGCGCTTTTACCGCTGTTCCGGCTCATGCTCTTTTCGGAATTATCATGGGATATCATCTGGGACTGGCGAAGTTTTATCCTGCCGAACGTAAACAGCAGATCTTCCGTGCCTTATTTTATCCCGTACTCTTTCACGGATTTTATGATTTTTCCCTTATGTCACAGAACCAGTTGCTTTTATTGTTTTTTGTTCCCTATATCGTGTGGCTATGGATACGGGCTACCCAGAGAATGAATCAATTATCGAAGGCTTCCTTTTACAGGAA
Source organism: Bacteroidales bacterium (assembly GCA_024762655.1). Taxonomy (GTDB): domain Bacteria; phylum Bacteroidota; class Bacteroidia; order Bacteroidales; family VadinHA17; genus DRPN01. The sequence continues at coordinate 13,421 of JANTHB010000054.1, forward strand.
TGACTTTTTATAAGTAATTGTATATGGCGCGATTGGTCCTGCTTCTTAAAAAACACAAGGTGTTCGGGTATATTTTTGTACCTTATTTTGTGGATTATGAGAAGAAAGAGGAAAAGTATGTTATCAACAGGAGGATTCTCCCGGACCATCCCGACCCGGCGGTAGAAAAATTGCCTGAAATAACGCGCAGGATCATCCGGATCACCGGGGAATATGAGGACCATGCCCTCAGTAAGATCTTTCATAAAGATCCGCATATCAACCTGAAAGAGTTTTTTCATTCTTTGGAACAGAAAAAGACCGATCATTTTATCCGGCCCTATATTGAAGAGAGGTTGGCAGCCATTGCGAGATTGCTGAAGGATACCGGTATTGAAATTTTTCTTCACGAATCTTCTTCCAAGGGAATCTACAAAGAAGATCGTATTGTCCCCGACTCCGGAGAGGTATCCGTTGAATTTTATTTCATCAAAAAGGAAGAAGGAACGGAATATTTTATCTCCCTGCAAAAGGAGGGAAAGGAAATATCGCTGAAGGATAAACGTCATATCATTCTTGCCAACAAACCCTGTGTCTTTGTGATGGAAGGGAGACTTTACCTGCTGGAAGAGATGGAAGGGAAAAAGCTGAGACCTTTCTTCTCCAGGGATACGATACATATACCGCTGTCCCTGGAGAAGAAATATTATCAGACCTTCATCCGGGATACATTGTTGCATTATCAGGTAACTACCGAAGGATTTGATGTGACGGACCGTCATCCCGTGCCCGTACCCGAACTGACGCTTGAAACGGGAATGAAAGGCCTCCTGGTACTGGTATTATCTTTTCGTTATGATGATCTGGTGATTCATGCAAATCAAACCCGGAACGTTTTTGTTACCCTGCGGGAGGAAGGAAACCGGGAGTATAGTTTTTTCCGGATATTCAGGGATGAGCAGGAGGAAAGAAAAAAGATCGCGGTATTGCAAAAACTGGGTTTTACGGAAGACCTGCCGGGCATGTTCCTGCCTGCCGGTACACCGGGGGATCGTGCTTATCAGCAGTATGAAATGATCACTTTCCTGAATAATGTCGCGGAGGAATTGAAGCGGGAAGGTTTTGTTATACACAGAAAGACGGACAAAGCGTATCTCCTTGATCCCGTCAGGATAGAAATGCAAAGCAGGGTCCATGATTCCGACGAGCGGATGATCGACTGGATTGATTTGCGTGCTGAAGTACAGTTCGGTTCCTACAGGATCCCTTTTATTCGCCTGAAAGATCATATCCTGAACAAGATCCGGGAGTATGTATTACCGGATGGTTCGGTAGCAGTTATCCCGGAGAAATGGTTTGCCGAGTATGAAGACCTGTTACAATTCGGAGAGGATAACGGCGAGGAGATCAGAATCCGGAAACATCATCTCTCCCTGCTGGAGAAAACGCCGGGAGTGGCTGACAGGCATGAGATCCATCACCGGATCATTTCCATGCTTGAGACGGAAGAAGCTTTTCCCTTGCCGGAAGGTTTTCATGCGGAAATGCGGCCTTATCAGCGAAAAGGATACGGATGGATGATGAACCTGCGGAAACATGGGTTCGGAGGGTGTCTGGCTGATGATATGGGGTTGGGCAAGACCGTCCAGTCTATTGCCCTGATCCGCAAGATTACCAGACCTGAAAATAAAAAGGGGGCATCCTCATCCATAGATAAAGAATCCGGGAAAGGCGAAGCCGTACAGTTAAGTTTGTTTGAAGAGCAAAGTACAGAGAAAGAACCTCCCCGGGAAGAGGGAGCGTCCCTTTGCCTGATTGTGGTGCCCAAGTCCCTGGTATTTAACTGGGTGGAAGAGATCAACCGTTTTGCTCCGGGATTGCGGGTTTTGGTGTACGCAGGCTCGGACCGGGAGAAATATTTTGAATATTTTGATGTTTATGATGTTGTCCTGGTAACATACGGGTTGTTGCGTAAAGATATTGCTCTTTTTTCACGACGGGTGTTTGACCTTGTTGTGCTGGATGAAAGCCGTTACATTAAAAATCCGGACTCTCTTATTTTCAAGTCCGTAATGCAGTTACGCACTCCCCAGAAAATTGTGCTTACAGGAACCCCTGTGGAAAATTCGTTGAATGACCTGTGGGCGCAGATGCAGTTCATCAACCCGGGTTTGCTGGGAAACTACCGTTTTTTCCAGGAAAAGTTTGTCACTCCTGTCGAAAAACAACAGGATGAGAAGGTTTTACAGAAACTAAGGTTGCTGATACAGCCTTTTTTATTGCGCCGCACCAAGGAAGAGGTGGCTTCCGACCTGCCTGACCTGGCCGTACAACGGATCTTTACGGAGATGAGTGAGGATCAGCAACTTTTCTATGAGGAAGAGAAAGCGAAAGTACGTAATGCGGTCTTGAAACTCATGAGCGAAGGGAACGCTTCCGGCATGATGATTCCTGTTCTGCAGGGGTTGACACGGTTGCGGCTGACAGCCAATCATCCGGTCCTTGTAGATCCTTCCTATCCGGGTGATTCCGGAAAGTTTGAGGAGACCATGGAAATGATTCGTACCGTTGCCAGTGAAGGGCACAAGATCCTCGTCTTTTCTTCTTTTGTAAAGGTATTGCAGTTGTTCGAGCATCAACTCAGGGAAGAAGGCGTTCCTTACGTTTTGCTGACAGGCAGTGTTACCCGGAAAAAAAGGGAAGAGGCCGTGAAACAATTTCAGGAAAGAGAAGATATACGTGTTTTTCTCATTTCAATCATGGCCGGAGGGTTCGGGCTGAACCTGGTAGCGGCCGATTATGTCATGATCCTGGATCCCTGGTGGAATCCGGCCGTGGAACAACAGGCGGTGGACCGCACCCATCGTATCGGACAAACCCGTAAAGTGATGGTGTATAAGATCATCAGCAAGGATAGCATCGAGGAAAAAATCATGCATTATCAGCAGAAAAAAGCCCATCTTGCGGCGGATGTCCTGCAGACGGAAGAATCGCTGCTGAAAAAACTGAGCAGGGAAGAGATCTCCGGGCTGTTCGAATAATCTCCTGTAGCTGTTTCCTTTCCCGTCACCTTTTTTCCTTTTGGGCAATCAGTTCATCCAGCAGATGTTCTATTTTCCCGGAGTTCCATTTACTGGCCCCTTTGTGCGAGAGTACAATGCCCCCTGATGCATCCACAATAAAGGTGGCAGGGATGGAATTGGTCCGGAACACAGCAGGTGCCTTGTACTTCTGCAGATATACGGGAAAGGTGTAGCTGTTTTTCGACAGATAAGATTTTACAACGCCCGGTTCTTCAGCGGTAATCATGAGGAACTTCACCCGTTCGCCATATTTTTCATACAGTTTCTGGATCCCGGGCATTTCTGCCCGGCAGGGAGGACACCAGGTAGCCCAGAAATTGATGAACAAGACCTGTTGTTTGAAATCACCCAAAAAAACCTGTTCCCCGTCCGGAGTATTCAGGGACCATTGATAATCCTTTTCCGTGATCTTTTGCAAAGGGGCGGAAGATACTTTCTTCAGAGGCGGATGCAGGATGGTACGCATGAAAACCGGCAGGATCGTTTTCCGGGTGCCCGGGATAATGAACAATAGAATCAGGGCATAAAACAGAAAATCCAAAACGATGGAGACGGTCTTTTTCTTTTTGAAATAATCTTTAACTTTTTCCTTAAGTTTACTCATAAGATTTTATTAATGTGAATATTCATGACTGAAGAGGATCCTGTGATCCGTTCATATGGACAAGCTCTTCTCCCGTGGTGGTCAGGTGCCTTCCCATGAGATTTGCGGAAAGGCAGGAATGCACCGGAAGGACATAGATCAGGTCACCGGGTTGAAAGGCAGCGATTTGCCGGGCATCCATATGCAGTATGCCATGTTCCTGGGATAAGGCCGTCAGGGACGCGGCCGGTTCCAGCGGCACCCATTCTTTCTCCGTAAAACGGACCGCCAGTCCATAGATCTTTTGTTTATCCCGCATCAGGTATTCTTTTGAAAAATGAATGGCCCCGCCGTAAACGACCAGTTCGTTTCTTCCGGGATAGGTAGCCACTACGGGACAGGCTACCGCTACGGCAATATCCTTGTATGAGCAGGCGCCCAGGTTCTGTTGCATCAGGTCGTAAAAAACAAAATTGCCCGGTCTCATCTCATCTATGCCGCGGACGGTATCTGTCAGGCTGAAGGATGGTGTATCCCCCAGCGATACAATCAAACCCGGAAAAGAAGCCAGGTATCTTTCTTTCAGGAAGTTCATTCTTTCTATGGCCGTGCGATGCAGCATCATGATTTCATTTGGTGAAGAAGCGGAGTACGTGTTTCCGGTGTGCGAGAGAAATCCCCGGAACCGCAAAAACCCGGTCTTGCCGATCGTTTCCAGTAATGCATCTGTCAGATCCGTATTTTCCCAGTGTACCCCTGTGCGATGGTACCCCGTATCCACCTCAATAAAAATTCCGGTTTCCTGTTTCATTTGTCCGGCCAGGGTTCTTACCACCGCCGGATGATCTGCCAGGAGATTCAGATGGATTTTTTCCGCCAGTGTGTTTATCTCCTTAATTTCCCGCAGATTTACCGGGAAAGCCACGGTGATGTCTTTCCAGTGATGTCCGGCAAAGTACCGGGCCATCGTCACACTGGAGACCGTTATGGAAGATACTCCGTAGTCTCTGAACCATTCTCCCATGGAGGCTGACTGGTGGGTCTTGAAGTGGGGCCTGAAAGTAACTCCGCTGCGTTGGGCCAGGGCAGACATCTTTTCGATATTGTGGCGGCAGATGGCTTCGTTCACCAAAAGGGTGGGACGTTGAACGGACTTCACAACGGTTTCTGTCTCAGTCATATTTGGATTACGGATTTATTTCGGTTTTTTTCAGGTAGATAAAATTTCTCCATGGGATGGCCTCCAGCACGTATGGAAAGCGTCCGGGCTGCAGGCAGAGGGAAAAATCTTCTTCGGGAGAGTTCCGGTTTTCAGGATCGAAAAAACGGGCCCCCGTACCGTTTCTGATTATTTCTTTCATGGGATGAAAATCCGGTTTTTCTCCTTTCAGCAACAGGCTGATATATGTTGCGCAAAGATGGTCTTCGTCGGCAGGGGTTACCGCATTATACCCCATAGCCACCAGGCTGACGGTTTCCGGGTTTTGGCGGTTTATGAAAGCGGCTGTGGCCGGAGCGTTGACAAATCCGGCTGCCAGCACCCTGTCGGCGCCAGAAGCTTTTACCAACCCTTTGGTGCCGGCACTGGTGGTAAGAATAACCGTTGTGTTCCTGAAATTCCTTTTGATAATGGCCGAGGGGGAGTTCCCATAATCGAATCCTGCAATCATTTGTTCCTTTCTTTCTCCGATCAAAAGGGTGTCCGGATGGTCTGCTTTGTAACGAAAGGCATCTTCCACCGAATCCGTAACCAGAATATTTTGTGCTCCCTGACCATACAGGTAACAGGATGTGGAAAAAGCTCTGAACACATCAATGATCACGGCAATGCCTCTGGCTCTTTCCGCCCCTTCCGTAAATTCCAGATGTTGAATATTCATTTTTTCCGTTTAGAGAGTTTGTAAAAATACACATTCAAAAAGATAATTCGGAGAAGTTGCTTATATTTATCCCGCAAAGCTCTTTCTTATAAGGGCGAAATGCTTTTCGGACAGACTTATAATTAGTGACCGGCAGTGAAAAAGTTCAAAGACATTATTACCCGTCTGATTCATTTTATCTCGGTTGATATCTGGCGGATTCCCCTGGAAGAGCTGCCAAAGCATAAATCTTTTTTTTACCGTCAGTTACGTATTATTGTATTGGCATTCAGGGGTTTTTCTGAAGATAAGGTACAGGTACGTGCTTCGGCGCTTACTTATTATACCTTATTGTCTATTGTCCCGGTGCTGGCTATGATCTTCGGTATAGCCAAAGGCTTCGGTCTTGAAGCCAGGGTCACCCAGGAGCTAATGAATAATTTTCAGGGGCAGAAGGAAGTATTAAACTGGGCCATTAATTTTGCCAATAAAATGCTGGAAATCACCAAAGGTGGTTTTATCGCCGGTTTCGGCCTGTTACTTCTTTTTTGGGCGGTGATCAAAGTGTTATCGAATATTGAGAGCGCTTTCAATAATATCTGGCAGATAAATAAATCACGTACTTTTTTCAGAAAGTTCAGTGATTACATTGCCATTTTGTTGATTGCTCCGGTTTTGATGTTTTTGTCGGGGAGTGTAACGGTTTATATCATGTCCCGTTTTGGAAATGCCAATCAGGGAAATCTGGTGATGGGGTATGTGGGACCTGTGGTTATCAGTCTGATCCGGTTTGCTCCTTACTTTATGATGTGGTTGCTTTTCGCAATGATCTATCTGATCATGCCCAATACGAAAGTTAAGTTCGGGGCCGCGCTCCTGGCCGGGATTGTAGCGGGTACGTTTTTTCAGCTCGTGCAATGGGGATATGTACATTTTCAGGTTGGGGTGTCCCGCTATAATGCTATCTACGGTAGTTTTGCCGCACTTCCCCTGTTTATGATATGGCTTCAGGTAAGCTGGCTTATCGTCTTGTTTGGCGCTGAGCTTTCTTTTGCTTATCAGAATGTGAGACATTATGAGTTTGAGGCGGATACGGAAAATATAAGTATAGCCATCTATAAAAAAGTGTTGGTATTGATAGCCACCGTGATCGTTAAACGATTTGCCAGGGGAGAAAAACCCATGACATCCTATGAAATATCGGAAAGGTTGAAACTCCCCATCCGGCTTGTCAGAAGGGCTTTGAATGAATTACTGAATGCAGGAGTGCTGGTTGAAACGGTGACGGACAATCCCAAAGAACAGGGGTACCTGCCGGCCATGGACATACATAAGATCACCTTACATTACGTTCTTGAGCAATGGGAAAACAGAGGCAGCCACCACATTCAGATTCCTGATATGCAACTGGTAAAAGATGTTGTTGAGACCGTCAGAAAATTTGAGAATGACGCCCGCCGGTCAGACGGAAACAAGCTATTGATGGATTTATAATGATCCGTGCAGGAAAACCCTAAACCATTTATCATTTATACCCTACCGCAGCATATCCTACCCAATGGTGGATATTGGCCGGTGCGGTAACTCCCATGCGAAGATCCTCCACGGGGATCGGCTTATGGTCTATACTGTTACGATAACCCACCAGTTCACCGGAGAGCGGAGCGGCTCCCGTAAGCTGTTGCAGGTGCCAGGCGGTTAACAATCCGAAAGGAACCGAATATCTTCCGCACCACGTCCATGTATAGGTTTTATAATCCTTCTCCTGCACCGTATACCGGGTAAACTTTTTAATGCGTCCGGGAGCCAGGGGACCTATCAGGGTGCTGTCAATGATCTCATGTTCATGAGCTACTGCTTTTGCCAGTCCTGCAGAGTCTGTTCCGTAGAAGGCAAAGTTTTTTCCTCCCCAGTCTTCATCTCCGTAATGAACGGCATCGGTCGAGATAACGAGGGTATATCCCGTTCCCCAGGCGAGATCATGTTTTTCCGTAACCCTGCGAACGGAACGTGCCAGGGCGGTACTGATCTCCTGCATCCGGTTATAAGACATGTAGGGGACCAGTATGGGAATGATCTGAAAATCCCGGTGGTAGTATTGCAAAAAAGGAAGCAACGCCTCCAGCGAATGCTCTATCCGCATCATGGAGTCACTGACGGTATAAAAGGAGGTGTCCATGCCAGCCATGATCTCTTCACGCAGAGGTGAAACGGAAATATTGCCCCGGGGACCTCTGTACTGCCTGAAGGTACCGGTCACGATCTTATCCTGCAAACCCAGCAGCCGGGCTTTGTGAGCCACGCCGAAGAGGATGACCAGCGGAGCATGAACATGGGATAATACCGCAGGATACAGATATCCGACATACGTGTAGTCGTCATGGGGGGAGATACAAACCCGCCAGTTAAAATCATGCTCCTGCCAGCGGAGCAATGAATCCCCTTCATACCGATGAATACGTTGTATCAGACGATCCATCTGCCAGCTCTCATGGGCGAAACCCACGGTGTCCACAAGTCCCCTGATCTTACCGGTATGTTGCACGGAACCCGAAGGCCTGTTACAGCTTAAAGGTAAAGACAAAAAGAAAAAGATAAGAAAAATCCGAGAGAAACGTGTCACTGTTTTCATAACCGGATAAATATAATAATCCAAAGTTATAAAAAATAATGATCAGTTTGCCAGCCGGTTAATGATATTTAAAATACGAACTTCTTTTTCTTCATAGCTGCCCGAAACCAGGAAAGGCATGCGTATCCTGACTTCCCGGTTGCTTATCCTGCGCAGCCTGATTTTATGATCTTCTTTGCGTGATAACTTCCGTATTTCCTTTATGAACTTTTCTGCAGCTTTTTCATCCGGCAGGAAAAAGATCTTTTCTGCTTCATCTTTCTCTATTTTCCAGTCACGGTTATCCATAGCGTATTTTTTTTCAGAGACAAATATAACTATTTATTTAGAATTATTCTAAATATAGGGCAAGAATTATTATTGCGCTGATATCCTGGGGGAATTCGGAAAATGGTTCCGGGAGGAAATTAAATAAAAAACCCGGTGGGTAACCGGGCTTTTGTTTTGTGATCCAGCAGGGTCTCGAACCCTGGACCCCATCCTTAAAAGGGATGTGCTCTACCAACTGAGCTACTGGATCAGAATTTCGGTGTGCAAAGGTAATAACCTATTTTATTTTTGCAAAATAATTTAAAAAATAGGATAAATTTTATTTGTAAGCAGAAGGATGAAATAAAGGAGGGTGACAGGCAGAGAGAAAACTGAAAAATTTATCACGGATTTCCATAAAT
>JANTHB010000055.1 GCA_024762655.1 Bacteroidales bacterium
ACCGTATCCCATAAGCTGGGACTGTTGCATCCCGGCAAAGGTTCAAACACGGTACGTGCGGTATACGTGGTGGATCCGCAGGGTATTATCCGTCTGATCATTTATTATCCCCAGGAAATAGGCAGAAACGTGGATGAAATCGTACGCGCCGTAAAAGCCTTGCAGGTTTCTGATGAAGAAGGCGTCGCCACGCCCGAAAACTGGCCCAACAATTCGATGCTGGGCAGTCGCGTAATCGTCCCACCGGCCACAGACACTGAAATGGCCAAAGAACGCCTTAAAAATTACGAATGCTACGATTGGTGGTTCTGCCACAAAGAACGGTAGGTATTCACGGAAATTTTATGAGAAAGGTAGAGACTGCCATGGTGCGTCTCTACTTTTTTTTTATACCTTAGCAGACTGTTCAGTAAGTGAAAAACATGTCTTTTGTCAGAAAAATAAGTACGATTGTTGTATTTCTCTTCCTGCTTCAGGCCCTTTCCCTGCATGCCCAGCGGTTTTATCAGGATCTGCAGGAATATTGTGACCATCTTTCCAAAGAGACCTCGTCTATTCCGGGGGCAAGGAAAGACTCCTTAAAAACCATCGGAGATTATATTCTGCAATTGCGGCAAAGCCATAAGTCTGCCGAAACGCTTTTTGCCGGCAACAGTAACGGAACGCTCAGTCAGGCTGCCGAAATATGGTTTTATACGGCATTGCATTTCTACAAAGTGAAAAACATTAAACCCTTTTCCGGAGGTCTCCATCCGGGAGCTATCAACTACAGAATCGTCGGGGCATTAAAGAGATGCGGTTTTCTCATCATGCCGGCAGGCGGTTATGCCGATAACCCCGTTTACTTTCTGAATCTGGGTCGCAATTATCCGGATTATACCTTTTTTGCCAAACCCATCGATTATCATAGCAACCCTCACAGTCATTTCCTTGTCGTCCCGGTTTTCCCGGAGATGGACAAGATTGATTTTCAACAATATGGTGCAGAAAAAACCATCCCGTATCATTGGAAAAATCCTTCTCTCTGGGATGACACCTCCATGGAGAATACCAAATATGACGCGTGTATTCATGAAATAGGCCGTGATCTTTTTTATCTGGCCGGATATATCCGGGACCGTATAAAATCCGAAAAAAGAAAAAAAAGGAAATAATCTACACGGATTTTACCCATCTCAGGAAACGGGGCAACCTGTTCAGGATAACCCGGGGATATTGCACTTCCCGCCCCCCAAAACCTTTATAAAAACGGGCCAGGTCAGGGTTATCCGAACCTTCGAAATCCAGCCACATTTTTTCCCCCGCATGGGTTCTGATAAAAGAATCGATAATCCCCGGCAGGGCATGGATTCCCCTTCCTTCCGGCGATCCCGCCGAAAACAAAAAAATATATCTGTCATACGATCTGACAAAAACTGCGCCGGATAAAAGCCTGTCCTCCTCCCGTACCGTACAGACCGTTGACAGGCCTTTTCTTCCAAGCACATTTAATAAACGGCTTAGAATAGCATAATGCGTTTTTATTACGCCATATTTTTTCCCCTGCCCCGCGGCAAACAATCGTATGATATCCTCTGCAGCCACAGGATCTTCCACAATCCCTCTGCCGGATTTTTGAAATTTACGGACGTTGCGCCGGGTATTTTCATGGTAGTTCTTTTCGGGAGCGTCATGATACAGACTCAGCAGGATATTTCTTCTTTGCACGATCTTTCCGGAGAAGTCGTCCGCACGATTTTTTTCATTCAACTGGATATCCATAAACTTATACCGGTCCGGCAGGGATCCGATAAATTCAGCCACCTCTTTTCCGTTTGCTTCCGTTTGTGAGATAAGACCCAACTGCTGCACAAACGGCGGCTGAATCACATAATGTATTCCGAATTTTCTTTTCACCGGCAATGGGAAGATCTTTTCATAATCTCCTTCCACCAGGGCCGCCCATCCCGGTGAAACCACATCCAGATACCAGGAGAGGGCATAGATCATCCCGTCGGGTGCATTTTCCACCGTGGCATCCCATTTTCTCTTATCTATCTCGTTATGTGACAGAAACCGGATCATTCCCCGTGTATTGCTTTTCCCAGCCATTCTTCATACAGATGTTTCCACCCCTGCCAATCGTCCCGGTCGCTCAGGGTATGGTTGTGCCAGAGTTGAACAAACCATCCTCCCGTATTTTCGATCCTTTGCCTGAGGATACCCAGAAAACGGAGCACCTCTTCATCCTTGCTGCCGTATTTTTTCTTCAGTGCTCCGTCCATCACCACAAAAGGATAAACGGTCAGGGAGGTGGTTTCATTGCGTTGCAGATCAAACCACCTGAAAGGCCGGGATGTACCTGCACGAAAGCCCGGCAGCTCCGGAAAACCCATACTGTAATCTTCACAGATACCCACCGCCAGAAGACGCCGGTAGGTTTCCGGAAAACGCAACCGTATAAAGTGCTGACGGCTGGCTGTCACGGGGCGGCCCAGTGCTTTTTCCAGCCGCTCTTTCTCCCGGTGCAACAATTCCGGCTCGTCATGGGAACGGTAAGAAGGATGCAACCCTACCCTCCCCCAGGTATCGCATTCACGGATCACCTGTCTGACGGATTCTTTCACAGGCGGAATACTCTTATCATACTTTCCCCGTTGTCCGGTATGAAAGAAAAAGAAAGGCTTCAGTCCCGGGGGTTCATGCAAACGGCGTATAAAACCAAACGTATCAAACGGATCTTCCTTCCGGCCTCTCCATATCTTCCATCGTTCGGAGAAACCTCCGGCTTTCAGGGTTCCTCCCAGAAATCTCATCACGGACTTATCCCGTACAGCAAATACCTGGTCCACATCAAAAGTGGGCAGGAAACGATATTCCCGGATCCTGAATGAGAGCTCCGGAAAAACAGAGCTCAGCTTCTTTTCCAGCATAAGGATCCAGGAATCCACCACCGGCACTTCAAGAAAACCGTTCCGGTGTGCCAGGGATAAAGCGGCAGGGAAACGTCCGTGATCATCCTCCTCAAAAGGCAGATATTCTTCATACCGGCTCAGCATATAGAATGCGGCTGAAAAAATATCAAAAGGAAGATCTCCGTTGCCGTGTATGGGAAATAGTACCGGCGTCCCGTCAAATACTGTCACTTCCGGCACAGTTTGTTTCACCTCATTTTCCAGTACCAGCCCTGCGGCAGGGATAAATATTTCATTTTCTTCCCTCATCCGTGTCCCACCGTAGCAAATACCTGGCAAGGCGGACTGCAGATAATCCTGCTTGTCCGTAACGACCCCATACTCCAGCCCCATATCTTCTTTCAGCAACTCATCCAGGACATACGTTAGCCGGGGTGATGCTTTTTCCGTATAAATCAGTATCTGCATATCAGGTTTTTGGTATATAAAAATATGAAAAAAAACGGGGATGAGCGTTTCCGGTTCTCAGTTCCCGGTTCCTGGTTCCCGGTTCCTGGTTCCTGGTCCCGGTCTGGAAGGTAGCGTTTTTTGGGGTGGGATTTGGTCTTAACATGCTACAGGTCCAGCGTTACCAGGGTCACTCCGGTGCCGCCCCGTTCCACATGTTCATCCTGAAAGTGTGCCACTACGGGCATGGTGCGCAGGTAGTCATGGATCATCTGCCGGAGAATACCGTTTCCTTTCCCGTGGATAATCCGCAGGTTGGGTTCACCCACCATCACTGCTTCGTCCACAAAGTTCATCACCGTCCGCAGGGCTTCTTCCGCTCTCTGTCCCCTGACATCAATCTCCGGCCGGAAGTGCAGTTTTCTTTTCCGCAGATCCTCCTGCCAGTCCGTCACGGTTTTTTTCCTTCCGTTCTGTCGCCGGTATTCCTCCTCGTTCACTTTCTTCAGACGGTCTCCGCTCACCTGTGTTGTCAGGTTCCCGAATGCCACCAGGTATCCTCCCTGACTGATATCCAGCACCTCTCCGGCTATTTCATGACCTTTCATACGAACCTTATCGCCCACCCTTATCGCCTGTTGCTCCGGAGATCCCTGATCTTCCGCCTGCTTACCCCCCAGTTTTTTCCGCCGTGATCTCACGGCTGACAGTTTCTGCCTTACCGGATCCTTGGGTTCCGGTTGTTCTGTTTCGATCTTTTCTTTCAGTACCTCAAGCTCTTTCCGGGCTTCTTTGGTCCGCTCCTTCTCTGCCTGCGTCTCCCGGATCACCCGGATGGTATTTTCAATCTTCCGGTTGACGCCGGTGAGCATATGTTCGGCTTCCTCCCGTGCCTGTGCCAGGATTTCCTTCCGCTGTTTCTGCAACGCCTCCATATCCGCCTCGTATCTTTCCAGCAGGCTTTCCAGTTTTTTTTCCGTCTGTCTGATTTTCTTCCTTTTGTTTTCCCAATAGCGCTTATCCCGGAGGATATCCTTCAGATGTTTGTCAAAAAGCACATGCTCCTCCCCCACTTTCTGTGCTGCTTCTTTCAGCAGATCTTCAGGCAGTCCGATTTTCCGGGCCATCTCAAAGGCAAACGAGCTGCCCGGTTTTCCGGGCTCGAGACGGTACAACGGCTGCATATTCTGATGATCAAAGAGCATGGCTCCGTTGATAATCCCTTTTTCAGAAGCAGCAAGGTGTTTCAGGTTGGTATAGTGTGTGGTTACCACGCCGAAGGTCCCGGTCCGGTTCAGACGCTGCAGTACCGTCTCAGCCAGGGCACCCCCCAGCATCGGCTCGGTGCCCGTGCCCAGCTCATCCATCAGGATCAACGTTCTCTGATTCGCATGCTTCAGGAAAAATTTCATATTCAGCAACCGGGAGCTGTATGTGCTGAGGTCGTTTTCAATAGATTGTTCATCCCCGAAATCCAGGAAGACGGCCTGAAAGATCCCGAATACAGACCCTGTCGCCACCGGCACCGGCAAACCACACTGAAACATATACTGCAACAACCCGACCGTCTGCAGGCATACCGATTTCCCGCCGGCGTTGGGACCGGAGATCACAAGAATTCTGTTTTGCCCGTCCAGCTTAATATCCAACGGCACCACTTTGCGATTTTCTTTCTTCAGGGTCCTGTAAAGGAGAGGATGCACAGCCTGCCTCCAGTCAATTACAGGGTGTTCTTTCACCTCCGGCACCAGCGCTCCTGTCTCCAGCGAGAAAAGGGCTTTGGCCCGGATAAAGTCAAAAAGTCCGAGACGGCGATACGATTCGATCATCTCCGGCGCATAGGGACGGAACAGGTCGGCCAGATGCAGCAGGATCTTTTCTATCTCACGGTCTTCGGCAAAACCCAGCGTACGTATCTCGTTGTTTAGTTCGACCACCTCTGCCGGCTCTATAAATACCGTTTTTCCCGTAGCCGACTCATCCAGGATCAGTCCGGGAATACGACGCTTGTTCGTAACCGGTACCGGGATGACCATGCGGCCGTTACGTACCGAAAGGCTCGCATCTTTTTCCACCCAGCCCGCTGCCTGTGCCTTTTTCATAACCCGCTGCAGAAGGCCTGACAACCTTTTTTTCCGGGTTGCCAGGGCCTGTCTGATTTTTTTCAGACCCGGAGAAGCCGTATCCCGGATGGTCCCTTTTGAGGTTAATACCTTATCAATGTTATCTATGACAAACGGGAAAACGGTCATCCCCCCGGCCAGTTTTTTCAGCGCCCGGAAACGCCCTTCTTCCGTCTTTTCAAAAAAACGGCCGATGGCCCGGATGGTATTCAGAGACTGGCGCAGGTCGTAAAGCTCCTCCACGGTAAAAAAAGCCCCTTCCACCCTGATCTTTTCCAGTACCGGCGTCATGTCGATCACATGATCCACCGGAAAAGAGAGGTCTTCTTCGAGCAGAGAGATAAATTCACCGGTCTGCTGCAGGTTCCTTTGTATCTTCTCAACACCGGTAACAAACCGCATATCTTCCAACCATCGTTCTCCCAACGGGGAAAGGGTTTTCTCCCGGATCAGGTTCCTGATCTGGTGGATACCCAGCTTCTCTTCGATATTTTCCGGATAGTTGGTCATCTCCCTGCAAAGGTAAAATAAAGTTTACACGTTTCATACCGCAGGGTCCCACCTTCTCAGCGCCTACGTAGCCTCCTACGTAGGATAAACAAAATTCCCCGTTTATATCCAACGTCCCGGCCCTCTTTCTTTTGGCTTCTGCTCCCGGAATTGTCAAAATGCCGCAAGCGGGCACATCTGCCTGCCGGCAGGGACGAATGTTCATTCATACGGGGGGGAGAGTCATGCGGATGGGAAAAGCTTTGACTTTCGGCACTTCTGCCTGATTTTTTTACTACATTTGCACCTTATAAAAAAATAAAAAAACCAACTTATAAGGATCATTTATCATGCAATATTCTTCACTTTCCACGATTCTGAGAAACAAATATTTCAAATTCGGCACGGTGTCTGTCCTGTATATTCTATGGGTTATCTGGTTAAATAATTACTGGTGGCTTTTGGGTGAGATCGTGATCTTCGACCTGTATATCACCCGTAAGGTCAACTGGACTTTCTGGAAAAAACGGAAAGGAGAAAATAGTAAATTGGTAGAATGGATAGACGCCTTGATTTTTGCGGTCGTTGCCGTCACGTTCATCAACATTTTCTTTTTTCAAAACTTCAAGATCCCCACGGGCTCGATGGAAAAAACCCTGCTCATCGGAGATCATCTTTTTGTCAGCAAGGTCAGCTACGGCCCGCGTCTTCCCATGACCCCTCTATCTTTTCCCTTTACCCAACACACCATGCCGGTGGTCGGAGGCAAATCCTACCTGGAATGGATCAAACGTCCTTACCGGCGTCTGCCGGGCACGGGGCATCTCCAACGCTTCGATATCGTCGTCTTCAACTTCCCTGCCGGAGATACGGTATGTTTGGAAAACCAGGCCCAGAGTTATTACTCCATCGTCCGGTCTACGGCCATGGAACTTATCAGCCGCGACAAAATGGAAGGAAAACCGGTCGGGCCTTTCAACGGGTACTATTCAAAAGCCAGGCGGGTTGTCAGAAACCGCTATCACATCGTTTACCGTCCGGTGGATAAGGAAGATAACTATATTAAAAGGTGTGTAGCCCTTCCCGGAGACAGCCTGCAGATCATCCACGGCGATCTGTATATCAACGGGGAAATGATTCCTGAATTCCCGGGACAGCAATACCGGTACATCATCCAGACCAACGGCTCCCGGCTCAACCCCAGAACGCTTGAACGGATGCATATTTACAAATCGGACGTCATGCATATGGGCAGTTCGGAATATGTGATGCCGCTGACACATGAAAATTATGAAAAGATCAAGAAGTTCTCGATCGTAAAATCCATCGTCAGGTATGAAAATCCTGCCGGCACCTATGCATATTACATTTTCCCGCACAGTCGCGATTATCCCTGGAACGAGGACAATTTCGGACCCTTGTGGATCCCCCGCAAAGGAGCCACCGTTCGGCTTACCATAAAAAACCTCCCCAAGTATAAAAGAATCATCGAGGCGTATGAGCATAACACCCTGCAGGTAAAGGACAGTACCATTCTTATCAACGGAAAACCGGCCGACCGTTATA
This sequence comes from Bacteroidales bacterium, assembly GCA_024762655.1. GTDB lineage: Bacteria > Bacteroidota > Bacteroidia > Bacteroidales > VadinHA17 > DRPN01. The sequence goes on from JANTHB010000055.1 coordinate 7,520, forward strand.
CCTTTAAATATGATTACTTCTGGATGATGGGCGATAACCGCCACGACTCGGCCGACTCCCGTTTCTGGGGATTTGTCCCCGAGACCCACATTGTCGGGAAACCCAAGTACATCTGGCTCTCCCTGGATAAAGAAAAACACTTCCTCGGAAAAATCAGGGTGAACCGAATGTTTAAAAAGATACAATAGAAAATGCGGCTTCGGGGATTATCGAAGAACCAACCCCGCTGTTAGATTTCCCTGAAGGTGGATCCTGGGATTTATCCGCGATAAGATCGTATGAACACGTAAGAGTGTGAGGGAGTAAAAATTCCTGTTTTTTGGTACTTTTGCATATATTTATCTCCTAAACAATTTGTATGGCATCCAGGGAGATTATTTATATCAGTAATCTTTATGAAAAAAGCACGATTTTGTTGTTGCAGGATGTGCTTTCAAGGGATGGTTTCCCGCGGGCAGAGGTGCACCCGGGAAAAATAATCATCAATCATCAGACAGAAGACGGTAAACCGGAGCAGTTATTCAGGATTCTGGAACGGTATGATCTGAAACCCGTCCGCGACAGGGAAAAAGTCATTGTGGAACAGATCAGGCTGGCTGTTTACGAGCTGGTACACGAAATGAATTTTGTCAACTCGGTGGTGAATCGTTCTGACTATATTGTCGAAAAAACCGGGTACAGTTATTCTTATCTTTCCCGGCTGTTTTCCACGCACATGGGAATAACCCTGGAAAAATATATCATTGCCGAAAAAATACACAGGGTGGAGGTACTCCTTCAACAAGGGGAATATTCGCTGAGTGAGATTGCCAATATGATGGGATACAGCAGTGTACAATACCTGTCCAACCAGTTCAGACAAATTACAGGATTGAGTGTCTCGGAATACAAGAAGAAAATAGAAGAAGAATAATTCTGCGGGTATGCTTTTACTCCTTCCCAATCCTCTTCTCAGGTAGGGAAAGGATCCATGTCCTCTCAATAAACGTTACGCATCAAAAATTTCATTTTGCCCGGCAGGAAAGATGGAATTCCATAACTTTTTTGCAGAATCTTACACAGGTTACCGGAAATGAATCTGCCGGCAGGAGTGTCTAATAACCGGAATCAAAATATTAAACTTAAATTTTACTACTATGAAAAAATCATTTTTTATATCAGGATCGATCCTTTTGTTATCGGCAGTTACAACATTTACAGCATGTAGCGGAACATTTACAGACCAAAATGAATTGGCCGGGACAAAAGACCGGGAAACTGTAAGCGACACCTCTTCTGTTTACTGTATTTCCACACTACCCAGGGAAGAACTTAGTGATGCTGAAACAGCAGGTATTCTTTTCATGCGTGAAGAAGAAAAAGTAGCCAGGGATGTTTACACAGAATTGTATTCAAAATACCCTCTTCGTGTTTTTGACAATATTTCCAAAAGCGAACAGCGTCATATGGATGCCGTAAAAGCCTTGATTGACAGGTATGATCTGAAAGACCCCACAGAAGGGAACGATTATGGACAATATACAAACACGGATCTTCAGACGCTGTATGATAAACTTATCAACGACGGAAGTGCTGGTGAAATAGAAGCATTGAAGGTGGGGGCCCTGATTGAGGAAAAGGATATTCTGGACCTGCAGCAAGAACTGGACGAAAACGTAGACAACCGGGATATAACTCAGGTATGGACAAACCTGCGCAAAGGATCAGAAGCTCACCTAAGAGCTTTTGTATGGAACCTGAAAATAAGAGGCGTGAATTATTCTCCCGTCATGATGAAAAAAGACGCTTTTGACAAAATCATCAATCGCAACTAAGACCATTTGTCTTTCCCCGCAAAGACTAGAGGAGAAAGTTTCCAGGGCTGGAGTTTTAGGTTGGTTCCCGGGTGTGATCAAACGCACCCGGGATTTTCCTGGATAAAATAGAATCTTATAACAATTGTGAAAGATTTTGTACAACCTTTTGATTTCATTGTCGTTTAACTAACATAAATTTGAACGTTTTTGCAAAATTTCTAAAACCAACAGATATGAAGATCAGAAAAAATATAGCTGTCAGCGATACGGGCTTTGTCTTCGACCCTTCAACGGGCGAATCCTTTACCGTAAATGAAGTGGGACAAGAGATCATAAAGATGATGCAGGAAGGCCTCTCTTTTGACCAGATCAGTGAGCAGATCACTAAAGAATATGACATTGATGCCGCCGGATTCGAAAAATACTATCAGGACTTTATCGAAATGTTAAACCAGTTTAAATTGTTGGAATATGAAAGATAAGAAAAAGTTTCACTGGCGGAGTTTTGTCAGTTTCGGGTTGTTTTTCTCTTTTCTCGTCATGACAGTCTCCGGTGTGATTCTGTATATAGCTCCGCCGGGAAGGGTGTCCAACTGGTCAAACTGGGAGTTGTGGGGCCTTACGAAAGCAGGATGGCAGTCCCTGCATACCAACTTTTCCCTTTTCTTCCTGATCCTGGGAATTTTCCATCTTTTCAGCATCAACTGGAAAGCGTTCCTGGCTCATATACGTTCGAAAGCCACAAAAGAACTCAACAGAAAAAAGGAAATGGTCATATCCACGTTACTTTCGGTGTTTATTTTTATAGGAGTCATCGTAAATATTCCTCCTTTCAGGACGATCATGACCTGGGGGGAATCGCTTACAGAGAGTTGGGAAAAGGAAGAAACCTCTCCGCCTATTCCCCATGCTGAGCTTTATTCGCTGGAAAAATTCTCAGACGAAATCCTGGGTATTCCCCTTGACAGCACGATCGGCATATTAAAAGCCAATAAAATATCCCTTGAAAGTAAAGATCAGACCATCAAGGAAATCGGCGAAAGCAACGGCAAAGCCCCCTCCGAAATATTTTCGTTGTTTGGAAAATCAAATGAACAGGTTGAGAAAGAAAGAAAAAAATCGGTAGTAATACAGGGAGGCAACGGCATTGGCAGAAAAAGCCTGCAGCAGATAGGAGAAGAATACGGCATTCCGGTCGAAGAAATGATCCGGACCCTGGAAAAAGAAGGATTTAAAAACATCACATCCGAAGATATTCTAAAGGATATTGCAGACGAACATGATGTCACACCGGCAGATATACTGGAAATTTTAAATAACAGACATGCACAGTAAAAGAAAACTGGTCCTTGCCGTTACGGGACTGAACAATACCGACAATCCCGGTCCGGGAATTCCTGTGATCCGGGCCATCAAAGAGTCGCCCGACCTGGATGTGCGGGTGATCGGGCTGGCCTATGAGACCCTGGAACCCGGTATCTACCTGCGCGACCTGGTAGACAAAGTTTATCTGATCCCTTATCCCTCAGAAGGATCGGAAGCGGTGCTGGACAGGCTGACCTATATTCAGGGTCGCGAGCATATTGAAGCGCTCATTCCCAACTTTGATGCGGAGCTCTACGCTTTCATCAAATCGGAAGAAAAACTCCGCGACATGGGGATACGCACTTTCCTGCCTTCGCTGGAACAACTGGAAGAAAGGCACAAAAACAACTTGCCGGAATTCGGAAAAAAATATAGGCTCCTGGTGCCTGACAGCCAGGCCATTTACTCTGAAAACGAGATCCGGAAACTCCCGGAAGATTTTGAGTTCCCGGTGATGGTGAAAGGAAAGTTCTATGATGCTTACATCGCTTATAATGAAGAACAGATCGTCAGCCATTTCAACAAGATCAGTGCCAAGTGGGGCCTGCCGGTAATCATACAGGAATTTATCCGGGGAACGGAAGTGAACGTGGTGGCCCTGGGAGATGGAAAGGGCAACACCATCGGTGCCGTACCCATGCGCAAACAATACATCACCGACAAAGGAAAAGCCTGGGGAGGCATCACCCTCGACAACCCCGATATGCTGGAGCTGACCCATAAAATCATCCGCCGGACGAAATGGCGCGGCGGTATGGAACTGGAGCTGATAAGAACCGAAGAGAACCAATACTATATCCTTGAAATCAACCCTCGCATCCCGGCCTGGGTCTATCTGGCCGTGGGTGCCGGACAGAACCTTCCCGAGGCCATGGTAAAGCTGATGCTGGGAATGGAAGTGAAACCGTTTACCTCTTATGACATCGGCAAGATTTTTGTCAGGTACTCCTACGATATGATCATTGATATGAAAGACTTTGAAAAGATATCCACCCAGGGAGAAATTTAGTAAGTACAACAGATAAAACGATATAAATTATTATGGAAAAGAAACCGTTTGAACCGCCACTGATAAAGAAACTGAATGCAGGGATGCCTGCAAAATTCGGATTGACACCCCGGATAGGAGTCATATCGGAAATTGAAGGACTGCGGGTAAAGGATCTGCTGGATGAATACGGGTCGCCTCTGTACGTGCTATCCGAACGCACAATTCGGTCAACCTATAAGCAGGCCTGGCAGGCTTTCTCCACCAGATATCCCAAAGTGCAGTTTGCCTGGTCATACAAAACCAACTACCTGGGGGCCGTTTGCAATGTGTTCCACCAGGAGGGGGCCTGGGCCGAGGTCGTTTCGGGATATGAGTATCACAAAGCCCTGAAAAACGGCGTACCCCCGCAATACATTCTGTTCAACGGGCCTTCCAAAACATATGAAGATCTGAAAGAAGCTACCGAGAAGGGGTCATTCATTCACCTCGACCATTTTGACGAACTATACATGCTGATGGAAGTGGCCGAAGAAACAGGCAAAAAACCCAAGGCAGCCATCCGCGTGAACATGGACACGGGCATTTACCCACGCTGGGATCGCTTTGGGTTCAACTATGACAACGGAGAAGCCTGGGAGGCCATCAACCGGATCATGCTGTCCGGCAAGATAGAGCTGGCGGGGCTGCACGCACATATCGGCACGTATATTCTTACAGCCGATGCCTACCGTGTTGCTGCCGGCAAGCTGGCCGACCTGGCCGTCAACACGGAAAGAAAATACGGACATGTGATCCGTTACATTGATCTGGGCGGAGGTTTTGCTTCCAAAAACACCCTGAAAGGGGCTTATGTGCCGGGTACCGATTCGGCTCCTTCTTTTGACGACTATGCCGAAGCCATCACTGCAGCCCTGGTCAATTCGGCCATCAAACCCGAACATCTGCCTTTGCTGATCCTGGAGACCGGACGCGCTTTGATAGATGACGCAGGATATCTGCTGGGAACGGTCATCGCCAACAAACGCCTGGCCGACGGCCGGCGGGCCATGATCGCCGACGTGGGCGTCAACCTGCTGTTCACCTCTTTCTGGTATGATCACCAGATCTACCCGGCCCAGCCGGTGTCGCAACATACCGAAGACACCACCATATACGGCCCCCTGTGCATGAACATTGATGTGTTGCGGGCAGCCGTGGATTACCCGTTGCTGAAAAAAGGAGACCGTTTCGTGATCAAACGCGTAGGTGCCTACAATATGACCCAGTGGATGCAGTTTATCGAATACCGCCCCAATGTAGTGATGATAGACCCGCAGGGAAAAGCACATATTGTCCGTAAAAAAGAAAACCTTGACTATCTGACCGCCCCGGAAGAGGTACCCGATCATCTGAAAAACCCGGGTTTTTAATTCAGGATAAGCTTTCCCGATGGAGTCACGGACCTACATACGTAAAATAACCGAGAGCACCTGCAACAGCTATGGACAGGTTTTCTTTTCCAGAAACCGGCTTTTTGCCCTGCTTTTGCTGGCAGTCAGTTTTATTGACATATATGCCGGCCTGAGCGGCCTTCTGGCGGTGGTGATCACTATTGTCACCGCTTTACTGTTCGGACTGGATCACAACAAGGTCACCAGCGGGATATACGGCTTCAACAGCCTGCTGGTAGGACTGGGACTGGGCATCTATTATCAGCCCGGCCCGGAATTTTATCTGGTGGTCCTGCTGGCCTCCCTGCTGACCCTCTTTATCTCGGTAGCCATGGAAGGCGTAATCGGGAAATATTACCTCCCTTACCTGAGCATTCCGTTTATCCTGTCCATCTGGATCATCCTGCTGGCAGCCAAACAATTTGAAAATATCGGTATCAGTGAAAGAGGGATCTACACCCTCAATGAGCTGTACGGCTTCGGCGGACAGAAACTGGTGAATTTTCATGAAAAAGTAAACATGTTCTTCCCGGCTTCCCTGAGGCTTTATTTCCTTTCGCTGGCAGCGATCTTTTTCCAGACCAAACTGATCGCCGGCATACTTATAGCCATCGGGTTGTTCTTCTATTCACGGATCGCTTTTACCCTGTCGCTGATAGGCTTTTATACCGCATATCTTTTCTATCTTTTACTGGGAGTGAACCTGGCAGAGACGTCTTACAGTTATATCGGCTTTAACTATATCCTCACGGCCATTGCCCTCGGGGGGTTTTACCTGATCCCATCAGTATGGAGCTACCTCTGGACCATCCTGCTAACGCCTCTGGTAGCGATCCTGACCATCAGCCTGGACCCTGTCTTTGCGGTGTTTCATCTGCCCGTCTATTCCCTGCCCTTCAATATCATGGTTTTGCTTTTCCTGTACGTCCTGAAATTCCGTACCACCGGGAAAAAACACCTTAAAGAAGTTTATCTCCAGCAATACAGCCCGGAAAAAAACCTTTACTACGACTACAACCACCGGAAACGGTTCGATCCCCAGCATCTGTTTCCCTTTCGGTTGCCTTTCAATGGCAAATGGACCGTTTCGCAGGGGCATAACGGCAGTTACACCCATCAGGGAGAATGGCAACACGCCTGGGATTTTGTAATTGAGGACACGGAAGGAAAAACATTCAGGGATGAAGGAGAGTTTTTAACGGATTATTATTGTTATGAAAAGGATATCCTTTCTCCCGGATACGGAACGGTTGAGATCGTAGAAGATAACATTGACGACAACCCTGTCGGCGAGGTAAATATGATTAGAAACTGGGGCAATACCGTCGTGATCAAACATGCCGATTTTCTGTATTCCAAAATGAGCCATCTGAAAAAAGGAAGTATTCGTGTAAAGAAAGGCGATACGGTCAAGCCCGGCGACTTGGTCGGGAAAGCAGGCAACAGCGGACGATCCCCTTACCCTCATCTGCATTTTCAGTTTCAGGCCACCCCTTTTATCGGTTCCAAAACCCTGTACTATCCTTTCACCAGCTATCTGGTTTTTAAGGAGGATAAGCCTGCTCTAGCCACCTATGATATCCCCAAAGAAAAGGAAGTGGTAGCCAATATGGAAACCAATGAACTGCTCCGGAAGGCTTTCGGTTTTATTCCGGGGCAAAAACTGCATTTTGAATACAATGGCAGCACTGCCGTGAGAGGTCATGTCTGGGAGGTAAAAAGCAATGTCTTTAACCAGTCTTTTCTCTACTGTCCCGAAACCGAAAGTAAAGCCTGGTTCTTCTCGGATGATACTCAGTTTTATTTCACCGGCTTCGAAGGAAACAAAAAATCGGCATTATACTATTTCTTTCTGGCGGCTTACCGGGTTTATAAAGGTTTCTACAAAGAGATCACTGTACGTGAAAGTTACCCACTGCACCTGGTTTACAGCAAAGGACAACTGATCTTACAGGATTTTATAGCACCGTTCCTGATTTTCCGGCATGCTGAGTTCTCCCTGAAGTATAAGTACCTGGATAATCCGGTTATTCCTTCACTGATCAAGCTGGAATCCTCTGCCCGCACCTACACCCTGGGCAAGACAAGAGGAAAAACCATCCGGTTCTCCATCGAACTTAAAGAAAAGGGAATCTCCCGGTTTGTCATCTATGAACGGGATAAAATTATTAAACTGAAATGTACAGACTAGTCGTTTTCATAGTTGTTGTTTTTTCATTTGCTTCCGGCCTTGTTGCCCAGGAAAGCAAAGGAGTCTCCTGGTATGACAAAACCACGTATGAATACTATCTGAAAGCAGACTGGAACCATGTTATCGGCACAGGCAAAGAAGCCCTTAAAAAGGGGATCGACTTTTATTATCTGCGTATGCGCATTGGCATTGCTTATTTTTCCAAAAAAAACTACCGGAAAGCCATTCCTCATTTCAGGAAAGCGCTGGCGTTTGATGCCCGCAATCCTGCAATCCTGGAATATCTGTACTATTGTTATCTGTACAGCGGCAGAGAAGGAGACCGGCAGGCCCTGGTTCAGTCATTCCCCACCGGGCTCAGGGAAAGACTGAAGATAGAAAAGGTAAACGGGATCCGTAGCTTGGAGGTCTCTTTGGACGGGTTCACCAATTCTGAAAAGTTTTCGATGATCGAATTAGATGCCTCCGTGCAATCCGGCGCCGACGGTTTCCGGACGATGACCGATCACGGCAGTGATGTATCCTTCAAAATCCGGCAGGAAACCGGAAAAATCGTCTCTCTCGAATACGGATATCATTTTCTTGCCAAAAAGCGTCTGCTCTTTTACCGGGATAACGGCATGGATGTTTATTTCCAGGACAACCCTTACAAACAACATCAGTTTTTCGGAAGCCTCCTGCTGCATCCGGCTCATGGATTTACCCTGGGATTAAGTGCCAATTACCTGAATCTGAGATCACAAATCCTGCAGGGCAATTACGGATACAGCAGCACCCCCGTAACCCTGACCGGGCACGGCTGGACCACCCGGCTGTCGCTCCGCGGCGATATGCCTTACATTTCCCTCTACGGAGGAGCAGGCATTTCCGGATTAAACGGGTACTATCAACTTCAGACAGACGGGGGCATCGTTTTCTATCCCCTCGGCAACCTGAATCTTTACTTTGGCACAGATATTTCATACCTCCTGCAGGGAATCCATCTGAACACACTGAACCCGAAAGGGAATATGATCTACCAGCCTTTCCTGGGATTCAGAATAGGCAAACCGCTCTGGGCAGAGGTATTCGGCTCCACGGGAAACATGTATAACTACCAGGGCGAAAACGGATGGATCCTCTACAATGAGATGAATCCAATAAAAAAAAGTGCAGGATTAAACCTGCTTTATGTTATTCATAAATCCAACATCACTTTAACCTTAACTTCTTCATGGAGTCAGGGGACAAGCTATTATTATCCGTCGGGAGAACCTGATCAGGAACTCTCTCCTGTGGACTACTATATGTTAAACTTTAAAGCCGGAATAAAATGGACTTTTTAAAAACCAATACCATGAAAAAAATCATATTATTTTTGACACTTGCAGGATTTACGGTTCTTTCCCAGGCCCAGATATCGGATGCTGTGCTTGCGGCTTTTAAGAAAAGCTACGAACAGGAAAAGGCAGGCAACTATACGGATGCGGCAGAAACCCTTAAAAAGGTGTACAGCAATGATTCCTATGAGATGAATCTGCGCATCGGCTGGCTGGACTACGAAGCCGGCTTGTTTACGGAATCCCGTTCCTTTTACAATAAAGCGGTCTCATTGCGCCCCATGTCCATAGAAGCACGTTTTGGGGTGGTACTCCCCCTGGCAGCTTTGGGAAATTGGGAGCAGGTTATCACCCAGTATGAAAAGATCCTGGAAATCAACCCCAACAACTCAGTGGCCAATTACCGGCTGGGAGCTATTTATTACGGGAGAATGCAGTATGAAAAGGCCGCTTCCTACCTGGAAAAAGTGATTAACCTTTATCCTTTTGACTATGACGGACTCGTATTATACGGCTGGACCAATTATCAGATGAAAAAATACAGGGAAGCCAAACTGCTGTTTCAGAAAGCCCTGTTGCGCAAACCGGACGATCCGTCTGCATTACAGGGGCTGGAACTATTGAAGTAAAGAAGACCTCCTGTACCGGATCAGACCATTGGCCGACGGATCAGAGACCTGTGGAGACAGAAAAGCCCGGGCTCCTTCAAAGGCGGCATGGACCTGAGGGGGATGTCACATGGGGTTGTAATGCTAAAGAAGATAGCAGGAAACGATAACCGGTAAATATTGACTTTTTACCGGAAACCCCATGCCTGATTTCCTCCGGATCATTTTACCAGCTTTACCGGAATTTCTTTAGAAACTATCACTGTTAACCGACTAAAACATTTCATATTATACTTCAAATGGGATTTTTTTGAATTTACCAGATAATATACTTAATTTTGATTGTTATATTGTTGTAGAATAATATTTTTTGCGTCTGTTCCATTTTTTATTTTTAATAAGTTTCTTTATCTATTTTAATTTATATTTCACTTCGTTAAAGAATCTTTCCTGCCTTATTACACCGTCCATTGTTAGCCGGATAAACTTTTTAGGAAATTCATGAGTAAAAAAAATAAAATTCCTGATATATACCAGATATGGATTGATACCCGAAAAAAATACCATTTATCTCATGCACAAATTCAAATGGCTCGTGAACTTGGAATGAATCCGGGAAAATTTGGCAAGCTTGCGAATCACAATCAGGAATCCTGGAAACTTCCTTTACCTCTATACATAGAAGCACTTTATATTAAAAGATTTAATAAAGAATGTCCTGACAATATTCGCTCGATACAGCAGATAGTAAAAGACAAAATAAAAAGAAAAAAAACGAAAGAAGCTAAAAGAAGAAAAAAGAAAGTTTGAGTAATTTTTCGATGATGAAGTTCCGTTTTAACGCAAGAGTATTTTTTAAAACAATTGGATATTTTTATGGAATTAACAAAATCCCAAAAGAAAAAAGTCAGAGCATTAATAGAATTAGGATTAAAACGTGACTATATAGATGGAATAAGAAGAGTTAAAGAGTTGATCAATTCTTTTGCAGATATTGAATCAAATCCGAAAGAATACTATCTTAAACTTTACAATACTATATATGAAAAAGATAAAGATATTGCCAGACGATACGATGATATACGTGGCTCACAATATTTCTGGAGGCTATTAATGCTACTTCGTGAGGGTGTTTTATCAATTGCAGATATTCAGGAATTAGATGATGAATTGCAACACGAAATTTTATCTGCATTAGATATTAGCGATTAATCAAAAAGATCTAAGTATCAACACCATTACTCATAACACGCCAATCAAACACAGGATATTAGAAAAACAAATAATCAGGATGGCGTAGGAATTACATTAAATAAGTTTCTCATTTTGATCCTGCCATGAAGTGGCAAAATATGAATAGAGGCTGTCTCAAAAATACTTTAACCACTGAGGGCACCGAGATTTCGCAAAGGACGCAGAGTGATAACTTATAGATAATTAATCCTTTGAGCACTCTGTGCATCCTCTGAGCTCTTTGTGGTTAGATACAATTTAACCTTTTGAGACAGCCTTATACAACGCAACAGACTCCGATCCCCGAAGGGGGTCAACCGTTCCTCCCGGACCCGGTTGTCACCCCACCCCCATGTCCAAGCCTGCGGTCGGATACCGGGTAAATTCCAGTTTAGAAATTCATCATAAGGGATTGAAGAATATCGAACAAGAATTAACGATTTTTGATTTAAGAAGAGAAAGGCCTCAGGGTACAATAAAGATATTTTTTATAACGAACGATCCCCGGGGTAGTTCGTCCGGCTGAACGAAGCCATTCGGACGGTCAAAAAGTTTCTCTTTTTGATCCTGCCACGTAGTGGCGAAACATGAATAACCACCCCGGTACGGGGTGGTACACATCGCAACAGACTCCGATCCCCGAAGGGGGTCAACCGTTCCTCCCAGGCCCGGTTACCACCCCACCCCCGGACCCCCGCCTGCGATCGGGTACCGGGGATATCCCGGTTTAGAAATTCATCATAAGGGATTGAAGAATATCGAACAAGGATTAACGATTCTTGATTTAAGAAGAGGAAGGCCTCAGGGTACAATATAGAGATATTGCTTATAACGAACGATCCATGAGGCGAGCAAGCCCGTCCGGCTGAACAAAGCCGGGATAATTCTGCCACCCCTCCGGGGTGGTAATTTTATTGGATGCTTTATACCACAGGTGGAACTGTGGCTACTTTCGTCCGACCCTTCCCTTGCTCCGCCGAAGCGGCTACGCGAAGGCGAGGCGGGGTCTTTTGAATAACAGGAATACCTCAAGGTGCAGGTAGTGTTGGTTAGTAGTTTATTGTACAGACCACGGAGTGGTCGCAGAGAATAACCCCGGTTCCACCCGGGGTACAAGGAGGTCCCTACACACAAAACAACCCCGGATGGGGTTGACGAATATTTATATCTTTATAACTCTTCTCATCATAAATAAAGAAATTTCTTAAAATGCACGATTCCCAAGGCAGCCCTTGGGAATTCTTTTAACTAAACCAAATTTACTATATTTGAAAATGAGCTCCTATCCAGAAAAAACGAACAATGAACCTTAAAAAATAATATCCCATGAAAAAAGTATGGTTTCTTCTGCCGTTATTACTGCTTTTTATTGCAGGCTGTCAGCAAAACATCAAAAGAGACAGACAGGATAACACAGCATTGAACACAACCCTTACCCGGAAGGTGCTTGAAGACAAGATCAAAGGAGGCTGGGCAGGCCAGGTGATCGGATGTACATTCGGCGGGCCGACGGAGTTCAGGTTCCAGGGCACCATGATCCAGGATTACCAGCCCATCCCGTGGAATGACAGCACCTGCAAATGGTGGTATGAAAATGCTCCCGGACTTTATGACGACATTTATATGGACCTCACCTTTGTGGACGTGATGGAAAAAGAGGGGATCGATGCCCCGGCATCCGACCATGCCAATGCTTTTGCCCATGCAAAATACATGCTGTGGCATGCCAACCAGTCAGCACGGTACAACATCCTCAACGGAATCATGCCTCCCAAATCGGGATACTGGGAAAACAATCCCCACTCCGATGACATTGACTTCCAGATCGAGGCCGATTTTGCCGGACTGATGTCTCCCGGTATGGTAAATACAGCCAATGAAATTGCCGACAAGGTAGGGCACATCATGAATTACGGTGACGGATGGTACGGCGGGGTCTTTGTTGCTTCGATGTATGCCCTGGCGTTTGTGTCGGATGATATCCCTTTTATCGTAAACAATGCACTAAAGGCCATTCCCGAAAACACCACATTCCATCAGTGCATTGCGGATGTGATCCGCTGGCACGACCAATACCCCGACGACTGGAAACAAACCTGGTTCGGGGTCCAGAAAAAATGGTCGTCGGATATCGGCTGTCCGGACGGTGTTTTCACGGCTTTTGACATCGATGCCAAGCTCAATTCGGCCTATGTGGTCATCGGTTTGCTATACGGAAACGGCGACTACTCCAAAACCCTCGAGATCGCCACCCGCTGCGGTGAAGATTCGGACTGCAATCCTGCCACAGCCGGGGGCATCCTGGGAGCGGTACTGGGGTATGATCATATCCCGGATTTCTGGAAAGATCCGGTGATCCCGGTTGAAGATATGGATTTTAAATATACGACCATGTCGCTGAATGATGTGTATGAGATCGGCACCCGCCATGCCCTGGAAATGCTGAAACGTAACGGCGCCACCTTTGCGGGAGACAGCATAGAAATCCCTTTTCAGGAGATCAAACCGGTGAAATACGAACAGGGATTTACCGGCCATTTTCCCAAAGAACGGAAAGCGGTCCGCCGGAAACTCTCCTCTGAAAATCCGGAAATCTCCCTGGAATTTACAGGAAAAGGATTTGTTCTTACCGGGAGCGTGAAAAAACGGACCGACGCCTACGACAAAGTCTTAAACCTGGAAATGATCGTGGACGATCAACCTCCGCAGCCGTTTACCATGCCCTCGGCCTTCGCCACACGCCGCCATGAAGTGGCCTGGAAATACAACCTTGCAGAGAAAACCCACACCCTGACCATCCGCCTGCTCAACCCGGACCCTGATTTCTCCGTTTCGGTCAACGACCTTTTGGTATATACGGGCACACGGCAGGACCATGCCTGGAAAAGCAATCCCCACCCGTAAAACAGGAGAATCATGTTTGTTGTCGAAACCTATTCACTTTTGTGAAGCAAGATTTTGTGTTTTTGCCCAGGGACAACCCCGGGTTCATGGAGACAGCCACCCCATCCTACCATCAGCGTAGTGATTGATAAAGTTAAAAAAGTTACATAACAAAGGTATCCTTGATTTTTCTCATCATTTTGAATACCTTTATTTTTTTAATATGTAACCCGAACAAATAATTCGTTGAAAAATCGAATCTCCCATAATTTGTACAAACTCCAGGTTTGCTGAACAGGAATACATACTTGACATAAATAATTAACAACTCTGATATGAAGAATTTACATCTACTCTCTTTCACCATAATTTTTCTGGCTGCGGCTTCGTGCAGACAGCCGGAAAAAGTTCTTCCCACCAAAGCCCAGCAAGCATGGGCCGATGCTGAAATAGGCGCCATGTTCCATTTAGACGTTCAAG
>JANTHB010000056.1 GCA_024762655.1 Bacteroidales bacterium
ACAAATTGTTTTCCGAATTAAACAGCCCCGAAAAAAGGAAACTGATGATAAATATTCTGCCGGCCCTGGGAGGACAAAGAGCATTGGCGGCCGTGAAAGATTTGTTTGAGAACAATGGGGGAGAGACACAAAAGGAAGCCTTTAACGCTCTGGTTCAGTGGAATGATCCTGCTTCTGCAGATGTTTTATATGTCATCCTCCAAAACGGACCGGACACATACAAAAAGGATGCATTCAAAGCCTATATTCAAAAAATAAACAAATCGGGTTATCCTGATGAACAGAAACTGCTCAAGTTACGAAAGATCATGCCTTTGGCATCCAATGTCAGTGAGAAAAAAGAAGTAATAAAAAGCGTAGGACAGTTGCATATCTTCCCCGCACTGATCTTTGCCGGAAAGTATCTGGATGATCCGGATATCCGGGAAGAAGCAGCCTTGGCTGTCTCTTCCATTGCCCTTCCTACCCCCGGAGGCAAGCCGGGGATGAGCGGACAGATTGCGCGTAATCTGCTCACCCGGGCCATGTCTCTGCTTGGCGGTCCGGAAAGCGAATACACCAAAGCACAGATACAGGATTTTCTGGAAAAAATACCGGACGACACAGGTTTTGTCTCAATGTTCAACGGGAAAGACCTCAGCGGATGGAAAGGCTTTGTGGCCGACCCCATCAAACTGGCAAAAATGAGTGAAAAAGAACTGAAGAAAAAGCAGAAAGAAGCCAATAAAAAGATGCATGAAAACTGGAGTGTCAATGAAAGCAGCATTGTATTCAACGGAAAAGGAGAAAACCTGGTATCAGAAAAACAATATGGAAATTTTGAGATGTGGGTAGACTGGCGCATCACCAAAGGAGGAGACAGCGGTATTTATCTGCGGGGATCGCCCCAGGTTCAGATATGGGATACTTCACGCCGCAATGTAGGGGCCCAGGTAGGCTCCGGCGGATTATACAATAACAAAAGACATCGCAGCACCCCGCTAAAAGTAGCCGATAATCCCATCGGCGAGTGGAACACCTTCCACATTATCATGGTGGACAGTATCGTAACGGTTTGGCTGAACGGAGAGCTGGTGGTTGATCATGTACCGCTGGAGAATTACTGGGACCGTAGTCGTCCTATTTTCCCCAGGGGCACTATTGAACTGCAGGCTCATGGCAGTAACCTGGCTTTCCGCGACATTTACATACGGGAGATCCCTGACAATAAATATCACCTGTCACCCCGTGAGAAAGCCGAAGGGTTTGTCCCTCTTTTCAACGGGAAGAACCTGGATGGCTGGGTAGGCAACAAAACCGACTATGTCGTAGAAAACGGAGCCATCGTTGTGCGTCCGAAAGGAGGACACCACGGAAACCTGTACACGGAAAAGGAATACCGTGATTTTGATTACCGGTTTGAGTTCAAGCTGACCCCCGGCGCCAACAACGGCATCGGGATCCGTGCCCCGCTCGAAGGAGATGCCGCTTACGTGGGGATGGAGATTCAGGTACTGGATAATACCGCTCCCATTTATGCACACCTGAAACCTTATCAGTATCACGGGTCGGTATATGGAGTGATCCCGGCCAAGCGGGGATATCTGAAGCCCGTGGGTGAGTGGAACAGTGAAGAAATCATCGCCAAAGGATCACACATCAAGGTCATACTCAACGGCCATGTTATCCTGGACGGAGATATCAAAGAAGCCAGTAAAAACGGCACTATGGATCACAAGGATCATCCCGGCCTGAAAAGAGAAAAAGGGCATATCGGGTTCCTCGGACACGGAGATGTAGTGTATTTCAGAAATATCAGGATTAAGGAATTATAAAAATGAACCAAATATCCGTTCCAGATTCCGGAAAAAGGGGTTCAATATCATGAACCCCTTTTCCTTGTTGCTTTGCCACGAGTGGTATCATAAATACGCATCCCGTCATTGGGTGGTACACCTGTACACCCATTACTCCCCGGGGAGGGTAGGTCATTTCATCCAGGACACCGTAACCTCCTTCACATCCCTTGAATTGGATCCTACAAAAACATTAAACGCCCCGCTCTCCCAGTCATAGACCAGTTGGCTGTTATAGAATTTAAGATCGGCAGGAGTAACCGTAAAACGAACCCATCCGGTTTCTCCCGGCTGCAGGGAAATTTTTCTGAAATCTTTCAGCTCTTTTACCGGGCGTGAGATACTGGCTACCGGATCCTGAACATACAACTGGACCACTTCTTCCCCTTTAACCTTCCCCGTATTGGTTACCGGAATGGTTACGATTAATGAGTCGTTTCCCTGTAACCGGGTTTTATTCAATTTGATATCCCCGTAGTCAAAGGTGGTATAGCTCAGTCCATACCCGAAAGGGTACAGGGGATCATTGGGTATATCGAGATATTTAGAGGTAAATTTATTTGAGGGATCCATGGGCCGGCCTGTATGATAGTGATTGTAATAAACAGGGATCTGTCCCACGTTCCGGGGGAAGGTGATGGTTAGTTTGCCGGAGGGGTTATAATCGCCGAACAGGACATCGGCCAGACCGTTTCCGGCTTCCGTACCTCCGTGCCAGGCTTCGAGGATCGCATCCACATGCGCATCTTCCCATGGCAATGTCAACGGTCTTCCGTTCACCAGCACCAGCACCACCTTCCTGCCAGTTTCCAATACCGCTTTCAACAGTTCCCGCTGACATTCAGGGATGCCAATGTCCGAACGGCTGGCAGCCTCTCCCGACCATTTCCGCGGTTCGCCCAGGACCATTACGACCACATCCGATTTACCGGCTGTACGCACAGCCTCTTCCCGCATTTGTCTTGTTTTTTGCGGATCGGGGACGACATATTTCTCTCCTTTCCTTCGGTTAACATTCAGCAGATAAGGGTCATCGGTAAAGCCGGAGCCCCGGGCGTATAAAACCCTGGCTTTTCCCCCGGCCACATTTTTTATTCCTTCCAGTATGGATACCACCTTTGAGGTATCTCCGGTGGCTGCCCAGGCACCCAGCATATCTGCCCGGGTATGGGCCAGAGGGCCAATCACTGCGATGGTGCCTGATTTTTTCAGGGGGAGAATATGATTATCGTTTTTCAATAATACAATGGAGCGTTCTGCGATCTCCCGGGCTACCCCAAGATGTTCTTCGGAAAGAATTACTTTTTCGGCTCTTTTTTTGTCGAAGTATTGGAACGGTTTGTCGAACAATCCGAGTTTATATTTTGCTTCCAGCACGCGTCGGCAGGCCTGGTCAATTTCATCCTGTGTCACCTTACCCTCTTTCAGTGCCTGACTCAGGGTCCCGATATAAGCCTGTCCCATCATGTCCATATCCAGTCCTGCCTTCAGCGCCAGCACAGCCACCGCTTCGGTGTCTGCACCCATGCCATGTTGGATCATTTCATTAATAGACGTATAATCGGACACCACAAAGCCCTGAAATCCCCATTGTTTCCGCAGCACATCAGTCAGCAGCCATCTGTTGCCCGAAGAAGGGATGAAGTCCACTACGTTGAATGAGCTCATGACACTTCCTGCTCCGGCTTCCACCCCTGCCCGGTAAGGTCGCAGGTACACATTGTACATCCTGAGGCGGCTCATGTCCACGGTATTATAATCCCGTCCTGCTTCGGCCGCACCATATAAGGCAAAATGTTTCACACAAGCCATAATGGTATTTTTCTTGGAGAGATCCTCTCCCTGGTATCCACGCACATAAGCTTTTGCCATCTGTTCTCCGTACCAGGGGTCCTCTCCTGCTCCTTCGGCCACTCTTCCCCAGCGCGGGTCGCGGGCAATATCCACCATGGGCGAGTAGGTCCAGTTGATACCCCGGGCACTGGCTTCAACGGCTGCTATCCGGGCACTTTTTTCCACCCGTTTCATATCCCACATACAGGCCATGGCGAGAGGAATGGGGAAGGTCGTCTGATACCCGTGTATCACATCCAGTCCGGACAATAATGGGATGCCCAAACGGGATTCCTTAACGGCTATTTCTTCGTTCCTCAACCCGCCTGATGTCCCGATCAATCCTTCACGTATATATTCTGCTTTTCCGCCCCGGCCTTCGAGAACTACAGGCAGATTGCCGACATCGTAAGAAAGATTAAGCTGTCCCAGTTTCTCCGGTAATGTCATTTTGTTCATCAGCCGGTCAATAAAAGCATTCATTTTTGTATCCTGAGCATCTAAATGGCTTGTCAGGGCCGTCTGTATCAGGATAAGAAAAATTATAAGAAATCTTCTCATGATTTTTAGTATTAGCATGTTGGATAATAAGAAAGTTATCTTCAAACCTGTATAAATATTTTATTAAAAATACCTTAATGAATTATTCAGGCCACTTCCCGGGGAAGGCAAATGCAGGGGAGGTAATTTCTATGCCCCTATTTGTTGCTTTCATTTGTTCAACACAAATATTATTAGACTTATCTGTCTACAGCGCCCTGTTCAGTACCCATTCATTCAGGACGGGGCGATCTCCGCCGGGACCGGTGATCACCAGGCGGAAATACCTTCCTGTTACCGGGTCAAAGGATTGGGAATGCCCGGTGCCTTTAGTGGTCCCTTCCACAACCTTCATCCATTGATCTCCCTTTTTCACGCGGAGCTCAAAATGCTGCGATTTATGATCCCAGGGATGCCAGGGTTCGACGAGAGCAAGGTGTCCGATGGCAACGGGCTCACCCAGATCTACCTCCACCCAGGGGTTCTTGTCCCCTTTGGCAGGCATCCATTTGTCTTTCGGATTGCCATTAAAAAGATTTTCCACTTTGGACATGTCGTCCACAGAAGAGGCTTTTCCTCTTTTCCCTGCCGTCGGTACCGGCAACACCTGTGGCGTTCCTTCAAACACAAGGGTAACAACAGAAATAACAGAATCAGGCGCTTCGGCAGGCACAGAGATTTTCACATAACCTTTTTTGTTTTCAACCTTAAGCATGTTTTCAGGATCGACCAGCAGATACGCTTTCTCCACCTTGTTTCCCAACGGAAGTTTCAACAACCCATCCTGTGGCCAGTCATACACATGGAGATACAGTTTATTTCTTTTCAGGGTAGCTCTGCCCCATGGCAGCCATGGGAAGGGGCTGGCTGTCGTTCCATAAACAGCTTCGCCGTTTTTCTTCATCCATCTCCCGATATATTTCAGACGGTCTATGCTGGCCTGCGGAATCAGTCCTTCTGAGGTCGGGCCTACATTCAGCAGAAAGTTTCCTCCTTTGGAAACGATCTCAGAAAGTTTCAGTAACAGATCTTCTCCCGATTTCCAGTTATGATCCCAGGATTTATACCCCCAGGTGTCATTCATAGTCATACAAACCTCCCAGTTACGCCCCGGAAAACCGGTAGCCGGAATATATTGTTCCGGGGTTTCCAGATCCCCTTTTATTCCACCGCCCAACCGATTGTTTGTTATCAGTTTAGGATATTGGGCAATGATCGGAAGAAATTTTTCAGCCCGCTTGGGAGTCATGTTCTTCGGAGTATCCCACCACAGAATATCTATCGGGCCGTAGTTGGAGAGGATCTCCCTGACCTGGGGTACGGCGATATTGTCCAGGTATTCGTCGAAGCTGCCCAATTGTGCAGGATCCCAGTGGCCGTCATGCTCAGCCGTATACTTGTCGATACGCGTGGAATCCGGATTAGGCCACCCGGCCGTGGCAGGCACCCGGTACGCCGCTCCACCGGGATGATTCCAATCCTGAGCCTGAGAATAGTAAAAACCGATATGCATACCCTGTTCACGGCATGCTTTGACCAACGGAGCCAACACATCCTTGTGATAAGGGGTGGCATCTACAATATCCCAGTCGGTCACTTTCGAGTCGAACATACCAAAACCATCATGATGCTTGGAAGTGATCACCATATACTTCATTCCGGCTTCCCGGGCGAGTTTCACCCAGGCTTCCGGATCATATTTCACCGGATTAAAGGATTTGGCATATTCCCTGTATTCGGCTACGGGGATCTTCCCCCGGTTCATGATCCACTCCCCGATCCCTTTGACTTTATGTCCTTTATATACACCCGCCGGGACAGAGTATACACCCCAGTGGATAAACATGCCGAACTTGGCATCTTTCCACCATTGCATCTTATCGGCCTGTGACACCTGCTCTGCTTTTTTCACTTCTTTCTTTTTTGTTCCGGAACAACCGGGAAGCACAGTTACCCCCAGAATCATTAACAATACAAATGTGAGCTTTTTCATGGTTTTAACTTTAATAGGTTATGGTTTAAATCGAATTCATTAGCATTCCGCTTCGACAATAAGCCCCGTGGGGGACCCGTCCGAACGGGCTTCGTCCGGGCGGAGGGGCAGGGGGAGAGGTCATTTCATATATTTTTTTATTTTTTCAATCACTTTATTCACATCTGATAATATTTCATTATTGGTAAAACGAATAATTTTCAGTCCATACTTTTCCATTTCTGCCGACCTATTTTTGTCTCTTTCCTGTATATCCGGATGCTTATGGATTCCTCCATCTAATTCTATCACTAATTTATGTTTATGGCAATAAAAATCAACTATAAAAATATCTATTGGGTGTTGCCTTCGGAAAACAGTATTATTGATTTGTTTATTGCGTATTCTGGACCAAAGAATTTTCTCTGCTTCCGTCATATTCCTGCGTAATTCTCTGGCACGCTGAAATATTTCCTTCTCAGCACCATAAAACATATTCTTCTCAACTGTTTTTCCAAGATATGCCATATTCTTTCTTCTTACCCCACCCCAAACCCCTCCCCCGCGGGGGAGGGGCAGGGGGAGAGGTCATTTACTTTTTCGACCGGATAATTCCGGGAAAAAGCGCCTGAGGTTTAAGGTATCTCCCATCTGATCCTGGAGTTTTTCAAAATCGGCAAAAAGACGCTTCACCTTGTCTTTGTATTCCGGTTTCTGAGCCAGATCATTTATTTCATGCGGATCTTTATTCAGGTCGTATAAAAGGACAACAGGCACTTCCGGATAAATGATCAGTTTAAAACCGTCTTCCCGGATCATTCTCTGATAGTTCAGATAAGCACCATAAATGGCCGGATAATAGCTAATTTTCCGTTCTCCTTTAATTATAGGCAGAACACTGTGAAAGAAAACAAAGTCCGGTTTCTGCACCCCTGCCAGATCCAGGGCGGTAGCCATCGCATCCTGGAGATAGATATCTGTATGTATTTTCCTGTTTTGGGGAACCCCCGGTCCCACAACTATGAAAGGCACCCGGATGCTGATATCATACAGATTTTGTTTCCCTGCCAACCCGTGGGCTCCTATGGATAATCCATGATCAGCGGTGAAGAAGATGTAGGTATTATCCATTTTCCCCGTCTCTCTCAGGGCTTGCAGTATCCTGCCGATCTGCACATCCATATGCGTGGTAATGGCATTGTATTCCAACCTGTTTACCTTCACGGCATAGGGGGTCCGCGGAAAAGGCATCAGTCTCTCGTCCCGTAATTTCCTCCCCGCACCGATCTTCTCCCCGTAAGGATATTCCGGAAGAAAACTCTGCGGCAGGGAGATACTGTCCACATGATACATCTCCACAAACTTTTTAGGGGACTGGCGCGGATCATGGGAGGCATTAAATGCCAGATACATAAAGAACGGTTTATCTTTTTTAGACGCCTCCTGCAGGAAATGCACAGCATCATCTCCCAGCACCTCGCTCCAGTGCATCCCTCCTTTCCAGTAACCCCCATACACCGTATCCCAGGGCTCCCATATGGTATCGTTCGGACCCTGGGGCCGGTTATAGCCCTGGGGTGTCTGGTTGGGCATCCCGGGTCGCTCATGGATCACATGGTCAAAAACCAGCTGAGGTTTCACTTTCACATGCCATTTCCCGGTCATATAGGTCTCGTACCCTGCTTTTTTCATCATCCCGGCCCATAATTCACCCTCTTCAGCCAATCTTTTCTCCTGCGGCACCATCTTATGCGCCTCCCACAACGACCGCCCTGTATTCAGCATCCCCCGGCTGGAAACACATACAGCAGGTGTCCAGGCACCCATATTATAAGCATGGGTAATGGTAACGCCCTCCCGCACCAGCTTGTCCAGATTGGGGGTTATGATCTCAGGATTGCCCAGCTCATGGACCATGTTATAGTTCAGGTCATCAGCGAAGATAAATACAATGTTTGGCTTTTTTGCCTTCCTCTCCGGAGTCTTCGGGCGACACGAGGAAAAAGTTAAGAACACAACAGCGACAATCATTCCCGGTACAATGAAAGGTAAATCGAATGGGAAAAAACCTTTTCTATGCATTTTATTCAATTTATACGTAAAGATAAAATTATTCTTCTAACAACAAATAACCACAACGATCAGGATAAAATTACTTTATTTATAAATCATAAACAAAAACCTGAAGTTAAACCCGGGTTTAATGCAGAGAAACACGAAGGCACTGCAGAAAGGGATTCTTTAATCAGGGCTGAAAGGTTTTCAAGAGCCATAGAAAAGGGTTCTCTGTCCGCCGTCTGACTTTTGTCTTCTAACGCTTACCAAACTTCCAATCTAACTTTCCCCGCTGTAATATTTTCAAATGGCCCCGGAACCGGATTCTTATTGTTTCTCGTATTGCCGAAGTAGTCGGTGTCAATCTGCAACGGTGTTGCATCGGGATTTTCATACGGCAGACGGGAAATCTTTGTCTTTCCCAGAAACGCTGTGGTAATAAACGGTGTTCCGGTGTTTTTCAAAGAGTCCGGGAACGTTAAACTTAAATAGACATGTTTTCCCTTCTCTTCTATTTGTATCCCCGGGTCAAAATCCGGGGCTGCCAGATAACCGGGTTCCAGCCTGTATGGTTTTGCCCCGTTCAGATAAACATTCCCGTCAAGCATCATTTTATGGGAAGACCGGTCGTAGGCTGCCAGACCCCATGCGAACCACATGTAATGTCTGTTGCCGGGAATTTTAATAGACTTACGTGCGTCAGGTATCATAAAAATATTATTGTAGTACCGCTGCTGGCCGTCATGAATATTCCGCAAGCCTGCCACCTGGGTCGAATGAGCAAACATATACGGGGTATACCGGGCTCTCTCTTCATACACCTCCAGATACCCGGCCATCAGGTTATGGACACAGGCAGCTCCTTCACTCCAGTTTCTCAGACTTTTAGGAGAAAGGAACAGGTTGTTGTCTACAAGAAAAGGTCCGTGATCCACCTCCACAAAGAGGTCTTCTTCGGTATTATCATAAAGCAGATTTCCGGAAACACGCGTTCCCTGGGCCATCCAGTCGAGCCAAATACCCCTTCCAACATTGTGGATGCGGTTCTGCCTGATTTTCACATCAATGGCCGCATGGATTTTGATCCCCGCAATTTCAGCGCCGGTAAACAATCGTTTGATCCAGATATTGTAAATATGATTCTCACAGATCTGACTGTAAACGGCCCCAAGACTCCCGACGATGCCAGCCTGTTCGCAATTATAAATCGTATTATTCCGGACAATATGTGATCCGATATGTTCTTTCGACCAACCTTCTTTCAGTGCCCTAAAGATCACTTCGTTATAATGAGTAGCACCATCAATGCAGGGATTCTTCGACCAGACATTCTGACCGCTTTTCCGGTCTTTCCCCAGGGTGATCCCCACACATTTTGAATCACTTATTACATTGTCCTCAATGATCCAGCCTTTGCTCCAGTGAGTTCCCAGCAGTCCGGGCTGTTCGGCCGTAGGAGGGGCCCAGGGGGTAGCTGCCTGCCGCATGATAAAGCCTTTCACCGTGATATAATTCACGCCCGGTTTCTCAGGATAGAAACATGTGCGGCGCACGTTAATCTCCACTTGTTCCCTGTTGGGATGTAAGCCGTGAAAGCAGGCATAGATGTAAGTATTATCCTTGTCCGTTTCACAATACCAGGGGTAAAGATTTTTACCATCCACTTTCAATGTTTTTGCCACGAACAAATTTTCCAGGGTAGCCGACTCGTACAGAGATTGTCCGTTAACATAGACTTCTCCGGGGTGATGAATCCTGCCCCGGTCATTAAACCAGTCGCCATGCAGGATCTCCTTGTACGGATTAAAATTCCCGAAAAAAGTATCCGGAAGGGTCACTCTCCATACATCCCCTCTGAACTTTTTCCATCCCCTGATTATTTCCGACCCTTTGATCACCACTTTCTCTCCCTCTCCGGCCCGGTAAACAATTCTTTTTTCATCGGATTCTCCGCCGCGTGGCGGGTTGACCCACTCGCGGTACACTCCTTCATGCACAATAATGATATCCCCTGCCACTGCCTGTTCGGCAGCTTTCGAAATCGTCCTGAAAGGAGACGCTATGGTCCCATCCCCCTGATCATCCCCGTGAACGGATACATGATATTCCCGCGCTAATACAATAATGCCGGAAAAAAGAAACAAAAAAGAAAGAAGCAGCACATCTTTTTTCATACCGGATCCTACTCACTATTTTGAATCCCTAAACTACTAAAAAGAAAAATACCCTGTATGACTGAATTTACTTTTTTTTATAGTTTTGTACACCTATGCCGACATCGTCACCAATTTTGTGGACTGGGTCCAATTGGCGGACTGCTTATTTTCTATGACTTCTGGATAAAGATGTTTACCAAAAAGAAAGCGATCACCGCTTAACCGGTTGAAAAGCATACAAAAAAACCCAGCCCAATAAGCGGGGTTTTTACTTTTCTCAGACGCTCCGTTTCTCTTCAAATTTATACCCTACCCCTTTCACGGTATGGATGTAATTTTCACCTATTTTTTCCCGTAGTTTTCGAATATGCACATCCAGGGTACGGTCTCCCACAATCACATCATTGCCCCAGATTTTAAGAAAAATCTCCTCGCGGGAAAAGACCTTACCCGGTTTGGACATCAGCAATGACAATAATCTAAATTCTTTCTTCGGTAAAAATATCTCTTCTCCTTTCCGTATCACAACATACCTTTCTCTGTCAATCTTAATATCATACTGGGGAGATCTATTTTGTTCAGCTTGTTCTTCCTTTTTTCTCCCCGAACGTTTGAGCAAAGCCCGCACCCGCTTCAGCAACACCTTAAGTTTCACCGGTTTTACCAGATAATCATCCGCTCCGGCATCAAAGCCGGCTATCTGGGAATAATCTTCACCGCGAGCTGTCAGAAAGACAATGATCGTATGTTCCAGGCCGGGTATTTTCCGCATTTCACCGCAGGTCTCTATCCCGTCCATACCCGGCATCATAACATCCAGCAGAATCAGGTGCGGGCGTTTTTCGGAAGCGATTCTCACGGCGTCATTTCCATTGTCTGCCGTCAATACTTCATAGCCTTCCTGACTGAGATTGTAGGACAAAAATTCAAGAATATCCTCTTCATCATCTACCAACAGGATTTTAGGTACTGTATGCTCCATAGTTTCTGTTTTACAGGGCTAAAATACAGATTTTTACATAAATGACCGCTCCCCGATGTTAATTTAATTTTAATATTTTGTAAAACTCAATTTAAATCCTGTTTGCAACTTAATATTTCCTTAACCCGGGTGGATAAAAGAAGGATAGAGATGGGTGAATTTTTTTCATCCAGGCATTATTTTATCCAAGCCTAAGAACACTTAACTCGCTATGTTCGTGTCTAATACTAAAAGAATATTCTGTGTACTAAGGGCCATACTGCTTTGAACAGGGTATATAAACCCTTTGAACTAATCCAGGAATCAATATTAAACATTTGTTAATCTTAGCATAAAGATTAATACATACAAAGAGTATTTCTTTGCCGGTAAATAAAGCTTAAAAATCTTTTTATCAAATCAAAAAAAAACAAAAATGAAAGCATTAAAAAAAGGAATTTGGATTCTACCGATACTGATCGGAACCGCCTTGGTTTTTAATTCCTGTAAGAAAGAGACCATCACACCGGATGCCCCTAAAGTAACGGCTCCAACTACTGCAATCGACGTTCAGGTTGGAACAACAGCAGACGTAACATTTCAGGTAAACGTACCAGGAGGATTTTTAGAGGCAACGGCCACTGCTATAAATGGAAGTGCAACGGTCAAGCGTGAACCCGATAACGGTTCAACCACCGGAGAAGTTGTTGTAACTTTCACCGCAAGTAACACAGTAGGAGCAGGTTCAGTGAACTTAAAAGTTACCGATAAAAACTCAAAATTCGACGACGCTACAGCAACATTGAACATTACTGCCAAACCCGCTAAGCCGAAAAAAGATGTTTACTCAAGTCCTGATGGTACAGGAACGGTTACGTGGTCGAAGGACACCGTTTATATTTTGCGTGGTTTTATTTTTGTTAACGATGGGCAGACATTAACCATCAATGCGGGAACCGTAATTAAAGGACAACCGGGACAAGGTGCTGGGGCTTCTGCACTTATTGTAGCCAGAGGAGGTAAAATCAATGCCGTTGGCAACGAAAGCGAACCTATTATTATGACCGGATTAGCCGACGATTTGAATGGTTCTGTTCCTGATGACGCAGTTCAAACCTGGGGTGGCTTAATTATTTTAGGGAAAGCAACTACCAATAATATTGCTGAAGGAGGATCAAAACAAATTGAAGGGATTCCTGTTGATGAAACAAGAGGTTTATATGGTGGGAATGATGACAATGATAACTCCGGAACATTAAAATATGTTTCAGTACGCCATGGAGGAAGTGTTATTGGTGCGGATAATGAAATCAACGGTATTTCTTTAGGGGCGGTTGGTGCTGGAACGACCCTGGATCATATTGAGGTTTTCTCTAATTTTGATGATGGCATTGAATTTTTTGGCGGCGCAGCACACCTAACCAACGTGGTACTTAGCTATATTGGTGATGACGGACTGGATGAGGATGAAGGGTTTCATGGAACAGTTCAAAACGCTTTGGTATGGAAAAAAGCTTCAACCAACCAAAGTAGTGACCCCCGTGGTGCAGAACTAGATGGAGGGGTAGGTGCAAACGAAGCCCAAAAACCTTTTGCTACCGCAAAAATGGCTAATATCACCTTGTACGGAGAAGGCGAAAATACGGGTCTTTCATCTAGTAATAAACAAACATTCTACATGCGCGATGGCTACGCAGGTAGCTTCTACAACTCTATCTTTTACGGATTTGACGGGCCCATGGATATGGAAAGAAGAACCGATAAAATCAATCCTGATGATAGTAAATCGGCCAGTTGTTACGACCAATGGTTAAGCTTAGCTGATGGCGGTTATGGGAACCTGAAAATTGAAAACAACTTATTTTATACCAATGGCGTTACTACAAACGACTCCACCGGTTTTGCCAATGTTTTCCAGCTCAGCGACGAAACAGATCCGGTAAAAGAATACGGAGTGGAGCAATATCTAATGGCTCACAACCATATTGTCGATCCCGGTTTTGGTTCCGGCAGCAGCAAATTCACACCCTCAGCCGGCGATGTAACAACAAACCTTGCTACCGGACTTTCTTCCTTCGGACTGGAAGACAAAGGATATAAAGGCGCTGTTGACCCTGCCGGAACACCATTCTTTGCAAACTGGTCATACACATGGACCGTGATAAACAGATAGTTTCTCTATATATATATTTTTTCTCAACAGGAGGGCGGTAGATTTTCTACCTCCCTTTTGTTGGTTTTTCTTAATAAAACACCTATGAAAAAGACAGTTTTTGTAATGATGCTGATTTTGCAAACTTTTATTCTGCATGCACAGGAAGGAACACTGAGAGCGCTGGTGGTGGACGATAAAACAGGAGAAACGCTTATAGGTGCAACCGTTGTAATTGATAGCACAACAACAGGCACCACCACCGATCTGGACGGACGCGCTTTTTTAAACCTGGCTCCCGGAGTATACAATCTACGCATCAGCTACATTTCATATCAAACCCAGATTATTCAAGGGTTAACCATTGAATCCAATCAAACCAATGACATTACGGTAAGGTTAAAACCGGCCGACATTCAATTAAATGCAGTAACGGTGACTGCCAAGGCCGTTAGAAATAACGAAAATGCTTTACTAACCATGCAAAAGAAATCACCTAAACTCTTTGATGCCATTACATCCGACCAATTCTCAAAGATTGGGGTCAGCGATGCTGCCGGAGCGCTGAGAAAGGTTACGGGGGTAACGATTAGCGAGGGAAAATATGTTTTTGTCAGAGGACTTGGCGATCGTTACAGCAAGTCGACATTGAATGGCTCGGAAATTCCCAGCCTGGATCCAAACAAGAATTCAGTCCAGCTCGATATGTTTCCTGCCAATTTAATTGACAACATCATTGTTTACAAAACGTTCTCACCTGACCTGCCTGGCGATTTTGCCGGAGGCATAGTTGATATTAAAACAAAAGATTTTCCGAATTCATTTAATTTTCAAATTTCTGTGGGTTTTGAGTACAATCACCAGGCAAATTTTAACGACAACTTTCTGGTAGCCCAAGGAAGCCGAACGGATTTTCTGGGCTTCGATAATGGTTTCAGGTCATTGCCTCGTGAAGTAAGCAAATATACGGCCGAAACCTTTCCCGATCCTTACCTTGACCCCAGTGGCATTACATCTGTTTCCAGAGCCTTTAAAAACAGACAATTTCAACCCACCCACGCACCCCAATTTCCGGATCATAAACTTAACTTATCCGTAGGAAATGCAACAAAACTGTTCGGCAAACAACTTGGATACATTTTCGGACTTTCCTATCATCGTGATTTTAAAAATTATTTCAATGGCATTCAAAATGTTTATGAGGGAATTAGCGCAGGACAAACGACTTTAGACAGAGATATTTTGTCAGCAACAAGAGAACAAAAATCCACCGATGAAGTGCTTATGGGTAGTTTACTGAATCTCACGTATAAGATGAACGATCTGAACAAAATTGGCGTGGGGATTTTGGCTAATCAGAGTGGTGCAAGCATTTGTCGTTATCAGGATGGGTACAAGCTGGACACCAACCCGGACTCTACCGACCGGTTGCAAAACCGTGGAATTGCCTATACAGAACGTTCGTTTATTAACGGACAACTAAGTGGGGACCATGTTTTTAACGCTTTAAACAAAATGACTGTTCACTGGAACAACTCTTTTACACTTTCCTTTATCGGCCAGCCCGATTTAAGGCTCATGCGGAATGCTTACACCATAAATGATCAGGGGGATTCGTTATTCTACGTAGGAAATAACGAAAAGCCTTATCGCTTCTTCAGGGATTTAAAAGAGAAGAATTATAATGGCAAAATCGACTTTACTTTGCCGGTTCATACCTGGGGCGTAAGTTCAAAAGTTAAATTCGGAGGCGCCTATACATACAAAACCCGGTCGTTCAGAGAACAGGCATATTACTATAGCATTCGTTATAACAAGAATTACAACGGAGATGTGTCCGAACTCTTCACCGACGAGAATCTGGGGTACAACGGCAATCAACTCAGGAATTTCCTTATAACCGACTTTGCTGCGCCCAATAACTATGATGCCAACCAGAATTTACTTGCCGGTTATTTAATGATTGAAAGTCCTCTTATTGAGCATATCTCGCTTACCACCGGTGTCCGATTCGAGAAAACGGATATGTCTCTTGCTGCATTTGACGGTACAAAAGGAAAGATTAACACAACGAGCCTTCTTCCATCCCTGGCTCTGACTTATCATAACGGTGAGAAAACAAATGTAAGACTCTCTGCCAACAGAACGTTGGCCCGTCCATCTTTTAGAGAATTTTCACCCTTAGCCACTTATGATTTTATTGGCGGTTACATTCAGAACGGAAACCCAAACCTGAAAAGCACAACCATTAACAACTTTGATCTGAGATGGGAAAAATATCCAAAGATGGGAGAATACCTGTCGATAAGTCTATTCTATAAGCAGTTTTTCAATCCAATTGAAAATGCTCAAATCCCGAGCGCCGGCGGTTCGGGCAGTCAGTTTCAGTATAAAAACGTAGAGCACTCTGTTTTATATGGAACCGAACTGGAAGTCCGCAAACACTTAGGAAAAAAGAATAGCTGGCTCCATCATTTTAAAGTCGCTGCCAACTTTTCCTATATATATGCATTTGTAAGGGTTACCCCTGATGAGCTGCAAAGCATTCATACCTGGAATCCGGGAGCTTCTGACAAAAGAGCCATGTACGACCAGGCCCCCTACACCATAAATGCAAACCTTTCTTACCAGAGTAACGACCAAGGCTGGGAATCTTCGGTTAACTTCAATATGACGGGTCAGAGACTGATTGTTTACCAAATCGACCTGCCTTCGATATACCTGCAACCAATGCCCGACTTGAATTTCAACATTAAGAAAACCTTTAGCAAACACTATTCAATCCGTTTCAGAGCAAAAAATATTTTGAATAGTACCTATTCCGAAGAGATGAATATAGGGGATAATATTTATTACACTACAAGATACCAACCGGGCCGATCATTTTCTTTATCATTAACCTATAAGTTTGATTGATTTTATCATGAAACCTGTAAAATATAAAACGTTATTTCTGATAATTACTTTATCGCTTGCTGCTTGTAATGATAAAAAGGATCATAAGCATCTTTTTGATGCAACGAAGCTTTCGTATCGCAACACCCCGGAAGAAGTTATCCAAATAGTTGGGGAAAAACCTGATTCGGCTTTTCATAAACTTATCTTTGGCAGGGAACGTTATATTCTTCTATTCTATGATTTGGACTCAACCGAGTTCCGTTTTGCAAAAAATAAGTTTTTAGAAGCCATTGTCCATAAGCCCCAATATCCTTTCATCGCTCAGAGTATTACTAAATTAGGCCTTCCTTTTAAAATGCCATCCCAAATAGACACAACAGCCTTTATTAAATGGGACCACGTATATGATCATCTTGATTTAATTAATTTTTATTTGGTAGGAAGTAAAGCTGATAACAGACCGGTAAGATATAAAATATACCTTAAACCTGTAAAATGAAGTTTTTACAGACAGGTAGTAAATAAATTTAATACATTATTTTTGAAGTCTGATTTATTTTCAATTACAGAATAACTGGACCAACCATGAAAACAATGAAATACTTGATCACAGTAATTTTTGGGATAACATTGTCGCTTTCATCTTCCCAGGGACAAATTGTCCAGGGGGATGACGGACTTTATTATACTGAAAATGACCAACCATATTCAGGGATATATAAAGAATTTTACGGGGACGGAACCCTACGAACCGAAATGGTGTTGCACGATGGCATGAAGGACGGATATGTTAAGATATATTTCCCTGACGGAAAGCTTCATGAGCTGCGTTCATACAAACACAATAAGATGGACGGCAAATGGGAAACCTGGAACAGGAAAGGGATCAAAACCGCTGAAGCGCATTATCTCAATGGACATAAAGATGGAAAATGGTTAATCTGGGATGATAAGGGAATATTGCGTTATGATATGACCTATCGTAACGGCAAAAAGACCGGCGTCTGGAAAATCTATGATGCCAACGGAAAGCTGGTAAGTAAGAAAAATTTTGACAACCGGGTACCTTAGTAGAAAAAACGGGCAAAAAAAAGCGGTTTGAAACCGCTTTTTTTTATCATCAGAGGAAAAAGTTCATTAATTCTTTTTCATTTTTATTTTCACTTTTTTCTCGCAACCATGCGATACCTGAAGATTTTTATCCACATGCACTTTATAAGAGATCATTTTTGTTACCAGATCATAATCCCCGGGCATTATATCCCGGAGAACAAATTCTCCGTCAAAATCCGTAAAAACCTCCCGGTCGGTTCCGCTGATCTTTACAAGTACCCCTGTCAATGCTTCTCCCGTCTCAGCATCGATTACCCGGCCTGAGATGACAGAAGTGGCTGCGATCGCAGTTGACGAATCGGTAGACTTGTTCTTTTTATCTTTACCATCGGCAAAAACACTGGTTCCGAAAGAAACAGCCAACAAAGCCGTAAATATAATTAAACCTGCTTTTTTCATCTTTCTAAAATATTTATTGTTTTTCTATTAAATCTGCTCATAGATTATAGCACAAAATTAAATTTTGTATGTTAATATAATCTTAACATAGATTCACTTTTGCGTTAATTTTACATTAATATTTAGAAGGTTGGTGTTTTACGCCCTGGTTTTAGCCAGCGTAAAGAGAAATTCCACCCCACCACCCGGACGGTTACGGACTGAAATGTCTCCACGGTGAAAGATCACTGCATTCTTTACAATCGAGAGCCCCAGGCCGGTACCTCCCCGTTTACGTGACCTGCCTTTATCTATCCGGTAAAATCGTTCAAAAATCCGCGCCTGATGTTCTTCCGGGATACCTGGTCCCGTATCTGCATATGAAAAATAATAATACTCATCCTCCTCCATGTACATTGCAATATCCACAGTTACTCCCTCTCCGGCATACAATATCGTGTTTTCCAACAGATTCTGAAAGATGGAATAGATCAGTTCCCAATTGCCTGTTACAACCGTTAACCTGTCAATATGCACCCTAACCTCCATATGCCTCTCCGTCAGACGAAACTGTAAGTTCTCAACCACATCTTTTACCAGTTTGTTCAGATTGATCTTACTGATCTTAAAATAATCCTCCGCTTCCCCTATTTTATTGAGCATAGAAATATCCCGAATCAATGAGGTCAGTCGTTTTGACTGCTGAAAAGCCCTCTTAATAAAATGTCGCTGTTTTTCCTGATCTATGGTTTCGTGGGTAAGAATAGTTTCCAGGTATCCCATAATCGATGTAACGGGGGTTTTTAATTCATGTGCCAGATTAGATATCATCTGCTGCTTGATGAGTCTGTTTTTTTCCCGCTTTGTAATATCATTGATCAACACCTCAAAACTACGGTCCTGAAAAATTACGCACTGTACCTGATAAAAACGTCCGGATTTTTGAATAACCACTTGTTTCTGTTGCTCCTTCATCTTCCCGGAAAGGAGAATCCTGTCAATGAATTCGTTGAATTCCCTAAGCTCTTCCAATGCAAAAACAAATTCCGCCTCGGTAACCGTCCGGTCTGAAAGATTACTTACATATTGAATAAAATGAGGATTGGCGAGAATTCTCTCCTTGGAAGAAGAGAACACAGCTACTCCTTCATCGATCACCTGCAGATGACGATATAGTTTCTCCCTCTCCGAGTAAAGTTCATCCCGGGTCTTCCGCAGACTTTCGTATATCTGCACAATCTGTTTCCCTATGATTCCGAACTCATTTTTAGGAAAAGTTATAGAGGTGTCAATAGGGTCATTTTGTCCCGCTTTTACCGCAAATTTTTCCAGCTTCGTGATCGTATCTCCAAGCCTGTCTGTCAAATAAATAAGCACCCCGAAAGTAAAAACAAACATCAACAGCGTAAAATAGATAAACAGATGATCCGTTTTTAAAAAATTAACCACATTCAGATCATACAAAATAGCCGTCCTGACAAAATATTTTCCGTAGTTTTTGGCATAATAATAAAAATCCCTTCCCGTAGAAGCAGACTTGCGTATATTGGTGCCATATTCCTTTCTGAGTGACTGCTGGACTTCCGGACGACCTAAATGATTCTCTAACGTATCATACCGTTTCACAAAACTGTCATATAAAACCCGTCCCTCTTTATCAATAATCGTCACACGTATTCCCTTTTCCGGGATAATCATCATCAGGGAATCCAGCAAAGGATAATTCCCTGTTAAAAAAATCTTCTTGTTTCTGATATATTGATCGGTAATCTTATTAATAGTGCTTAAAGTGTTATTCAATAAGTTAAAGCGGTATTCTTTCTCCCGGTGGTACTGAAAAGCAGCAACAATCACTATTGTCACCAAAAATACCGCCAGAATATTGACGAAGAGTTTTATTTTGTAGGATCTCCTTATTGGCATACCACAAAGGTACCACTTTCAGTTACTTAACAACCCGTATTCATACATTAAATAATTGTTAAGAAAAAAAATGTACATTTTACTTGACATTTTGTAAATTATTATTTACATTTGTGGTAAATATCAGACATTATGAAAAACGATTTAAACAACAACCTGAAGATGTGGAGAGTAAAAAAGGGTTCCGTCACGCAAGCTGAGTTGGCGGATAACGTAGGAGTTTCCCGTCAAACCATCATTGCCATCGAACAGGGAAAATTCAATCCATCTGTCAAGCTGGCCCTGAAAATGGCAGAATTTTTTGCATGTAACGTTGAAGATCTGTTTTACTTAAAATAATAGGAGGACTGAAAAATGAACAAACGATTTATTTTCGAACTCATCGTCGGTGTGATCGGTTTCGCAGCCGTAATTCTTTTCGGCAGGGCAGGGATAAGCGCCTTTGCTCTTTTTGCCCTGCTTCCCTTATTCAGGAAGAAAAATCCGGATGAGCGGGAAATCCAGTTGTTTTACCGGACAGGTAATCTCACTGCCGCACTGACCCTGCTGGCGGCGGTTATCTTCTATCTGTTATCCGGGAAGACAGTAAACGGATTTTCCATCGGGGATAACTGGCTAGCCCTGGTCATATTCTCCTTCCTGCTGGCCCATGGTCTCAGCGGTCTGATCATGTTCAACAAGGGATAACGTTTTTTTCATATCCCTGTTTCTTATTATGTCAATAAGCATCACCCCTTGAAGAAAGATACCTAAAGTAGTTGTTCTATCTCTCAGAAGACCAGGCATGGCATGGCTTGTCTTTACGTTACTTTACTTTGTCAACTTCTATGACAAATCAGTGCCTTGTCCCTGCCTTCGCAATTTCGGGAACTTTATATCACCCAAAATAAGAGGCATCATGCATTCCTTCCGGGATCGCCTGGTTTTTCCCTGTGCTTTTTCAGGCGTCCGTTTTTCCGCAAAGCCTGATCAATGATCCATTCTATCTGGCCGTTGATGCTCCGAAACTCATCTGCCGCCCACTTCTCAAGGGCCTCCATCTTTTCCGGGTCAATCCGCAGCACAAAAGATTTCTTTTTCATCCGTTAATGATGTAAGGTTCCGGCATTCACGATGGGAGCTGCATCTTTATCGCTGCAGAGCACCACCATCAGGTTGCTGACCATGGCGGCTTTTTTCTCCTCATCCATCTCGATGATTTCCTTATCCTTCAGCTGCTCCAGGGCCATCTGCACCATACTCACCGCCCCCTCGACGATCTTGAAACGGGCCGCGACAATCGCAGTGGCCTGCTGCCGTTTCAGCATGGCCTGAGCTATCTCCGCAGCATAGGCAATGTAATTGATGCGTGCCTCTATCACCCTAATACCGGCCATCGCCAGTCTCTCACGGATCTCGTTCTCCAGCTCATGATTAACCTCTTCACCCCCCGAACGCAATGTCATCACCGCATCGTGATCCTCGAAATTGTCATAGGGATACAGACCCGCCAGCTTACGCAGTGCAGCCTCGCTTTGCACCACCACAAAATGCTCGTAGGCATCCACCTCAAAAGCCGCCTTATAGGTATCCTCCACCTGCCATACCAGCACCATCCCGATCATGATCGGATTGCCGATCTTGTCATTCACCTTAATGGTCTCACTGTCGAAGTTGCGGGCCCGCAATGAGATCTTCTGCCTGACAAAAAAAGGATTCACCCAAAAAAATCCGTTCTTTTTTATGGAGCCCTTATAGGCCCCGAATAAAACCAGAACCCTGGACTCATTCGGATTTACAACGGTAAACCCGAGTATCCAAAGGAACAATA
>JANTHB010000057.1 GCA_024762655.1 Bacteroidales bacterium
CTGTCCCTGGTTCTGATATAGGCAGAAGGCTCCGGAACGGTAGTCCCGTGTGTCGTGGTGTCGATCCGGATAAACCTGTTGTCGGGAACGATCCAGCGAAACCATTTGCGTACAATGCCTTCGGCCGGCTTGGACCTTATCGAAGGAGCCTTATCTATCGAACTCCAGTAATTGTAATTGAAGCTATAGGCCCCGGCAATCCAGTCCCGGGTGGCGATCTCATGCAGCATCGCCTCGTAACCGTCGGCTTGCTCCTGCAGATCAACAGGCACGGTCGTATCATCATCAAAATAATAGAGAAGACTTGCCCAGTCGGGAGTGTCAATGGTTGTCCCGTCGTAGCTGCAGGCAGAAATGGAATTTACGATTACTTTTTTACCGATAGCCGAAACCAGGGGATACAGGTCATTGTCCAGCCCGTCACTCAACCTGGTTCTCATCTCGGCAACCGTAGGGGATGTGTCCGTCCCCAGCTTCCAGGGGAAAAAATTGGCCAGGATAATGCCCAGGTAATCCCCCGCTTTGTATAAATCGAGCTGTGGACCGTACTTATTATACTGAATAACCATCTTCCCCGTATATTGATCTTTTATCTCTCCCAGCAAAAGGCCCCCGATAGAATCCAGGGAGGATTTTTCTTCATCCCGGATCGACCAGAATCCGTTATTGGTCCACATAACAAACTGAAACATCTCAACTCCGTAATCCTGCGCAATCTGTGCATATCTTAAAAGAAAGGGCTCCCATGCTTGCCTGAAATCCCCCCACCAGGCGGCAGAATGATAAGTGGTACAGGTATCGGAGGCCATATACGGATATACAAAGGGAGAAAGATATACTTTCAATCCTTTTTTGTGTGCATCGGTGATGATCTTGATGAGTATGGAATCCGGCGTCGAATTGATATTCTGATCATCTATCTGTGGTACCGGATAAAATTGAGTGATCGCACAGGCCGGCGAGATCTGCATCCAGTTGGCCCCGCTGTTCATGATAATGTGATCCAGCGTGTGATCGTAAAAATCTCCCGGAGCCCAGTAACGGTTCCACCAGAAATCCGGCAACCATATTCCGCATTGAAATGAGGTGTCATTCAGACTGGCCGGCGGCACATTCTCGTATGCCGCAGTATCAATGGATCCCGTATTCCCGTCCGTCGGCATCCATCTCCATTTGTGGATCTCATCCTGAATCGTTACCGAAGATGTGCCGAGATGGATCGTGCGTATTCCCATTTTATTCCCGTCGTCAAAAGATTCATCGGCACCGGCAGGCATGAAGTTACGACAGTATTTATAATTCATATCCGTACCTGGTCCCAACAGATCGGTGTGGAGGTCTGCCGTGTAAAGACTGTCATGTTCCTTATGCATCTTGAAAACACATTGATCAGAACCCTCCAGATTTTGCAAATATACACACACCGATTCATCCGGGGGCGTGTAGGTGTTAACCTTTACCGTAAAATGCAGATCGACGCCCTGGGATGCTCCTGCTGAAGAGAATAAAATCCACACCGGGATCAGTAGCAACATCCTGACTTTTTCTGAGTCTTTTTTGGGATGAACACCTGTTTGAGTTTTCCCTGATAATCTGGATGCTGCGGCCGATAAAAAAGGATGATGTGTCATGGGTTTTGTACAAGTGAAATAATGAGTTTAATATTTTGAGCAACTACGAAAAATCCTGGAAAAAGTTGCGGTTCCGGCCCATGTTATTTAACCTGTGTCTTACTGGGAACAAGGGTGACCATAACGGTTGGTATATGGCAAGCGGCGGCAGGAGTTGTCAATGTCATATGAAAACGAAGTTAATGAAAAACTGTGGAACCTGTCTCCCATAGGGAGATTTCTGCCCGGAACAGGTGAAATTCCCCAGGTTGCTATATGCAATGCTGGCAATAGGCCGCTTCTATTTAATTGTTTCAAGAAATTGTTGGGCTGTCATTACCGGTATTTGTGAGGTTTTAAAGTCTTTTAAATTCCTTGTTATAATGATTTCCTGCTCATATTCAACAGCCGTAAAATATTGAAAGCCATCTTCTAAATCTGTAAATGTTTCGTCATTCAATGCTAAACCGATTATTTTATCATTAAGGGGTAATACATTCACTACTAATCTTAGTTTTCGTAATATTTCTTTTACTTTAATTGTTTTTAGTTGCTGTGATAAAATATAGCTCGTATTTGCAATGGTTAATGACGAAATGCATATTTCGATTTTATTTCGGTCTGCCAATGAAAAAAGTGTTGCTGATTCTTTGTAATAGGGATCTCTGCGGGATAGTAGATCTATTACAATGTTTGTGTCCAAAAATAATTTTTTCATTGATATTTCTTTGTTAGATAATCCCGGTATTCTTTCTTGTAATCAAAATCATCAGGCAAGTCTATTACTCCGCTTAAACTTTCAATAAGTGGAGTAATGTCTGTTTTATTTTCATCACTTTTTTCTCTTGTAAGGTTGTCAAGGTAATATTCTATCATTTTAGACAGGCTTATTCTTTGCTTTTTTGCGTATTTTTTTGCACGCTCAATTACCCGGTTATTTAGTCGTAATGTTAATTTCGTTTCCATTTTTAGTCATTTTACGTACAAATATACAAAAAATATACGGCAAATGGTTTGTTATTTTTATGCGTGGGTATTTCGGCTTATTGCCAACGGTCAGGGCTATGGTGCGTGCCCGATGACCTGTCCGCTTGAGCATCCTTTCTACCCGTGACTGTCGCCTGGGTCGTATTTTTATTCGTTAGCATTTCTGTCTGAACAAAAGTAGGAGCGAAGGCGGGCGGTTCCGTTTTTATTGATTGGTTAATATGTTTTGTTTCACGTATCATTGTCGGTTGGAAACCTATCCGGGCATGCACTATAGCCGATGTTGGCGGTTCGTGCATTATTATGTTATTCGTTAAAATCTTTGATAATATTTATATCTCCATTCGGAGTTACTTCAATAATGTATTCTCTTGTTTTTATCCAATCAATTTTTGTCTGTTCAACCTGGTATGAGTAAACGTAGTATTTATTATTTAAAATAAATATGCCTCCGTGTGCAATGTCATTTAATCTGAAAAAATATCCATGAGTATAAGCCCAAAATAAAGCATCACTTTTCGAGTCAATTGTACCAAGAAAATCTCTTAGTGTTTCTTCATTGTAACAAATATTGACGTTATCATTATTAATGGTTACAATAAAATAATGACAACACCATGGAAGACAATTCGGGCTAAGAAAAGCAACACCAACAGGTTTAATAGAATCAAATTCTAATCGTATTATTGAATCACAAGATTTTAAGTAATCTGGATTGAATGTGTAAACTGCTTGGTAATTTTCACTGGAAAAGCAAAACGAATATCTTATTTCATAACAATTATAGTTATTAGAAGGGTTGAAGTTTTCTAGAAACATTTCCTTAGTTATTGGAACATAATTGTCTAGATTAATTATAGGATTATTAATATTAGGTTCTTTAGTGCATCCAATCAATAAAGTGAATATTAAGACTCTCAATGAAATATTAATACTATGGTTCATTTGCGAACTATGCATTTGAGATCTACCTTATTATTAGTTTAAGCATATAATGCATACAATTTAAAAATACAAATAATATGCCACTTATTTAATCTGGCATGACCGCCAACGGCCTGTTAAAAACACCCGGATACAGAAATCTGCGAAAAATCCGGGAACTTTAATGGTTTTGTAAAAGATAGTATATCAGTGATAAAAACGTTTAAATACGGATATAAACGTAAACAAACGTAAAATATACGACTCTTTTTTGGAGCCTTTCCGACCTTTGATCCGGAATTCGTTACGGCCGTAAAATGCGAACCAAATTTTTGGATGTTTAATTATTAAATTTTAGAGTCATGAATAATTTAAGAAACCGCGTAAATCTGATTGGAAACATTGGTCTGGATCCCAAAGTAAGAGAAATCAAAGGGGGAAGAAAAGTCGCCCGCTTCACCCTGGCAACTACCGAAAGTTACCGTAACAGCGAAGGAGAGAAAGTCTCCGACACACAGTGGCACAACATTGTGGTTTGGGGCAAGCAGGCATCATTTGTCGAAAATTACCTTCACAAAGGACAGGAAATTGCAGTGGAGGGTAAAATTACCCACCGCGAATATACCGACGACAACGATGTAAAAAAATATATCACCGAGGTGGTGGCAAACCAGATCCTGGTGCTGAACTACCGGGATAAACGCCCCGCCACCGCCGATGCCGAACAGACAGTCTGATCAGCCTGACCAGTAGGCTTTCAAGTGTGGAGACGTCATGCATGACGTCTCCACATAGTAAAAATATAAATATTTAAATATGTAATTAAATATTTATTTAAATACATATATTTTCAGCCGGAACTCCTTCTTACTTAAACACATTACTTACACATACTTACTTAAACACAATCTCCCTTACCAGTACTTCCCCCGCCTTTTTATTCAACGCTTCTTTCAGCTCCTCGCTGATCATCATCAACTCGTGTTTGACCACCGACGAACGGATGTGCACATACAGTACCTCATGATGAATATAGATCCTTTCGGTTTTGGAAGCGATAATCTTACCCACCAGCTCTTCCCATTCATTCACCAGCGCCACCTCCCGCAGCTTCCTGTCGAGATGCATCTCCTCCAGATATTGCCGGATCACCTCTCTGATACTTTGTGTGTTGGTTCGTTTCATGCTTCTCCTTCCGGTATGACGGTCTTAATCTCTTCGTTGATCTTGAAAACCTTATAATCCGTATCCAGCTCTTGCAGGATGTTTTCCAGATGCTCCAGCTGGGTGTCGGTGATGAAGATCTGGCCGAATTCATTCTGCGCCACCATGCGGATGATCTGAGAAACCCTGTGTGCATCAAATTTATCAAAAATATCATCCAAAAGCAAGATCGGTTTGGTCTGGGTAAGATCGCGGATAAATCCGAACTTGGCAAACTTCAGCGCTACCAGGAACGTTTTCTGCTGCCCCTGCGATCCGGTCTTCTTCAGCGGATGATCGTTGAGCGACATGATCAGATCATCTTTGTGGATACCGACCGTCGAAAATTGCATCACACGGTCCCTGTCGCGGCTGGCACCCAGCAGCGTCTCAAAATCGTTTTCGTGAAGCTGAGAACGGTACTCCAGCCCTACCTTCTCCCTTTCTCCGGAGATGGTATTATAGTATTGTTGAAAAACCGGAATGACCTTTTCAATAAATTCTTTTCTTTTTTGGTAGATCTCGTTTCCCGGCACGACCAGTTGTGTGTCCCACAGTTCCAGCTCGTCATAAAAGTTCTCTCTTTTGAACTCGAACTGTTTGAGCAGTTTATTGCGCTGCAACAAAGCACGGTTGTATCGTATCAGGGCATGCAGGTACTGTTTGTCGTACAAAGAGATAACCGTATCCATAAAACGCCTCCGCTGTTCGCTGCCCTCCAGGATCAGGCTGCTGTCGGCCGGCGAGATCATCACCACCGGAAATTGACCGATGTGATCGGCAAAACGTTCATAATCCTTGTTATTGCGCTTGAAGATCTTCTTCTTGTTCTGCCGGACACTGCAAAAAACCTTCTCGGAATGCCCTTTTTTTACAAACTCCCCCTGGATCACAAAAAAATCTTTCCCGTGAAGGATGTTCTGTTGATCTATGTTGTTAAAGAAGCTCTTGGTAAGCGAAAGATAGTGGATCGCATCCAGCAAATTGGTCTTCCCGACGCCATTATCCCCGACAAAACAATTGATCTTCGGGGAAAACTCCAGCGAAGCCTCCTGATAATTTTTGAATTGTACTAATGATAATTTATTGAGATATAGGTTGTTCATGATTTTTCCAGACTTCATACGCAA
Source organism: Bacteroidales bacterium (assembly GCA_024762655.1). GTDB lineage: Bacteria > Bacteroidota > Bacteroidia > Bacteroidales > VadinHA17 > DRPN01. The sequence goes on from JANTHB010000057.1 coordinate 5,855, forward strand.
CAAAAATATAAAAATATAGGCAGTCCGTTTTATAAAAGAAACAAAACCATTACTTTTGCGGAAATTAAATCGTAAAAGGATGGTCAAAAAGGAAACGAAGAAAAAGATTAAGAAAACAGAGAAACAGGTAGAAAGTTTTGAGGAAGCGTTAACCCGTACCGAGCAGTTTATCGAGGATAATCAAAAGATTCTGACGATCATCGTCGGCGTAATCGTTGTGGTCGTGGTAGGCTTTACATTTTTTAAGAAGATGGTGGTGCTGCCAAAATATAAAGAAGCGTTATCGCAGATGTACGTGGCTGAAGATTATTTTGAGAAAGACTCTTTTAATCTGGCGCTCAACGGCGACGGGAATAACCTGGGCTTCCTGGATATCATTGATCAGTATAAGATCACCAAAGCTGCCAATCTGGCCAAATATTATGCCGGGATTTCTTATCTGCGGATAGGACAGTATGAAGATGCCATTGATTATCTGACACGGTTTCACAGCAAAGACCTGATGGTGTCGGTGGTGGCCCTCGGTGCTACAGGCGATGCCTGGATGCAGCTCGGGGACAAGGAAAAAGCGCTGGAGTATTATCTGAAAGCTTCCGAAAAATCCAAAGCGGGCTTTGTAACGCCTATTTATCTGATGAAAGCCGGGGAGGTGCTGGAAAACCTGAAACGTTACGACAAAGCACTGGAGGTATATAATGAAATCAAAGACAACTATCCCGAAAGCAAAGAAGCCCAGAATATCGAAAAATATATCACCCGGGTAGAACTGTCAAAAGAACTGGCTGCCTCGGGAAAATAAAGGATCGTATATGCCGTCCGTGAAAAAAAAGAACCTGTCCGAATTTGATATCACTGCCATTCCTTCCGGCGAAGGATTGAAAATAGGGGTGGTGGTGTCGGAGTGGAATAACACCGTCACCGATGTGCTGGCCGAAGGAGCGGTGGAGACCCTCCTGAAGCATGGCGTCCGGAAGGAAGATATTCTGGTGGAACATGTCCCGGGGAGTTTTGAACTTACCCTCGGCGCCCAGTGGATGGCTGAGTATTCGGATGTGGACGGAGTGATATGCCTGGGGTGTGTGATCCAGGGCGAAACGCCTCATTTTACCTATATATGCCAGGGGGTGACCCAGGGCATTGCCCAGCTGAATATAAAGTACAACATCCCGTTTATCTTCGGAGTGCTGACAACCTCCACCATGCAACAGGCACTCGACCGGGCAGGAGGAAAACACGGAAACAAAGGCGTGGAAGCCGCTGTGACCGTCCTGAAAATGATCGACCTGAAACGGAATCTTATTTAACTTAAAACCATTATTATGGACGAAAAGGTGACCATGACATTGCCTGCCGTGTTCTGCAGAACCGTTTCAGCCTATCCCACCCACGGAGCCCTGGCTTTTGTGGGCGATCAACCGGTAACCTATGCCGAAGCGGATGCCCAAAGGCACGCGCTGATGGCCTTGCTCGAAAAAGCCGGCATACATCCCGGAGATAAGGTCGCTCTGCTCGGGACCAATAGCCCCAACTGGGTGATAGCCTATTTTGCCATTACCTCCATGGGCGCTGTGGCCGTCCCTTTGTTGCCGGATTTTACACCCCGCGAGATAAGTTATATCCTGAGCCATTCGGAAACCCGCGCTTTGTTTGTCTCGAAAGGACTGCGTGCCAAAGTGGCAAAAGACCTGCCGGAAGACCTGCAGTATATTTATGCCCTGGAAGATTTCTCACCCGTCTCGGGAAAAGATCCGTTGCCTCCTTTTGAAGAAAATGCACAACCGCAAAGAGAATATGAGGTCAGGGAAGACGACCTCGCTGTGATCATCTATACCTCCGGCACTACGGGCAAGTCCAAAGGAGTGATGCTCACGCATAAGAACCTTGTGTTCAATGCCCTGAAAGGAAAGAAGATACACCCCATCGGTCCGGACGATCGTTTTCTCTCCATCCTCCCGCTTTCCCATACTTACGAAAACACCATCGGCATGCTGATCCCTGTGGTCTCGGGATCATGTATCTATTATCTCGGGAAGCCTCCCACACCGGCAGTGTTGCTGCCGGCCCTGAAAAAGGTGAAACCTACCCTGATGTTGACCGTGCCCTTGATCATAGAAAAGATCTATAAGAAACAAGTCTTGCCTGCGTTTACAAAAAGCAGGGTGATGCGTGCCTTGTATAAAATGCCCCCTTCCCGGAAAATGCTGAACCGTATAGCCGGTAAAAAACTCATCAAGACCTTTGGGGGTGAGATAGGATTTTTCGGGATAGGAGGAGCCAAGCTTAACAAGGCGGTTGAAGAGTTTCTGCTGGAAGCCCGTTTCCCGTATGCGGTAGGTTACGGCCTGACAGAGACCTCCCCGCTGATCGCCGGCTTCGGTACCCACAACCAGCGCCTGCAATCCACCGGCCCTCCCATCGAAGGTCTGGAGGTGATTATCCACGATCCTGACCCCCAAACCGGAGAAGGGGAAATACGGGTGCGGGGAGACAGTGTGATGAAAGGCTATTTTAAGGAACCTGAGATGACCCGTGAGGTGCTTACCCCCGACGGCTGGTTTAAAACCGGCGACCTGGGCGTTTTTGATAATGACGGCTATCTCTATATCAAAGGACGACTGAAAAATGTCATCGTAGGCCCCGGCGGAGAGAATGTCTATCCCGACGATATCGAATCGGTCATCAATCAGTTCTGGTTCGTGGATGAATCGCTCGTGATCGAGGAAAAAGGAAAATTAGTGGCCCTGGTGAATGTGAACATTGAGGCGCTTGAAAAGAAATTCAACGAACTAAAAGACAGCGCTGCGGATTTCTATACCGAAAAGATAGAAACGCTGCTGAATGAAGTGAAGGATTATGTTAACAGCCAGGTGAACAAGTTCTCGAGAGTCTCCGCGGTCAAACTACAAAAAGAGCCTTTTATCAAAACCGCCACCAATAAGATCAAGCGATTCCTTTATCAAAAAAAATAGTTTTGCCTTTCTGAGTTCCGGAGCCCTACGGAGGGTGAGTAGACTATCAGTTGATTACGCATGAGAAGTGTACAATTTTTTTTGGAATAAATTGTGGTTCACCCGCAAAATGAGTATTTTTTGAAAAAAAACCGAAATTAATCGTCAAATCCCGGTCTTTTAAATTTCCGGGCCTCCGGGAACATCTTTTCGGTTTTTTCCCGCAGGCGTCCCAGCAGGATCATGATATCAAGAATGTTATCTTCTTCCGCAGGAAAGAACCCGATCATGCGCTGCCAGGCTCCCAACGACCGGTCCATACCCAGCAGGGCCACTTTGGCTGAACCGTTTGAGTCGTAAAGGAAAGTCTCATCGTCCGGTTCGATATTGCGTTGTATACCCTGCAATGCACGTTGTATCTTAACGCTTATCTGAAACAGATACCAATGGATTACATCCGACGCATCCCTCAGGTCCACTATCTTTTTTTTGTCGCCCTCGAGGTCGGAGTGGTCAGAATGCACCCCGGCTTTCTCAAAAGCGGGTTCCATGCGTTTCATCCAGTCCCGGCCAAGCGTGATATATTCTTCGGCCATCCTGGTCAGAAAATGATTCTTCGTGAAATCCCTCAAACCGGCTTCCCTGTTTTCGTCTTCCTCCGAAATCTCTATTTTATCGATGTCTATACCTTTTTCTTTCATTATCTCCCGCAACATCTCGAGAGTGTCACGGAGGGTGTTCGCCAACTCCTGCCAGAAAACCTCGTTATTTATATCCGGATCATCATGACTTTTCGGGAAACGTTCCTTACTCATGGCGAAATTCAGGCATCTGTCCCTGAAAGAACAACGCTCACACCAGCGGTCACAGTAGTTAAAAATGCCGGGGATGAACCCGCGACCGGGAGCACTGTTTCTTATCTTTTTAGTATCCATAGTTTACGGTTATTGGGATAAAGCGCCGGAGGCAACGGCACGGTCATACACCAGGACCACTACGGCGAGGAAGAAAAGAACAATCCCTGTATATCCGAACCACTGGGATCTCAGGGGATAAGGCAGAACCCCGGTGCTGCGAAACAGGGCAGAGGCCCCCAGAAACAGCCATGCCGTCCCCGGGAACCACCGCAGGACAAACCGGATGATTTTTCCTGTCAGGGGCTTGTCGTACGACGACTCGGGGGTAGGCCATACCAGATAAAAAAGGATGGCGACTGCCAGATAACCAACCATCCATATGTCTCTTCCCACATCCATAATCAGAAACCTTACGCATTGCCGGCATCCGGCAGCTTGTTTTTCAGATATAAAATTAATGAATATATAGATATAAACTCCCTGGGCGGATCGTTTTTTATCTGCAAAATATACTTGTTTTTTTGCACCTCTACCCGGAGGGCCCCTTCTGAGGAAGATATAGGGTATCCCGCACGGCGCAGCGCTTTTTCCAGCCAGGGGATCTCCGCAATATCCCCGGACAGGCTCACAGGGGTCTTGTATCTCTTCCGCAACGGGATATGAAGGCCTTTCTGCAGGTCATACCGTATGTCCGTATTCCTGAAAAGGGGATCCAGGGCCTGGTCGCGGAGCAGCTCTTCCGGCGATCCTTCGTGGGCGCTGTCAGGGTACAACAGCCAGATCTTGTCGGCCATCTCCAGGATAAACTCAAGGTCATGCGAGGAAAAAATAAAGAGCTTGTCTTGTTCTTCTGAGATTTTTCGCATCATCTGCAGCACTTCATAACGGTTGGGGATATCCAGAAAAGCGGTGGGCTCGTCCAGGAGGATCAGCGGGGTGTTCTGGGCGATAGCACGTGCTATGAGCGTGCGTTGCCGTTCCCCGTCGGAGAGCTCCCCCAGAAGCCGGTTTCTCATCCCCGCCAGGTGAACGGCCCGGAGCGCTTCTTCAACAGCCTGCCCGTCTTCTTTTTTCAGTTTTCCGCCCCATCCCGTATAAGGATAACGGGCCATGGCCACCGCCTCATAGACCGTAAACTGGCTCGCCGGAGGTTGGCCTGTAGGTACAAAACTGCATATGCGGGCAAATGCTTTTTGTGAAAACCTGTCCCATCGCGTATGTCGTAGCTCTATGTTGCCTGCCAGTGCCGTCTGTTGCCGGACAATGGTGCGCAACAGCGTGCTCTTGCCTACCCCGTTGGGCCCGACGATGGCAACCATCTCTCCCGGCGAAGCGGAAAAATCCAGCGCTGTGGACAACCTTTGTTGTGCCCGTCCTTTCCGGTAGCCGATAACCAATTGTTGTAAGCGGATCATAAGGTTATATGAATGAGGAGAGTTTACGACGTTGCAGGATCATCCAGATGATCACGGGGATGCCCAGGATGGCCGTGACCGAATTGATGGGTAGCACCCCTTGTTGTCCGGGGAGATGAGAGAGAATATCTCCCAGCACGAGAAGAGAAGCCCCGGTAAGGATGGAGGCGGGAAAGACCTTGCGTATATTGGAGGTGCGCAACGCCACCCGTACGATATGCGGAACCACGATACCCACAAAGCCGATGGGCCCGCAAAAAGCAGTTACCGAGCCGGCCAGGATGCCTGTCGCCAGAAAGATCAGCAGACGGGTGTGGCGGATGCGCATACCCAGGCTGCGGGCATAATCTTCCCCTTGCAACAGGATGTTCAGGTCTTTCACCAGGATACTTGTCAGAAAGAGGCCTGCGGAAGTCAGGACGGCCAGGATCCCTATCTGCATGCCCGTGACATTGGCCAGGCTGCCCATGGTCCAGACGATGAAAACTTTCAGCATTGACTCACTGCTGAAGTATTGCAGGATGGCCACCACAGCCGTGACGGCACTGCCGAACATAATGCCCAGGATCAGAATGGTCATGATGTCGCGCACTTTCAGGGAAACAGCCATGATCAGTAACAACACGCCGATAGCTCCGAGGATGGCTGCCAAAGCGATAGAACTGCTGGCCGCCAGCGTGCCTGCCCCGAAAGCAAAAAAAGAAGAGAACCCCAGCACCAGTACGGCTACGCCCAGGCTGGCGCCGGCACTGATGCCCAGCACATAAGGCCCCGCCAAAGGGTTGCGAAAGGCGGTCTGCATCAGCAATCCACTTACCGACAGGGCAATACCGGCCAGAATGGCGGTTAGGGTGCGCGGTAACCGGAAACGGTAAAGAATCGTGGAATACTGGTTTTCTACCGTGCCGGGATGCAACAAGGCTTGCGTGACCTGATGAAAGGAGATACGGGTCGTCCCCGTATATATATCCATGACAGCCAGCACTACCAGGAGAAACCCCATCAGCAGGAGAAACAGAAAAAATGTTTTCTTTCCTTTTTGTTGATCCATGCGCGTGATCATTGCAGATGACGATAATAATACAGCCGGTAACCGTCGCCGGGAAGGGGATGAAAGATATGTCGCAGGTCCTGAAGGATGAGGTCGGGATGCACCACGCCGCTTTCCCAGTAATCATTGCCGCCGTGGCCGTTCATACGGGCGTTGTTGTTGTAAACATGCCCTGTTTTCAGAGGGGCAAACAACCCCAGCCGCTCGTCGGTGCGGAGGATATCCTGCAGAGAAACCGCAGTACCGCAGTTGATCCAGATATCCGAGGATGCGGCTTGGCTGTACACCTGTTCCACATCCAGAGGCACCGCATCCGCCCCCTGCAGGTCTTTCCATACATAACGCCCGCCCGCATCGCGGATGAAAGCGGCCAGCATACCTTCACTGCCGGAGACATACCAAACCTCGTTCCAGGGCAGTCCCGTCATCACCAGCGGACGCTTCTCCCGGTTTTCTCCGGGGATAAAACGGGCTGCCTCATAGCGCAGGGCCAGCGAGTCAAACCATCTTCCCGCCTCCTTTTCTTTTCCGAAAAAAGCTGCCATGAACTTGATCCATTCGGCCCGGCCCAGCGGGGAAGACTCCAGATAATCCCCCACAATAACCGCGGGAATGTTTGCAGAAGACAAACGTGACAGGGTGGAAGTGACCTCCGGACCTATCCCGTAAAGAAAAACCAGATCGGGATGCAGCCGTACGATTTGCTCAAAGTCCATGTTTTTGTCATAGCCGATATCCGGAATCTGGCCCGCCCCGGTTTTTTTCAGAATATACGCGTTGTTGATAAGCGTTTTTCCCGAGACGGCCACGATCTTGTCCAGTTCGCCCAACTGTTCCAGAAAAGCGATATGCGTGGTGGAGGTGCAAATGACCCTTTGCGGGTAGTTTGCGAAACGGTGTAACCCGTGTGTTTTATCCTTTTTGTTTTTCCCCGGGGTGATAAGATAACGAAACTGCCGGAGTTGTTTTCCCTGCCAGGGTTTCAGCACATCTGCCCGGACATAGCCTTCCGCCGTATCTATTCTGAACCCCCGGGCATAACGGATGCTGATAGGCCTGAGCCCGGCAGGATCATGATGATTGCCGGCCCCGGGGGTGTGGCAGCTTTCTGCAGAGAAAAACAGAACGACGAAAACAACCGGGACCAAACTCCGGAATTTCATGCCATAATATTTTTTTTGTTAACTCCCTCCGCCCGCGGGGGGAGGGTCCATGCAAGTTGATATAAAATCTATTATTATCTGGATATGATAAGTTTATGGATAAAAAGATCTTGTTGTGTCTCCAGCGTGACAATGTAGAAACCGTTTTTCAGGGAGGATACCACCACGGAAAGCTCCGGCTCACCGGCCCGGACCTCCTGTTCCAGGACGGTTTTTCCCGTAAGGTCCTGTATGCGGAGGGTCCCTTCCCGGAGAAGCTGCCCGGAGAGGGAGACCGTGATCCTTTCCCGGGCCGGATTGGGATAGAGATCCAACGGGTGTGAGGGTTTTCCTCCCTGCAGCTTGGGCACGGAAACATTGGGGATCTCCTCGCAAAGAACGGGGCTTATCGCAAGCGACGTATAACGGTAGTCGGGGGGTGTGCCGCTGAAAGAGGACCAGAGACCTTTCTGAAAATAATAAGCGGTATTATAGCCGTAGTTGAGGCGCGCCTCCGCCTGAAAGACGGCAAACTGGTCGGTCAGAGGCCCCGTATTGGGATTGTCATAGTAAATCTCATATCCGGCAAAAAAATTGCCCGCGACAGCTACCAGCGTGTCAAAATCCACAAAATTCCAGACGGAATCCACAAAAAAACTCAGAGGGACGTCCTTGGAGACAATCAGGGACTCCGGTTTCTGTGTCCCCGACCAGACTTTGACCGTTACCCTGTCGGAAGGAGAATCGTAATGAACAAGGGCAGGATTGATAAAAATGCCGGACATATATAAGGTGCCGGGGTTATCAAATTGCTCGGCATACTCCGTGGTCCGGTCTTCATTGTGTCCGGTCCAGTACCCCGAATCTTCCCCCCCGTAGGCATACAACCTCAGAATTTCACCATCCTGGATGTTGGTGAGCGTGTCACAGCTTTTACGGGCAGTGGTATAAGGATCATATCCGTTCCAGAGGGCAAACTGAAAATCTTTGGGGTCAAGCCATTTTTTTAACTGACTGGTATCTTCGGGATAGGTGCTCCACACATAGGACAGTTTCTGAAAATAGTCGTTGATGGAATTGCCGCAGTGTGCATCTCCACCCGAGAGGGTACCCACAACCCGGTGGCTGGCGTCAAAAAGAGGCGCGCCGGAGGACCCGCCTTCGGTGGTCCCCACGTCCCACTGCAGGATCTTCCAGAAAGAGTCTTTGTCATAGACATCATAATCGGAAGAAACGGCCGCGTCCTGGTCTATGGATATTTTTTTTACATCACCGCCGGGATGATGGATGCATACCGAAGAGGAGGGGGGCGTGTTTCTGTTATCCCACCCCGCAAAATAAGGATTGTAGGTAAAAGGAGGCACCTGGGTCAACTGCACCAGGGTGAAGTCCAGGTTGCCGGTGGTGGCCTTGAGGGTGGCTCCGGACATGCTCTTTTCCACCGACCCGTCCGGTCCGTGGCAATACGGGCTTTCATACTGAAAAACAAATACGGCATTGGCAGCGTCGGAAGAGTCTTTGATACAATGCCCTGCCGTCAGAAGATACGGGGTGGCATCGTTGAGGGCTGTGTTCATCAGCACCCCGCTACACAATGTGTTGTTGTTGACGAAGACACGCACCACGGCATTTTTTTCAACCTGCCAGTCCGCGCCGGCGTCACAGTTGATATCCACGTTGCAGGCCCCGGCATTGCCGAAAAAATCATCCTTCGATTTTCCGGGTGCTCTGTAAATATCCCTGAAGCCTATGCTTATCTGCCCGACAGACAGCGTTCCATGATTTTTCCGCCCTGCCGGCACCTGGTACTCTATCACCAGCTCATCTCCCGGCAGGGGCACCAGGGCCAGGGTACCCCACGGCTTGTTGTTGTCAGAGGTAAATGCTCCCAACACCCTGTGTCCCGACGGATCATAAACAAAAACCTTTTCTCCTTTTTCCAGCCGGAAACCATTGAATATAACCCCCAGCGAACGGGCATTCTTATAGCGGATCCCAAGACGCCAGATGCGTGTGCCGTCCTGAGAGGTCTCCCATTCTCCCGAGGTTTCGGGATCCAGGCGTACTTGTACCGGTTCGGCAAAACGAAAAGGGGCGTGCTTGTCCGGAACCTGCAGGGCGGCCAGCTCATCCAGACCGGGAAGGGTTCCCGTAAGATCCGTGAAAGGTACCGGCTTTGTTGCCCGATAAGGCGTCCCCCCTCGGGAAATCTGGGCCACGGCACCGAAAATACCCAGAAAAAAAAGAGAGACGGTCAGAAAAAGTGATTTTTTGTTGATATTCATACAGAGCGTATTTTGTGGCTATTCTATGGCTGTCACAGAGTTTTTAACGTAACCTGCAAAATAATGTTTTCTTTTGAAACGAACCGGTTTTTTTTCAGTAAAAATTTCAATAGAACACATGGTCCGTTTGCCATAACATACAGATCAGACTGACACTAGTTAAAAACGATCCCGTTGGGAGCGATGCCCACCGAAACCGTATCCATCAGACTGCCGTCGGGCTGATACCTTTTCAGCAGCCCCGGACCGGTAAAATCACCTGCCTCCAGTGCATAGAGCAGCCCGTGCAGGGGATCGGTCCCCAGACCGTAAAAGCTACCCGTCACCAGAGGGGTAGCTGGAATTTCGCCGGCACCGGCATCCATTGCATATATCCCGTCATGTTCAATAAAATAAATCACCTCCCCCGTGTTGTCGGCGGTCAGACGTACCGGGCTGAAATAATCCCCTTTCTGTCCGATGACGTAACTCTCTTCCACAGCCTGCGAGGAGGGAGAGATTCTCTCGAGTTTCGAATCCGTTTCAGCCACGACGTTCCAGTTCTGATCATATACGACTTTCCCTTTGCATAATACCCAGATATTCCCGTTATGGTCAAGGGTCATGGCGACCGGATTATCTCCTGTCGGTATCGTCTTTACCACTTCATTTTTAGTTACGTCAATAACACTTACCGTGCTGTCAACGGACCATCCTCCGCTGTTGGCCACATAAACGAAATCCTCGGTACGTAACATCGTCTCGGGGCCGTTTCCGACAGTGATCGAGTCTGTGATTGTCAGGTTTTGAAGATCCAGGACATACACCTTCCCGGCAAAAGCCCCGTTGGTCAGATACGCTTTATCATTACCGAGGTACAAAGCATACCTCGGATAATCACATCCCGTGATGGTGCCGAGAGATACAAAGGTCTTCAGGTCAATTACTTCCACCTTGGCCGAATGATTGACGACGATCAGCCCTTTATCACCGGCCACAGTAAACGACTGTACCACATCCCCGAGGGGACGGCCGTTGACCCCCAGGAAAAGATTGTTGATGATATACGAGGAATCCAGGTCTAGATAGCTGACAGAACCGTTGTTGTGGTTATAGGCCCCCTCATTTACGATGTAGGCTCCATGCAAAAATCCGGTGTCCTCGGGGGGCGTCGGGGTCTTCATGCAGGAAGTAAAAAAGAGACTCCCGGCAAGGGAGATCAGAATCAACTGGAAAAGATTTCTTTTCATTTTAATGAGTTTTAAAGGTTAATGAATTATTTATAATTTAATTTACTTGTTTCGAAAGTAATCCTGGCTTTCAGAAAATAAGCCCTGCCCGGCATAGGATAAGAACGGATCGCCTGGTAACGGGTATTGAAAAGGTTCCGGACGGTGAAACGCAGATCAACCTCCCAGGAGCCTTTGTTTGTTCTGCCACCGGCTACCAGGTCGGTGAGTGCATAAGGATCCAGTGCGTACAGGGGATCATTGTCGGGGGTGGTGTATCTGGCGCCGGTAAAGGTTTCGTAGATGCCTGTATAGAGAAAGCGGTAATCCAGACGGAAGATGCCTGAGGCTGTATGTACCGGAACATAGTTGTTTTGATGATGATCCTGTTTTTTTCCGTTTTCTGCCAGAACCGCAGAGATCGTATAATCATAGTTCAGTTGACAGGTAAGGGTCAGGTATTTCTTTTTCCAGGTGCCCTGCAGGCTGTTCTCCGCCCCGTAAGCCCATACCTTGTCCACATTCCCGGGATGCCAGTACCCATCGCCGGGGATCCACCGGATCTGATCGTTCAGCACATTGGAGAACAGGTCGGTTTGCCAGCGCAGCGTCCACGGGGAGGGACTGCCGCCGGGGGTACCGGTCTGCAGATCCAGCCCAGCGGTGATTCCCCACCCGTGTTCGGGCAACAGATCAGGATTACCGCCCGGCGTCCAGTATTTGTCGTTCAGGGTCGGCAGGCGGTATTTGGTGGAGACATTAAAACGCAGGAACATCTTGCGGGGACGCAGTGCATATTTGATCCCGGCATCTGCCTGGGGCAAGGGATTGCTGTATGGGTTGACGTTCTGACGTACCGTCAGCGCTCCCGTCCAGCGGTTGTGGCGATACCTGGTGCCGGCATACACATCGAAACTGTAATCGTGGATGGTGCTCCCATATGCCGTCACGGTAGCTGTTGCCACAGAAGAGGCTATCCCGCCGTCCAGGGTCCAGTATTGTCCTGTACGGCAATGGTAATATACATCCGACATAAAATGACTGGTGCGGAAACGTGAGTCCAGCGAATATTCCGGGGCGTCGGCGGAGGTCTTGTCGGTAAACCTCATGTCATCAAGGAACCAGGCCCCCCGCAACGTAAGCACAGAGCGTTGCCAGCGCTTACCCAGGATCAGATACACACGCAGGCTGCTGTCCCTCTGTTCCTGAAAGTTGGGCTGATAAGACCCCATAACCGCCGGAATCTCTTTTCTTTTTTTCTGGTACCAGAACCCGGTCTGCAGGGATACCCCATGGGACAACCGGAATGAGAGTGTCTGGATAAAACCGGTATAGCGGAAACGGTTATGCAGAGACGTCTCTTCCGGCGCTCCCGGTTTGTAATCGTCACGGTAAGGAAAATCATTGTCGGCATTCTGCAGGAAAAAGCCCGATTTACTCTGGATTTTTTCCGTGCCTCCTGCCAGCATGACCGTGCCGCCAAGGGTGCCGAAACTGCCCGCATCAAGACCGGCAGTGGCCAGGATCCCTTTTTTCCAGACGGGCCGGTTGTCCAGGTTAAGAGCCCCTCCGAACGTGCCGCTGCCATACAGCGACCCGGAAGCACCGGGTATCAACAGGATTGCTTCGAACATGCCGGCAGGAAGCTGCGAGAGATCGGCGAGGCCGGAGGTAAGCGAATTGACGGGAAACCCGTTCCAGTTGACCTGGGTCTGCGCCGAACTGCTGCCCCGCAAAGACAACGAGACCAGCGAACCCGAACCCCCGTATTGCATCAGATTGACCGGAGCCATACGCTGCAGTACCTCCCCCAGCGACTCCATCCCGGTGGGGAGTACCAGAGAAGAATCACAGGCAGTCACCTTCTTATCTTCCTGATAATACAGCGAGCGCCGGGCATACACCTTTACGCCGGCAATGTTCACAAGCGTGTCGGGCTCGGAAGCCAGGAGATGATAAACCTGTGCCGGGAGAAGAAGAGATAAGACTAAAAAAAATAGACCTGCTTTTTTCATTTAAGTTAAGTTACATGTTTATCCCGAACATTTCACTTAATGTCGCAGCCAAGGCAGGTCTTCTGACTTACTCCATTTCCGGGCGCCTTCCCACCTCTGAATAAACAGGCAGTGGCTGGATTGCCCGGAAACCTTTCCGGAGATCACAGCAGCGGGTACTGTCCAGGATTCTCACCCGGTTCCCTCTTATCCGCCGGCAGATAATGCCGGAGGATACCTTCGCCGCAACAAAGGTAAAATATTTTTGAGAACGTATCCAAATTTTCGCTTCGGTATTTTTCGAAGAAATGGCCGGATCCGAACCGGGTTCAGCAAAAAAAAACATGCTACTCCGACGGTCAGTTAATCATTATGAAAATATTACAGGCATGATTAAGCATAAAAGCTGCCGGTTATTTATAAAAAATATTCATCTTGTGATTGAATCATTTTTTCCCCGACACCGATGTTTTCCTTAAAAAAAATTATGTAGGTTTGTGGAAATCATGAACAGATCATTAACGACAGAGAAAACCATGAAGAGAAAAGTATTTAGCCAGGCACTTCCTGTCCTGGCTTTTCTGATTTTTTCCGGTATTGCTGCCGGATGCCGCGAGAAAATGCCTGCGGATAAGAAGATAAAACAGGCCGGAAATGAAGAGATGGCCGGGCTGGTGAAGAATGAGTTTGTCTATGCCTGGAATGCCTATATGAAATATGCCCGGGGATATGATGCGCTGAAACCCTTGTCTAAAAAAGGGAAGAACTGGTACCGCAAGTCCCTGCTGATGACGCCGGTGGATGCCTTCGACACGATGGTGCTGATGGGCCTTACCAAAGAGGCGGACGAGGCCAAAGAATTGATATTTAACGACCTGGACTTTGATGTGGATATGGACGTACAGGTCTTTGAGGTGACCATACGGCTGCTGGGCGGTCTGTTGTCCGCGTATCAGTGGGACGGAGACCCGCGATTTCTCGAGCTGGCCAGGGACCTGGGGGATCGCTTATTGCCGGCCTTCCGTTCACGTACGGGCATGCCTTACCGGATGGTAAATCTGAAAACAGGCGCTGTCAGCCAGGCGGTGAGCAACCCGGCAGAAGTAGGAACCCTCCTGCTGGAGTTCGGAACCCTCTCAAAACTGACCGGCGATGACAAATACTACCGGAAAGCTAAAAAAGCCATGTGTGCCCTGAGCGCCCGGAGATCTCCCCTGGGACTGCTGGGTAGTGCGATTGACGTGGAAACAGGCGAGTGGAAAGACAAGACCTCCCACATCGGCGGCGGGATCGACTCCTACCTGGAATATACCCTGAAAGGATGGCTCCTGTTTGAGGATCCGGTCCTGGAAGAAATGTGGAAAACCGTCCTGCCACCGGTGGACCGTTATGTGGCTGACACTACCTGCAAAGGACTTTGGTATGGCCGGGTGGATATGCTCACCGGGAAACGTATCTCTACACACTATGGCGCACTGGAAGCTTTCTATCCCGCTGTGCTTGTGCTGGGCGGCGATACGGCCCGGGCCGTGAAACTGCAGCATTCCAACTTTGTCATGTGGAACATGGCCGGCATCGAACCCGAACAGATTGATTACAAAGAAATGAAAATCCTCTCTCCTTCGTATTATCTCCGGCCCGAAAACATCGAATCAGCTTACTACCTTTATCATTTTACAGGCGATACAACCTACCTCAATATGGGAAAGACTTACTTCCGTAGCCTGAAGACATACTGCCGCACCGATGCAGGATACACGTATCTGAAAGATGTGCGTGACAAAACGCAGGGAGACGACATGGAAAGCTTTTTCCTGGCCGAGACGTTGAAATACCTGTACCTGCTGTTTGCCCCGCAGGACCTGATCGACTTTTTACATGTGATCTTCAATACCGAAGCGCATCCTTTGAAAAAGATTGAAGGATAAAAGTAAAAGGAGTCTGAGGCTTTGCCCGACGAATCCGCCAAGGGCGGAGGAGGCAGGTTTGGCTCTGCGCTCATATGCATTATCTGCGAGAAATATTCTCACGCTGATTACGGACCGGGATTTGGTCGCTGCGCTCCTGTAATTAGCGGCTAATGCCGCGTAATTATGCCGCTACCGCGGCGAAATTAGCTCCCTGACGGTCGCGGGATTTAATACTTTCATTCATTATGCATTTCTTATCAGCAGATTTTCTCCTTCTTAAATCAAAAATCCTTGTTCCTTGTTCGATATTCTTCAATAATCCCTTATGATGAGTTCTTAAAGCGGGATAATTCTTCAACCCCGCTGGGGTTGTGAGTTTATGAGATGCTCTATACCACAGGTGGGACTGTGGCTACTTTCGTCCGACCCCTCCGGGGTCTTTTAGATTACAGAAACCCCACATGGTGCAGTTGATGGTTGTTAGAAGTTTATCTTACCGACCACGGAGTGGTCGCAGAGAATAGCCCCGGTTCCACCCGGGGTATAAGGAGGTTTCTACCCACAAAACAATCCCTCTCGGGGTCTTTTAGATTAGAGAAACCCCACATGGTGCAGTTGATGG
>JANTHB010000058.1 GCA_024762655.1 Bacteroidales bacterium
GTCTTCAATGCCTGTATAGGCCGTTTTACAGGCATCCAGTGCAAATTCATATCCCCGGTAAACCCAGGCTACATCCAGCTTGCACAAACGCGTGCCGGCAGTGCCTACTTCCCAGGCAATCCGGTCCACCCCGTTTTCCGTCCACAAACCGGTATAAAAACCGAGCTTATGCAATTCGCGTACCGTGGAATCCAGGTCGGTATAGCCGCAGCCATACCCGTCGTTAGGCAGGATCCATCCTCCGGGCATATCATGGGCCCGGTATTTGCGGGCTACCGAATCAATAACGACCGGTGTGGTGACCCCCTTACGGTTGTAACAGTTCGCATCGCCGAGCTCCAGACCCCAGCGGGGTGGCATAAAAGGCCGGCCCGTTACCGAGGTGTATTCATCCAGGATCTTCTTCAGGGAAGGGCCGTAAAAATAGTAACAGTCAAAACGGAATTCATTGTGCGTTAACGTTACCGGATTGTGAAAGCTGTAAACGCCGGGAGCAAAGGTGTTGCGAAAAGCTCCGTAACCCGCCGTGCTCATATAAAAAGGGACCGGGTTGGATCGCCCTCCGTCATTCCAGCCGCCACCGATCTCTATGCGTATGGTGCTGTCACGATGGGAGAAATAACCGTTCTGCATGCC
This sequence comes from Bacteroidales bacterium, assembly GCA_024762655.1. Lineage (GTDB taxonomy): Bacteria > Bacteroidota > Bacteroidia > Bacteroidales > VadinHA17 > DRPN01. The sequence goes on from JANTHB010000058.1 coordinate 637, forward strand.
TCCGCCGTAAAAGTATTCACGATCCTTGCGTGACAGGGTCTGCCGGGTAGAGGCTCCGTAGGTGAGCGGCCGGACCTCTTCCCAGACGGGTAATCCCGTACCTTTGTCATACAGCCCGAAACGTAAAGGGTTTTTATAGGCCCGCACAATGATATCGTTTGTTTCCATGGCATAGGATTCTCCTTCGTCTTTGAAGGCAACTTTTACCGGAGGATGATCCTGCGGCACTACGATTTTGCCATGGGTAGGATCGTCAAACCTGCCCAGTGGAGCCAGCTGAATACGGAAGATATCCGCCGTGAGAAAAGACACTTTTACCCGGGCTCCGTGACTGTCGAAGAGGAAACTGCCGTCTTTGTTTTTTTTCATTCCTGTAATTTCCCCGAGCGTGACCGGTTTGGAATATACCGTAAAAACCGCCCTGTTGTTGGTAGTGTCTTCATCCCCGGGAAGACCTGTTTTGATCTGAATGTCCCAGGAAGCTTTTTGGGATAAATCAACGGGATAGAAATCAATCGCGACAGAAGTGTTGGCTTTCAAAGGCTGATCTTCCCCTTTGATAAGTTTGGTCATGATCTCCTTGCCGTCAAGATAACAGGTGGCTTTGTAATTCCGCATAATATCTTTCGACCCCATATTTTTCACGAGGACCCTGATGGTATCCTGTTTCGTAAATACATTGTCCTGGGGTGCCGGGGATATCAATGCTTTGACGCCAAGGTCATGTTGGTAGCCTTCAAGCAGTGCAATGTCATCCACCATCCAGTAGAAAGCAAAAAAACCTTTCCATAAAAACTGAATATATACGGTTGGCTCTCCGGCTACCAGGTCCGAAACATTCAGTTCTGTCGTCACCGGATTGGGACTGTCTTTCCATCCTTTTACCCCGTGGTGGACCGGGTAGTATTTCCAGTCTTTGCCATTGTTGCTGATGCCCACATATATACCGGCTCCTTTGGCCCGGCCCCACGGATTGTAACAGAATTTTTGCTGAAAACGCAGGATGGCCGATTTCAGAGCGGTACAGTTGATGGCTGAGGTCATAAAATAACCCTCCGGATAAACTTTCGCATCCCTCCATTTGTTGATGTTCTTATCCACCTTAGCCCCCGGACTGAAGAGCATGAAATGGTCTCTGCTGTCCGAAGCAATGGGCGGTGCCTGCCTGTTGTACTGATAGGAACCGGGATAAGGCTGGTCGGTGCACTGCCACAAAACCGTGCTGTCACCTAAGCTCTTTACGGTCCACCCCTCCGGTAGCCTGCCCCCGGAAAAATCTTCAGACCAGAATACTTTTTTTTCCTGTTGTCCGAAAGAAACCAGGGACATGATCAGTGCCAGAATAATCACGAAGCTTTTTTTCATCCGTTTGCAAATTAAAAATGAAAAGAAAATGAAAGGAAAGACCATAGTTCCGGTCATAAAGATATTTATCTTTTATGAATTATCAGACAATCATATCTCATCTTTAAGGGAAAAAATCCCCCTCTCCGGGTGTTTTTTTTACATATTTGAGTAGGAATTTTGTACTTTGCCTCTGGAAAAACATTTGCTTTCCTCAAAAAATTCTCCGGCCCCTGTTTTGTAATAAACCGTGCATGCCTTTTTCCGGCAGACTGTGTATATTTACAAGAAAATTTATATAGTTTTGGTATAATTATATAATTGTATGGTACCATGAGACGATATTTCACATCGTTTATTTTCCTGACTTTGGTTGAGTTATTTACGTTTCCGTTTGGATATGCCCGGACAGCCGGAAACACACTGCATCTTATTCCTGAACCGCAAAGGCTATCCGTAGGGGATGGAACCTTTGCCCTGGCTCCCGAAAAACTTGTTTATATCGTGAACCCGGACGATCCGGCCTTGTTGTTTGACGTGAATGAATTCTTCAGGGAGGTTAAACAGGTGCTGGGCATTGATATGAATTACGGACAAACGGTTAAGAAATCTTCTGTTTTTATAGGGTATCCCGGGCAGGATAAGAAGTTTGATAAGATCTCAGAACCCTATATCCGGAAACTCGGACAATGTGGGAAAGAAGGATACGTCCTGCACATTGATCCGGATCGTCTTATCCTGGTTGCCAACAATGATACAGGGCTCTTTTACGGGGTGCAGACGTTGCGCCAGCTGGTCCGGGGCAACCGCCCGGGAGACCGGATCCCGGCACTGGATATTACCGACTGGCCCGCCCTGAAATACCGGGGCTGGCAGGATGATATAAGCCGCGGACCGATCCCGACCATGGAGTTCCTGAAGGCGGAGATACGCAGAATGTCCTATTTTAAAATGAATATTTTTACGCTATACACCGAAAATGTCTTCAAACTGAAATCCCATCCCGGTATAGCTCCTCCCGGGGGTATTACGGCTGCCCAGATAAAAGAACTGTCTGCCTATGCCAGAAAATATCATATCGATCTTGTGGGCAACTTTCAGGCTTTCGGCCATTTCGGAAAAATCCTCCAAAAACCTTATTATGCTCATCTGGCTGAGACGCCTTCCGTGATTTCTCCCGCTTTCCCGGAGACCTATGAATTGTTGGGCGACATCCTGCGTGAGATAGCTTCTGCGTACGACAGCAGGTTTTTTATGATCAACTGTGACGAAGTGTTCGGCCTGGGCAGCGGACCGGCCAAAACCATGGTGGACACCATGGGCCTTGCCGGGGTGTATGCATATCATATTAATAAGCTTGTGCAGATCCTGAAACCCTTCCATAAAACCATCCTTATGTGGGGGGATATTGCAGGAGATTATCCGGAGATCATCTCCAAATTACCGGATGACATCGTTGTCCTGCCCTGGGCGTATCAGTCTGCACCTTCATTTAAGTTCATGCTCGAGCCCTTCAAAAAGGCAGGCATGAATTTTTGGGTCTGCCCGGGCGTAAGTTGCTGGAACCGTCTTTTCCCGGGACTGTCCACGGCCAGGGTGAATATCTCTCATTTTGTCAGAGACGGTGTGAGCATGGGGGCCACAGGGATGATGAACACTACCTGGGACGACGATGGGGAAAACTTCTTCTCATACAACTGGCTCCCTCTGTCCTGGGGGGCGGCGTGTGCCTGGAAACCGGTACGGGAGGAAAACGACTCCCTGCTGAACCTGAGATTTACATCGTTTGTCAGAGCCTTTGACCCGGTTTACTATGGTCTGCAGGCAGGCATCGCGGAGGATATGCTGCATCTGGACGCATTGAAAAAGTATATTTCTGCAGGAAATCTTACCGATAAGGCTTTCTGGAGCCCTATGTTTGAACCTTCCCCGAAAATTCATATGGTTGACCTCCTGTCGGATGCCATGGCGCTGGAAAAAGAATCCTCCGCATTATTACGGGCCTTTCTGAATGCCCGCGAGAAAATCCCCATTCACCGGAATGATCTGGATTATCTGATCTTCGCAACCCGCAGAGTGCAGTATTTGGCCAGAAAGAATGAACTCAAATACCGGCTGAACGATCCGCAGGAAATGATACACGTCAGAAAAACAGATCTGCAGAGGAGCCTGAAGGGACTGGAGAATCAGCTTGCCGTCATGAAGAAAGACTATGCAAGATTGTGGAATATGGAAAACCGGCCGTGGTGGCTGGATCATATCCTCGCGAGATTTGACCGGATGGAAAAAGACCTGAAGGAGGTCCCCTGTCACGTCTTTATTGAAACAGATACTGCCTTCTTCGCCCCGGAACGTACGGTCACGCTCCGCAGTCTGTTGGGGGATAAAATCTATTATACCCTGGATGGGAGCCCCCCGGATACTTCTGCCATGTTGTATAAAGAGCCTTTTAAGGTGGAGCATACCGTCAGGATCAGAGCAACGGTTTACAACGGTGAGTGCGGAAATCCTGTGTTTGAGCGGGTCGTCCGGGTCTATCACGGACCGGTAGCCGGAATCAAGCTGAAATATCCGTTTTCGGAAAAATACCCGGCCCGGGGCATGATCAGCCTGGTTGACAGCATACGGGGATCCAAAAACTACCGTGACGGTTGCTGGATGGGGTTCGAAGGCACAGACCTGATCGCCGGGCTCCGGTTAAAGAAAGCGATGGATCTGGATACGGTTACCGTTACCTTCCTGCAGAATATGCAGTCCTGGATCCTTTTTCCGGAATGGGTGAGCTGTGCCGTCTCGGAAGAAGGGAACACCTTTACGGAAGAACAGAAAATTGAAAACCGGATAGACTGGCAAAAACCCGGGACCCGGATACAATCTTTCTCCTTTGCCGTAAACCGGAAAAACATCCGGTTTGTCAGGATCCATGCTAAAAACGCCGGAACTTTGCCGTCCTGGCATAAAAGTGCCGGCGGCAAAGCCTGGATCTTTACCGATGAAATAGAACTAAAAGGAAAAATATCAGAGCAATAAAATAAATTAATTCCTATATTTATAAACCTAAATCTAAGACATAAGCACAGAATCAAGAACCAAGAATCAAGAATCAAGAACCAAGAATCAAGAATCAAGAATCAAGAATCAAGAACCAAGAACCAAGAATCAAGAACCAAGAATCAAGAACTTTAATCTCTAAACTCCCCGGCGCCATGAAATCAAAAAACGTTCTTCCCGTCATTTCCATTTTTCTTCTGATGTTTCTGGCACCTGCCTGCCAGACCGAACATTATAAGTATCCTTTTCTGAATCCAGGCCTTTCTGTGGATAAAAGGGTTGACGATCTGGTCGGTCGTATGACCCTGGAGGAAAAGATCAGCCAGATGCAGAGTCATTCTGCGGCCATACCCCGCTTGGGGGTTCCTGAGTATCACTGGTGGAGTGAATGTTTGCATGGCGTCGCCCGTAACGGGGTAGCTACGGTTTTCCCGCAGGCCATCGCGATGGCCGCTACCTGGGACCCTGAGCTTATCCGGAAGGAAGCAGATGTGGTTGCCACCGAAGCCAGGGCCAAACACCACGAAGATGTGCGGAACGGCAAGCATGGCCGTTATCAGGGGCTGACATTCTGGTCGCCGAACGTCAACCTGTTCCGGGATCCACGCTGGGGCAGGGGACAAGAGACCTACGGCGAAGACCCATTTCTGGAATCCAGGATTGGGGTGGCTTTCGTACAGGGACTGCAGGGGGATGATCCCCGGTATTTCAAAGTTATCGCCACACCCAAGCATTTTGTGGTTCATTCCGGTCCCGAGCCCTTGCGGCACGGATTCAATGCGGTAACCTCGGAAAGGGATTTCTATGAGTCCTATCTGCCTGCTTTCAGGGCTACAGTCAGCGAAGGAAGGGCATATTCTGTAATGGGTGCATACAGTGCTTACAAAGGTGTTCCCTGCAATGCCAGTCATTATCTGCTTGATACCATCCTCCGCCGACAACTGGGCTTCACAGGTTATGTGGTCTCCGACTGCGGAGCCATCCGTGATATTATGTCCGGTCATAAAAAGGCAAAATCCCTCGAAGAAGCCTCGGCTATGGCTGTGAAAGCAGGCTGCGACCTGGATTGCGGCAATGAATACGGTTCCCTGAAAAAGGCCGTTGAACAGGGCCTTATCAGTGAGAAAGATATTGATGTGTCCGTAAAAAGATTGATGAAAGCCCGGTTCCTGCTGGGAATGTTCGATCCCCCCGAAAAAGTAAAGTATGCACAGATCCCGTATTCGGAGAATGATACGCCGGAACATAGAAAGCTGGCCGCAGAAGTGGCCCGCAAAAGTATGGTGCTGCTGAAAAATGAGAATCATTTTCTACCCCTGTCCAAAGAGATCCATTCCCTGGCGGTGGTGGGTCCTTATGCCGATAACATGGATGTATTGCTGGGGAACTATCACGGGACTCCGTCTCATGCGGTAACCCTCCTGGAAGGGATAAAAAAAGAAGCCCGTTCCGGAGGGATGAAAGTGTTTTGGGCCAAAGGGGTGGAACCCATGGAAATGTCAGCCAAAAAGAAGAAAAATAATAATACGGAAACGACTGCGTCGGATATCGAAAAAAACAACGAAGCCCTGATACGTCAGGCAGTGAATGAAGTCCGTAAAGCAGATGTGGCTGTCGTCGTGGTGGGTATTTCTCCCAGGCTGGAAGGGGAGGAGATGCCTATAAAAATGGAGGGCTTCCAGGGAGGCGACCGTACCAGCCTGAAGCTACCTGCTCCTTATGAAAAACTGCTAAAGGCAGTGTATGCCACCGGTAAACCGGTGGTGCTGGTACTTACGGGAGGCAGCGCACTGGCCGTCAATTGGGCCGAAGAACATGTCCCGGCGATCCTGATGGCCTGGTATCCCGGAGAGGAAGGGGGTACGGCCCTGGCCGATATTCTCTTTGGAAAATATAATCCTGCCGGGAGACTGCCCGTCACTTTCTACCGGTCGGTGAAAGATTTGCCTCCGTTTACGGACTATTTTATGAAAGGTCATACATACCGTTACTTCACCGGAAAACCTTTATATCCTTTCGGATACGGTCTTAGCTACACTTCTTTTGAATATACGGGCCTTTCCCTTTCAAAGACTGCGGCTACAACCGGCGATACCATCAACGTTCAGGTAGCGGTTAAAAACACCGGCGACTACGACGGGGAAGAGGTGGTACAGCTCTACGTGCGGAATTCGGCTGACCGGGAAGGTCCCAGACTCTCCCTGAAAGGATTCAGCCGTGTCTTTTTGAAAAAAGGAGAAGATAAAGTGGTAAACATTCCTCTGGCAATAAACGACCTGGCCATTTATCATCCCGCTGAAAAAAACTTTGCAACCGATCCGGGAAACTATGAACTGCTGGTCGGGAGCTCTTCGGAGGATATACAATTAAAGAAAGTTTTATCTGTAAAATAGGAGATAAGGGGAAGGAACGTATAATGAAGATCTGATGACCACTGAATGACTACTGAATGACTACTGAATGACTACTGAATGACTACTGAATGACTACTGAATGACCACTGAATGACTACTGTATGACTACTGTATAACAACTTAATTTCGCTCGCGTCAGCGAGCTAATTTCCACTTAATTACCCCCTTTCCTCCCGGCCCCTCGATACCTCCCTGCGGGAGGCAGGCAACCGTCGCTTCGCTCCGGCCACTCGGGGACCGAGGAGCAGCGGGCATGACCACCGTATGACCACTGAATGACTACTGTATAACAACTTAATTTCGCTGCGAGCCTGCGAGCAGCTAATTACCACATAATTTCGCGACCAACGGGAGCTAATTACGTTCGCGCAGCGAACAATCTTCTCATCCGTCATAAATTTCCATTTCCCGTAATTTTATCGTAATATTGCGTCCTAATTTATATACTTATCTAATTCTAATAAAGAAATCATTATGTTTAAGAAAAGTTTTATTTTGTTTGCGGCAGCCGGAAGTATGCTGCTGTTTTCGTGTAATGTTGTTAAAAATAAATCCATGAAAGAAACCGATTTGGACACGCAAATGAAACAGGTTAGCTATGGTTTGGGTATCAGCGCCGGGGCGTATTACCACAAACAGGGCCTTGACAGCCTGGATGTAGATGCTTTTGCTGCCGGTTTACGGGCTGCAATTACCAACGACACGGCCCATATGCAGATGTCGGAAGCCCAGGCCAATGCTGTTTTGCAAAAGTATTTTTCCGAATTGTCGAAAAAGAAAAGTGATGTCGACAAAAAGAAAGGAGAAGATTTTCTGGCGGAGAATGCCAGAAAAGACAGTGTGGTTACACTTCCTGACGGATTACAATACAAGATCCTGAAAGAAGGAAACGGGCCCAAACCCAAAGCTACCGATAAAGTGAAAGTACATTATACCGGCAGACTGATTGACGGTACTGTGTTCGACAGCTCCGTGGAAAGAGGAGAACCTATTACCTTCCAGCTGAACCGTGTTATCCCCGGGTGGACGGAAGCCCTTCAGTTGATGCCCGTCGGTTCAAAATGGCGTCTGTTTATTCCTTCTGATCTTGCCTATGGCGAGCGGGGTGCCGGACAAACCATTCCTCCCAATTCCGCGTTGATCTTTGACGTGGAACTGCTGGGAATTGAAAAGTAATATCTAACCTTGATAATAAAAAGCCCGTTCTCTGACGGGCTTTTTTGTTTGGGGCAAAACCCCGAAAAGTTTTGATAATACGGAAATCCGGGGTGTAACCTTCCTTTATTTGCCGCTGCTCCACTGGCCGGTGAATGTTCCGTTTTCCGTATGGATCGTATAGGACCCGCTGCCATCGGCATTCCATTGAGCGGAGATCATCACATTTCCGTTCAAGGAATAGGTTAGCAGACCGGAACCGTCTGCATTTTCCGTGGCTGAGATTTTTATGTTCCCTTCCGTACTCTGGTATGTGATCTCAATAGAGAAATTGTCGTCTGCGTCGTAGCCCCACTCGCCGTGAATGACCGGTTGCTGCGGAATGTAAAGATCAAATGTTCCGCTTTTCTCGTCTTTGTTTTCTTCCACATAGGCATATTTGTCCCGCCCTGATCCGAAATCGGCATCCAGCTGCCAAATGTATTTGCTGTCCGTTTCATAATAGATCAGCCAATACGTGGTGCTCCCCTCTGTCCATGTGTAGGCAGCAGCGCCGCTGACTTCAGCATCGAAAGGCGTAGCGCCGGACGGGGGCGTGAACAGTTGTATGTAGGTCCCTGCCATGTTCAGACTGGTGAACATGTTTAGAACCTGCTGTGCCATCGGATCATTGGTGTTCTTTAAGCCCGAAGGGGTGGGGATCAGAACTCCGTTCTGTGCAATGTCCGGTTGTTTTACTTCACCGGGGTTGGTCTTTTCTTTTTTACACCCCGAAAATCCCGTAACAAGCAGTACTGTCAATACAGAAATTAAGACTTTTGTTTTCATGGCCTGTATGATTTTGAACATTGGTTAATAATGTAAATCATATTACAAAAATTATACCGGATAACGTATTTTTTTCTTTAACGGCCGGAAATTTTACACGTATGACAAAAAGACTGAAAAAGAGACAGTGGCAGGCTTTCATTCACGGTATTTATAAGTGAAAAAGCCTTAAATCCATATGCATAAAGTGAATTCCGGATGAAACTTCTCCTACGTAGGCGCCTACGTAGGAGGTGAATTTCCGGTTGCTTACCGCAGCTCTACTTTTGCCATCATGACATGGTTTCTGTCTCTTATCATAATGATGTACATTCCGGGAATCAGGTTTCCCGCATCTATTTTTATCCTTTGCGAATCCTGTACAACATTTCTGATCCTCTGAAAGACCCTTTCTCCCGTCAGGGTATAGATCCGGATTTCCGGATTTCCGGATACATTTCCGGGAAGTTGAATATAAAATATCCCTGTCGAAGGGTTGGGATAGATCTGCAGAGAATTTCCGGCTTTGCTCTCAGGTACCGGTGTCGGTCCTGCATTGGGTTGGCCGGGTGTTTCTACGTCGAACAGATACAAGGGGCCGGTTCCGTCCGGATATCTCCCTCCCGAAGCTGCATCACGCTGGTTCCCGTAGTGGAGATAATCAAGATAAACCGCTTCCCCGTTGATGACCTGGGCAAGTCCCGTTTCTCCGCCGCTACGGTCGAGATGGAAATCCAGGAACAATTGTTCGGGGGTGTCCGGTACATCATTTCTGAATACCAGAAACCCTTTGGCAGGGATCGTTGTCAGCCAGGGACGCCCCGAAGGAATACGCCACATAAAAGGTTTTTCCAGATCATAGGTCAGAAACAGTCCGCCGGCATCTACCGGAAAATCGTTGGCGTTATAGATCTCCAGCCAGTTCTTGCCATTTTCGGCCAAGGACGATGTCTTGTATTCATTGATGTACAGGTCGTGAACAGGGGCTTGGAACCAAATCTCATTCCTGCCGCCCGGAGTGGGCAGGTCGGTCGCCAGCCACGGGCCCGTCCCGTCGGGCATCCTGCAAAGGGAGATATCGGTAAGTTGCTTTCCGTAACGAAGGGTGTCAAGCAGGATCATCTCACGGGCTGCTTCCATGAACAAACCTACCTTCCCTCCATTTCCGTCAAGTTTGAAGTTCAGGTGCGGATATCCTTTTTCCGGTTTCTTATCAGCCCAGAACACTTGATAGCCCTCCGGAGGAATCTCTGCCGACGGAGGATCTGTGCCGGAGATCCTGCATAAACGGGGATTGTTCAGATCATTGGTAAGATACAGATCGCTTGTGGAAATGGTTTGATCTCCGTCATTGTACAGCTCAATCCAGTCGGTTGAGAAGCCCGGCCCCGAGGAATAGTAACTGTAGTTCCTGGCCATGATTTCATTGATATGCAAATGATTTTCTGTCTCTGTCGTATCAAAAACGGCTTTGAGTGTGGTATCCGTAATGACGGTCAGGGGAAAAACGGGGTTCCGGCTTATCAGACTGTCCTGGTCAGGCCTGTTTTTACGGATCCTGTACCACCCCCTGAAAATATGGCCGTATTTTGCTACGGCACGGATATCCAGGGTTTGTCCTTCAAAGTACGATGCTGCCGTATCCGTAAAGCGGTGTAAGATACCGTTTACTTCGATGATCCCCTCGTTATCACCGGAAACCTGCAGGGAAATCTGCCGGATCTCACCAAGTCCGAACAGATCTTTCATTTCCTGCAGGAGTGCTGCAGGCCGGTACCGGGCCACGTAGCGCATGCTGCCGAAATAGCTTTCCCATTGACTGAATGAGTCCAGGCAGGGCCCTCCGTAACCGTCATCCTGCTGGATATATTCCGGATTATCCGGAGATTTCCACCATGCAGGAGAGCCGTCAGGAGCCGTATTTCTCCACTTTTCAATGTGACGGGGCATATCATGGTCGTACAGTCTCTTCAGGCTGTCGATCATGTGCAGGGCCCGTGACGGGGCAAATGAGGAGTTTAATAAAGCGGAAAAAGTATTGATGAAGTAATGCTTTGCTTCGGGATTGTCAAGTAGTTTCCGGAGGATGGTGCTTCGGCTCATAGCGTCCCCGATCCCCCGTGCAGTGACAGAGGTGAAAGATCCGTCCGTATCATACAGCAGCCAGCGCCAGCGTCCGTCCGGAGTTCTGGGTCGCCAGGTTCGAATATTGTTGTTGTTGTTATAGATCCAGTCCCCGTGTCCCGAATAGATCCCGGTCATAAAATAATTGAGACACTCTTTCACGTCCACCATCTTTTGAAACTGGTTGTAGTATTCCGGGACGCTCAGGTCGTGATTTTGCAGGTAGGACAGGGTCATGGTAAGGTGCACATTGTCACCGGCTTTGACAGTCCGGTATGATTCAATATAATCAACATTATGCTGGTCAACGCCATGGTTGGTCCTGATATAGTCTTCGTTGATTTTTTCCCTGATATTCATAACACCCCAGAATTGTCCGTTGATATACAGGGCTGCCGGTCTGTTAGCCTGCAGGTCCACATCCGTCTCACCGACGGCCAGGCTCTGCAATACGGCATCATGCAGCCTGGTATGCGCCCACTCGTTTCCGCCGTTTCTTATAACGAAGGATTCATATTCGGTAAACGGCTTTGCCTTAAACAACGGATAATGGATGGGGTGACCGGGATATACGGACAGTGATTTGATCACGGCACCCCGGGTCCATCCGCCATAAATCTTCACTTCACCGTCAACGGAAAATCCCTGCCGGTGATTCTCGTCAAAGAAAGCAATGTGAGCAGGCCTGCGCCAGTTTCTGTTGAAGTTGCTTTTTGGCGACGGTCCGTGACCGGTTTCCCATCCGGTCAGACCGTTTTTCCCTTCTACATAAAATCCGATCCAGTCATCCCAAAAATATACCGGGTTCATGGTGATAGCAATGACCGGCAGGGCAACCTCTTCATGGATCAGATAGGTTTCCGTGGCACAGTGGCTTTTCAGATGGTTTCCGGCAAAAGCCACGGCTCTGATCATTCCCGAACTGTCCATGACAATGGGGGTGGTGAAAACCGGAGATTGCAAACCGGGAAGGGACCCGTCCCTGGTATAATGAATCACTGCACCGGGTGTCTCACAGGTAATGGCGGTTGTTACGGGCGATTCATACACTCCTCCCGGTTGCGTAAAGACTGGATCTGCCGTACGTACCGGTACAGATAGCCCTTCCGTGATATTTTCCGCTCCGGGCGTGGGTGTGTCATAAAAAAGAAAAGAATTACCGGTGCCGGGGTCCCGGCCGTAAGCAATGTCCGTTCTTTGAGGAGGATACTCCAGGGAATCCACCACCATGTTTCCGGGACCTCTCAATACAACATATCCTCCTTCTTTTTTCAGCCGAAAATTCGTATGCAGGGCTTTTCCGTTCGATGTCATGCTGTCGGCCCAGACAAGGAGATACCCCCGGGCGGGAATATTTGCCGTGGAAGGGAAAGCCCATTTTGTAGTGTTATTAGGCGCATTACTCAGATAATACCCATCCAGCATGACCGTATTGCTGTCCGGATTGTATATCTCGATCCAGTCGGAAAAAGCATAGTAATCGGAGTCCATGTTCACCGTCAGGTTGGAGGCCAGGATCTCATTTATGCGCACCGTTTGTCCGGTCCCTTGTTTTTCTGTTCCGAACAGAAAGAAAATTCCAAAAAGAAAAAATATTCCGGGTTTTATTTTCAAAGAATATGTTATTTAAATCATCGAAGTATGATCTTGCCTGTTCTCATAGAACGGTCGGAAAATACCGTTCTGACAATGTAAATACCGGGTTTAATGTCGTTTGTTTCCATTTTTACGGAAAAGGAATGTACATTGTTTACAAATAGAACCTTTCTGCCGGAAATATCATAGAGTGTCAGGGATTGTATTTCCTTGACAGTTTCAACATAGAATCGGTCTGTAGCCGGGTTGGGGAAGATGCGCATGGCGGCAGGATCCTGATTATATTCCTCATTATAGGTAGTACAATGATCATGGTTTCCCGGCATATTTGCATCCAGCCACGCGAGACGTATCCTGATCCAGTCTTTCAACCGTGAGACTTCCTCGTCATAGGTGGTTGCGGGTTGTTCTATTTCCGGGGCGCCGGTTCTTACGCCCAGGATCTGCCAGCGTTCGAAATGGTTTTTCTGGGGTTCTTTCACCACATTGTAGATCGAATCCATGAAGGCGTAGATATGATCCAGGGAAAGAATGGTTTGCCTCAATTGATAATAGCGGCAATTCAATTCATTGGCAAAAGTGGAATCCTGCAACAGGCGTACATACCATCCCGGGGTATCGGTGACCCGGCAGTCATTGGTTTGATAGGCCCAGCCCGACCCGTTGGTATTGGCCAGAAGAGAGCAGTCTCTGAGATTTTTCCAGGCCCAGTCAAAGTCCCATACCGGACCGGCATACATCCGGTTGTCTATGTTGTCTCTGTTTTTATAGTAATAACGGCTCTTCTTATAGCCGTCAACATTCCGGGAAATTTCACTGACCAGAAAATAATCAATAAAAGATACGACATCAATGTAATTTCTATAGTTATCGGCAAAATTACCCTGGTGAAGGATGGCCTGGAAGCCGTCCACATACTCTTTCAGATATGCTTTCTGCTGCTGGGTGATGATATAGTATTTGGGATAATAATAAACAAAGCGGGTGTGGTAGTCGGGATGATCTATAGGAGAATAATCCGAGAGCCAGCTGTCGTAGCTGTGGGCATAATCCGTCTTAAAGATATATCCTCCGGTCAGATTGACCCCAAAAGTGTCGGTAGGCAAGATGGTTTTTATGTGAATACGATTTTTATCGCGTTTGACTTTTTCTCCGAACAGATAAATGCCTTCGTATTCTCCGTTGAGGACAACGTCTGCCAGACGGTACCGGGTAGCATAATGCCCCATCTCCTGAAACATATGAAATGAGAGCGGGTTGCGCATAAAGGTTTTTTCATTGTAGTGGGAGAGGAGTACCCAGTCGTTCTCGGCCGGCATGCCCAGCAAAGAGACATTCAGATTATTCCCTGCCGAATCGCGTGTCTCCAGACCGTAAGGTTTTTGTGGATAACCGGCCGAGGTGGCTCCTCTGATCTCAATGCCGATAAAACCGTCGTACACATTAGCCGAGTCGGTAATGTGGTTCATTTCTCCGTTTCCCTTGTCTATGATCTTCATCCGGGCGGTGATCTTGGGTTCGTCCGGAATGGTCTGGCCGTATGTGTTGATGCTGATGATCGGCAGAGTGGAGCCCTTGTAAACAAAGGGGGGGGTAAACCAGGCCGGAGTGGGAAGATAATATTGACCCCCGACGGATAACCCGGCCATAAAAAAGGTGGTGGAAGACATATCCGAGGATGAAGAGGTCACATTGTGCACTTCTACGGCCAGTACGTTGGTACCGTTTCGCATGGCTTCGTTCAGTACACTCTTGTCTATATAAAAACCTTCAGGCTTGCCTCCCGACGGGATATGTGCTTCATGGTTAGCAGACGAAAGACCGTCATAAGGGGGATACGGAAAATTCTGTGAGCCTGTGAGGCCGGCAGAACGCGCGATTTCCACGCCGTTCAGATACGCTGCAAAAGCATCATCATAATCAATGTCCAGAGAAGCGGCCGTGATGAAAGAAGTGTCCCAGATGTGAAATTTCATGCGGTAAAACAGAGCATTACAATGGTTTATGACCGTATTGTCATCGCCGTCCCCGTATCCGATGCCTCCATGTCCCGTGTGCCATCCGGTATCATCAAAGTCCGGGGTCCGCCAGTCGGCTCCCGGATTCCCCTCGCTGCTGGTGACATACCTGAAAACAGTGTCGGCATAGAAAACCGCTTCCCAGTGATCGGTGGTCTGTGCAGACAAATAATTGGTGAAAATGAGAAAAGGTAACAGAAGAATACAGATGTTAGGTTTCATGTTCGTTTTTCCAGTTCAACCAAAGGTGATTTTAGTTTTCAGAGGCAAAGAAAAAGAAAAAAACTGATATGGATACCGAATCTGGGAAGGAAACCGGATAACCGTCATAGTATAAGAAATATTATTCCCAGGATAAGGCCCAGGAAAAAAAGAACCCCCCAGCTTATAAGTTTTAATTTTTTTCTGTTATAAATATCCAGTATCATAGTGATAAAATTCCCGGGCATGACAAAGTTTTAAATAATTACAAAAAACAATTGGTAAATATCCATTTCTGATAAGTTAAAAATAATAAGGTGCAGGTAATTTTTAATCAAAAAAAAGGAATCCGGACCGGAGTTTCTATCAATAGGCTCAGAATTCTCCTTTTTTAATATACTCTGACGGAGACATGCCGTAATGGGCTTTGAATACTTTACCGAAATAATTCGGATCATTGAATCCTACCTCATAGGCGATCTCGGAGATGTTTTTATCTTCAAGGTTGAGTAGAAGGATGGCCGCTTTCCGCAGACGCAGACCCTGAATAAACTCTTTGATCGTCATGCCGGTGAGCGCTTTCAGTTTTCTGTATAACCGGGTCTGGCTCATGTTGAAGGTATCGCAGAGGGCATTTACGTCAAAAGAGGGATCGGAAATATTGGTTTCAACGATGCGTATTACCTTTTGTATAAAAGATTCATCCTGGTCTTTTATTTCCAGTTCCCGGTCAGCCCAAAAGGTATAGTCTCTGAATTTCTTTTTCAATGATTCCCTTAGCTGGATCAGGCTTTTTACATGGGCGGTCAGCTCCCGCAAAGAAAAGGGTTTGGTGATATAGACATCAGCACCTTTTTCCAGTCCCAGGATTTTTTGATCTTTGCTGCTGAGGGCGGTCAGGACGATCACCGGGATGTGACTGGTGTTCAGGTTGTTTTTCACCTGTTCCACGACATCAAAACCGTTTAGTTTTCCGGGCAGAAGGACGTCACAAATAATCACTTCCGGGTTATCGTCTTCAATGATCCTCAAAGCTTCTTCGCCCGTACCGGCCTCCAGAATATTGTACTCTTCTTCCAGTCCTTTGACAAGAAATTTTCTCAGATCCTTGTTGTCTTCCACAATGAGTATCTCCGGAAGATGTTTCCGGCTCAGTTCTTCAATCCGTATTTTTTTACCGGACCGTAAGGACTCGCCGGATATTTCGGGATCAATATCCGGCATAAGAGGCTTCTCGGACGTGTAGGTTTCTTTCCTGAATTCACTTTCTCCGGATAAATGATCTTTCCCTTTTTTCAGCAACACCACAAACCGGCTTCCACGACCAGGCTCACTGTCCACAAATATTTGTCCCCGGTGCAGCCGGATGATCTTCTCGGAGATATTCAAACCGATCCCCATGCCCATACCTGATTCGTTTTTAGGATTCTCTGCCTGGTAAAACCGTTCAAATATCTTATCCAGCTTATCCTGAGGGATCCCGATGCCAGTGTCTTTGACCATGAAATAAATGTATTGATCAGGGTGTTTTACTCTGGAAGAGACCATTTCTCGTACTTCTGCGTCGGAAGCTTCTCCTGCAGAGACCTTTATCATGCCCCCCTCTGCGGTATATTTAAAAGCATTGGATAACAGGTTGGTGATTACTTCTTCCATCTGTTCCGGATCAAACCAGAGGGGCAGCTCCTCAGACCGGATTTCAAACCTGAACTTAATTTTTTTCTTCTCGGCATAACCTGAAAAAAGCATCGCTTGGTTTTTCAGAAACAGGACCATATTATGTTCCGATATCTTCAAACCGGCCTGATGGGTAGAATATTTTCTGAACAGCATCAGCCGGTCTATCAATTTAAGAAGCTTCTGGGCATTTTTTTCAATGAGTTTATAGTCACTCATTCTTTCTCCGGGTTTGTATCCGGAGGGTTCATTGTTGAATTTTTCGATCATGCTCAGGATCAGTGTCAGCGGAGTCCTGAACTCATGGGAAATATTCGTAAAAAACTGCAGTTTCATCTGATTGGCCTCTTCGACGGTATGGATCATCGCTCTGGTTTTGTCCCTTTCGGCCAGGATCTCCCGGTTGATCCTTTCCAGCTCTTCGTTCTTCTCTGCCAGTACATCCCTTTGTTTAATGATCTCACGGGTTTTATTGCCTACCAGCAGCCGGAGTTCTTCTTTCTGTTTTTTCAATTGCAGCGTCCTGATATAATACAGCAGATAAGCAAAACCCACAAACAGCGCCAAAATGATAAACTTGAATGCGAGTGTCTGGTAAAAAGGGGGCGTTACATAAAAGGTGATGCTTGTACCCGCAGTGTTCCATACTCCGTCATGATTGGAGCCAATTACCTGAAGGATGGTGCTTCTCGCCGGAAGATAATCAAAGCGGATATTGTTCGTGTTTCCCAGATCAATCCAGTGATTGTCCGATCCAAGAAGCCTGTATTTATACCTGTTTTTACCGGGTATCGTATAATCCAGTGCGGCAAATTCAAGGTAAATGTCACGGTCCGAATGCTTCAGGTGTATTTTCCGGGCATTGAAAACAGGCTCATCTAAAACAATATGTCCGTTAATTTTTTTTCCCGGCTGTACTTCGCGGTTGCTGATCCGTAAATCCGTAAAAATAATTTTGGGAACTTCCATGTTTTTCCGGATGCTGTCCGGAGAGAAAATATTGAATCCGTTATTTCCCCCAAACAGGAACAACCCGCCGGATGTCCGGAAGAAGGCTCCGGAGTTAAATTCATTTTCCTGTAATCCGTCGCGATTGTCATACTTGATGATCTCGTGATTTTTCGGATTAAATACCGTGATCCCTTCATTCTGACTTAACCACAGACGGCCTTTATTATCTTCCAGGATCCCATATATTACATCATCCGGCAGTCCGTCTTTACGCGTAAATTCGGAAATTTTTCCTGTTTCATAGTTTAATGCGATCAGACCACTCCCAAAAGTCCCGGCCCAGATGTTGTGATTATGATCTTCATGCAGGGAAAGAATATAATTGAAGTAAAAAGTTCCGGTATCAGAACGTACCGAGGAATAGTGAACAAATTGATTGGTGACCGAATCTAACCTGTTGATGCCTCCGCCTGCCGTACCGACCCAGATATGATGTTTCCGGTCTTCAAGAATAGCATAAATGCGGTTGTGGGACAGGCTTCCCTCAGAATCCGGACTATGTATGTAGTGGGTAAAAACACCGGTATGCGGATCATATTTACTCAGGCCGTTTCCATTGGTCCCAATCCACATATTTCCGGCATGATCTTCCAGGAGGGATATGACATTGTTGCTATTGATGGAGTAGGAACTCAACGGATGCGCAGGATTGCTGGAAAACCATTTCCATGTTCTTTCTCCGGGATTATATTTTAACAGTCCTGAGGTACGGGTGCCGATCCAGTAAGTATTGTCTTGTGATACCTTTATAGTATATACGGCTTTATCTTTTAGGATTTTATCAAGTGCAGGATTTTGATGCCGGAATGAATATCCTGAGGGGCTGAAGAAACTCAGGCCCTTATCCTGTCCTATGAGTATCACGCCGTTCTTATCCTCTCCGAACGATCGTACATGATTGGAGAAAAGAGTTACGGGCTGATTGTATTTTTTCCTGATATGGTGAAAGCGATTCAGCGGAGGTTTGATGACACTTACCCCCCCGTCACTGGTTCCGATCCAGATAAAGCCGTTCCTGCCTGTATAAATGGTTCTGATGGAGTTGTTGGATAAAGAACGGTTATCCATCGGATCATGCAGGTATAATGTGGCCTTTTCCGTACCGGGATTCAGACTGTAGAGATGGGTCAGCGTTCCTATCCATATTGTACCGTCGGGAGCTTCTGCCAGGGTTTTGATTTTTGATTTTTCAGCCATTGTTCCGGCAGTGTATGATACCGGCCGGAAGGTCTCTGTCTGCCGGTTAAAAATATACAAATCGCCTGTATGTGTACCCACCCAAAGCCTCCCTGCTTTATCTTCGAGAAGAGCCGTAACGTTGTGAAGCACTCCTCCCTTTTGTAATCTGTATCCGGAGAAAGTATTGTTTTTTTCATTCAAAACATTCAGCCCTCCCCGGGTGCCTATCCATATTTTTCCCAGATGATCGGTGAGCATGGCCAGGATTACGTTGCTAAGCAGGCTGGTATGAGGGTGATCCGGCTCGTGATAATAATGCGCAAACGTGCTGTCTTTTTTGTTAAACAGATTCAGGCCATAGCTTGTACCAAACCACATATGATGCCGGGTGTCCTCCATGATGGTCCGGATATAGTTATGACTAAGACTCTGTGGACTGTTCTGATCATGAAGAAAGGAAACAAACCTGTCATTCCGGCTGTCATAATAATTCAACCCGTTAAAGGTTCCGATCCATAGCGTTTTCTCCGAATCTTCGAACAACGTCCAGATAGCACTGTTGCTGAGAGAGCCGTCCATGCCGTATTGCTGTTTATATACCTTTATACGGTATCCGTCATACCGGTTCAGCCCGTCTTCGGTGCCAAACCACATAAAACCCGTATGATCCTGCAAGATGGTATTAACCGTAGATTGGGACAAATGATGCTCACTGGAAAGATTGTAAAAAACAACCGGAGAATCAGGAGCACTTTGTGCATATAAAGGGCGTTCCGTTTCTGTGAATAAAGAGAGAAATAAAAGTAACCCTAAAACAAGAGGGTTTGTTTTTATTTTCCGGAAAATAGGCAGACCTGTCATTTTTTAGGCTTTTTGGAGCATTACAAATTAAAAGAAAATGGAACGAATATTCAAGATGTCCCGGATAAGGAATGATAACCGGACGGTTCCTAAAGGGATAAGGGGGTGTATAACCGGTTCTTATGTGAAATAATTACTTGTATTTGCATAATAATTACTTATCGGCAAGGTGTTCTTACGATTTTGGGAAGATTATTGACAGGTAAATATTTCCCCCGATTTGGCATATTTGTTAAGTTCAATTATTTTTGATCAACAAGTTCTAATTGTTAACTTAAAATGTTTCATTATGAAAAAAATTTACTTATTGCTTTTTGTTTTTGTATTGGGTGCCTGGGGCGTGAATGCCCAATACAAAGAGCTGTCCAAGACCGGCTGGAAAGTGGCTGCGGACAATGAAGAAGTTACCAATGAGTATACCCCTGCCATTTATGCCATCGACGAAAATGTCGGCACGATCTGGGGAACTGACTGGGATGATGTTTCTTTTCCGCTGCCGCACTGGCTTGTGGTGGATATGGGAAAAGGGTATGATTTGGCCGGTGTTACTTATTATCCCCGCTCGGGCGGAGGCAACGGCACGGTAAAAACCTATGCTGTCTGGGTCAGTGTTGACAGTACCCAATGGGACTCCATTGCCGGAGGCACCTGGACTGATAACTTTGACCAGAAACGCATGATTGTCTTTGATCATGTGGTTACCGGGGTACGTTACGTTAAATTTGTTGCCAAAGAAGAAAGAAACGGCCATGGCTGGACCACTTG
>JANTHB010000059.1 GCA_024762655.1 Bacteroidales bacterium
CCGTACGCCTACCGGCACCGCTGTCGGTCGGGCTCTCGGCACTGCTGCTATTTTTCCTGCTTTACCGGGCCCGCGGCTCCAGGAAAGACAATCCTGAACTACAGGATTTTTCTCCAGGTCCGGATGATTTTTTTTAACATACCATAAAAAGGGAAGCAAGGTGCCTAAAAACAAAATGAGAAGCGCTGCAAAATAATAATCATGAACGCCCATCAGTGGGGCCCACAGGACAAAATACATAACAGAACCCAAAATTATCACGATATTGGCCAAGAAAGCAAACAAAGGAATTTTATTTACTAACAAAAAGTTGACGATCCCCACAGCAATCAGGGTATAGAGTACGGACCTGCTGAAATACACCAATGATGTAAAATTTTTGATATTCCTGAACAGAGAATGTATTTCATTTCCTTTTATCTTCCAGAAAGGGTAAATATTATTATAGGTATAATTCAAACCATGCAATTTATTATAGTGATGCGCATAAACGTACCAGGCAAAAATTAGCAGAAATACCAGGAGAAATTCGGCAAACTCGAATGTGCGGGTATGAAAAAGTTTTTGTTTTCCAAGCGATTTCACCGGAAAGATCTCAAGGAGAAAGATAAAAAACAAATACAAGAACGCGATCATACTGGATACCTTTATGAGTCCGGCCACAACAAAAAAAGCCATGGAAAGAACAAACGGTATCCATTTTTTCCGGCGGGCATACTCCTGTAAGAAAAACAGGGCAATCAGGATAAAAGAAATTGCCGGGACATCCGTCAAAAAACTGATTCCGTAATTAACATAAACCGGGGAGGTGAAAAGGAGTAATGCTAATCCCGTGGCCCAGAAGCGATCGCCAAACACTGAATATATTGTCTTATAAAAAGCATACGTTCCGGCAAACAATATTAGCAAATAAAACAGCCTGTAGCTAAGATATGATTCTCCAAAAATCCTCCACAACTTTCCCACAATGTAATAAAGGAGCGGAAATTCGCCGGCGGTTTTCCCGCTGGTATTGTTATCGGCCAGTTGTATATACATCTCCGGCTGAAAAAAGGGGACTCCTTCTTTATAAAAATGAGTAATGGAGAGACAATCTGTCTGCCGCCACAAATGAACGTTCAGAGGTCCTTTATTCAGGTAAGAATGGTAATAGAATATCGCAAAAACCACAAATAACAATATGAACGGCATATCCCCTTTAAGAAAGCTTCTTCCCGAAAAAGATTCAAACCTCATAATTTCCTTCTGTTAAGGCAGGTAAATTAAAAATTTTACACCAAGGTATTCCCATATTATTATTTTTCTTCTCCTGTCTTCAGTGCGCTTTCATAATCCGGATGTTTCAGCATCTTCTCATAGTTAGCCGGCCATTTATTACTCAGGAAAATCTTCCGGTACAGCGCTTCGCTTGTACTGTCCCAGTGCAGCATACTGATGCGGTATTGTCTTATCTGAAAAAGGTTCAGATAAATGAAAAATCCCAATATCATCAGTCCGGGAACACGCAACCACAACCGGGACCGCAGGATTTTTTCAATACAGGCTGCCAGGGGAAGAGCCAGCAGAGCATAGGTCTCGATCAGGGAACGCGCCCCGAAGCTGCCGCCATACCACCAGCACCACCAGCTGAAAACGACATACAAATTTACCAGGATATAGATGGATATTGCCCAAAACAAAGCGGCGCTTTTATTATAGAGAAAAATAAATCCTGTCAAAGCAAAGATCATCACCGGGGTATAAATCAGCCATCCTTTGCGAAAACTGAACAACCCTTTCAGGATATGCGGGTGACTGAAAAAAAACCGCTCTTCTCCATAGGAATAAAAAATCCATTTCCCGGTGGAATATTTCCAGTAGAGCAGTTGTATAAAAACGACCGCCAGGAGTACCGTCAACATCACAAGCAACCGGTTGCGTTCTTTCCATAGAAACCCCAGCCAGGCAGACCGGTCACGGACCAGACCGTACAATGCGGGAACCAGAAATACCACGGCATTGGAAGGCCGTACAATCAGGATCATTCCGCCAAACAAAGCCAGGAAGACAGCATTCCCGTATCCCGGCGACTCATACCAACGGAGTGTAAACCAGAGAAAACCGGAAAAAAGAAAGAAACTGTACACATGCGTCATGCCCGGCTCCACCGAGACATAGTAAAACAAATTCGTGGACAGTCCGGTCAGCACCAGGGTTATGGCCGTTGCCAGATCATCGAACCACCGCCGGAGTATCTTTCTCAGAATATTCAAGGCCAACGTGAGATAAAAAATTCCCGCTATCAAAACAAAAAACTGATATACCGGACCATATCCGTCTGCCGGCATCCCTGTCAGCAAAGCAATAATATGCGCCAACAGGAAAAAAGGCAAAATCAGCAGGGAAACCCCTACGGGCATCTTTAGGGTTCTTTTACCGTCAGGAGAAATCATCGTGGGTATTTTCCCCCTGAGATTCTCCGGAACATCCCGAACAAAGGAAAAAGAAAGATCATGGTAGATAAACACCGCCGGCAGCGGCGCATAATAGACCAAAGCATCATGAACAATGATATTGTCATGCAGGTACCTTTTTTGTTCAAATACCTGAATAAACACCAACAAAAGGACAATCCCGATGGCTATGAAAGAAAAAAGATTCTTTTTATCATATTGATATTTAATCATATTCTAATATATCTGTTTATTTGACTTTCTTTCACGATGACCGGCAGGTTTCCTGAGAAAAATATAAACGGCATATTCGTGACTTCCCAATGCCTTAAGGGGTTGTGGGGGTTTGAACACCTTTAACAAGGTATATTCCGGGTTATCCAACAGTTTTTCCAGGGACAACCGTCCTTCATTGGGTCCGTAATGGGCATCCCACTGTACGATGCTCCCGGCAGGTACGTCTTTGGCAGGATCAAGGGGATCGGGCACTTTCTCGCGGCATCTTTCCGAATCGTACGGATCAATCCCCAATCTGAACTGAAAATAAAGATCATAATAATAAATACGGTGATCTGCATAGGGTGAATGTTTCAGCCATTCTGCCGCCTCCGAAAGCACCTTCTGGATTTCATCCTGCCGCACAGGCACCCTGTAAAAATGTAAAGGGGGGATCAGCAATGCAACCAGGGTAATGGCAGGCAGGAGGATCTTTCTGTTCATGCTTTCCGTGATCTGACCGGCAACAAACCGGTACCCCCGCATGGCTGTAACAGCCACCAAAGGGACAACCCCGGCCATCACCCGCGTCAGTCCGAGAGAGCCCCCCAGACCTTTCCACCACACATAACTGTGGGCAGTAAAATAAGCCAGAAAAGGAAGCACTACGAACCAGATTTCCCTGAACGCCCGGTCTCGCTTTTCCCGGATTAAAATATCGCGTATCAGGGAATAAATACCCAACATCCAGAAAAACAACAAAGGAATTCCGAAAATACGGGAAGCACTGTTGACAAAATGCATCAGGGTACCGTGACCATAAATATCCGCTGCCCCGGTATAAGGCATTTCATGGATAACCCACAAAGGATCGTGGTAGTAGGGCCAGCCCACCAGACTGAATAAAACAAAACCTCCAAACAGCCAGGGAATACTTTTGTATTGCCGGTATGCTATCCCTGCAACCAGGATAACGAGGACGATTACAAAGCCCTCGGTACGGGCAAACGGCAGGAAAGACATCACCAGGGCCGCCGCCTGATATTTTTCCCGGTAAATATAATAAATGCCGAAAATCAGTACCAGACTGAATGTGATCTCGGTCACGGCAGAAAAGAAAAGAATGAAATAAACCGGGGCGAATATCACGAAAAACACTGCCAGCCAGGCATCCTTCCCGGTTTCTTCCCGTACCGTACGATAGGTCAGAAAAGCCGTTAACAACCCGGCAATCACATTATAAATACGTGTACCATTGAATCCGAACCATGAAAAAGGACTGCTGAGAATGGTAAAGACCGGTTTACCCCAATGATCCAGAAAAAGATGGGGATATCTCAGGGCATACCGGGATATGCGATAATGTGCAATACTATCCCCTCCTCCGCTAAACCCTCCGGATAATAATACCAGTGTGCTCAAGACAGCAAACAGGATCAGCAATACTCCGATAATCCGTTTTTCCTGTCTTTTTATGGGCATGATTTGTTTTTTATCAAGTCATAATCAGGCATTCGTCCTTCCCGTTTCAGGGGCAATCCCGCTCCTTTTTTCAGACGATGGTATTGACCGGGTTCAGAAAGGACTTCCGTATCTCCACAAACACCGAATGATTCAGTCCGTCGATCATGATCCGCACCTTTCTCTTTTTTTCGATTTCCACCAGCCGGCCAAAAACCCCTTTCAACGGACCCCCTATTACTTCTACCTCATCGCCCACCTTCAGTTTCCGTTCCTGCGCTTCTGAAATGAATTCCCCCGACTTCTCATATATGCGTACAGCCTCCATATGTTTCTCCGGAATAGGAACGGGCACTCCCCCGAACCGTACAAATTTCACCACTCCTTCCGTCTGCAAGACTTTCAGATAAACAGAGTAATCCGCAACATTTAGAAAAACGAAGACATAAGAACGGAAAAGAGGTTCCGAGACCCATTTTTTACGGTCGCTCCATATTTTGAGTTTTTTTTCTACGGGAAGATAAGCCGTAATCCCATCCTCCGTCAGGAGATCGTACACCTTCTTCTCATGTCTTGAGCGGACATAGAGTGCATACCACAACTCTTTATTGATTTTCTGTCCTGTCTCAGATCCCATTGGCCGTTAGATTTCTTACAAAACGAACATCAAAAATAACCAAAACCCTCAAAACTGAAAATAAATAAATGGCCTGAAGCCTGCGCTTTTCACTCCGATGATAAGAAACACAACCATTACCGTCACCAGAAACTTTATAAACAGCGGCATGCGGATAAAACCTCCCCGGACATTTTCCTGCCATTGCGCCGGCAGCCAATGGATCACAAGGGCAGCCAGGATGAGCAGGAAAACACTCCACTCGGCAAACACCACCTTCAGTACACCCGTAAGATGAAACTGATGAATGATCTGAAAGATCATCGCCTGTGCGATCTCCATATTCTCCGAACGGAAAAAGATCCACAGAAAGACCACAAAATGAAAGGTGAGCAGGGTAAACAGAATCTTTTTCCACCGCGCTGTATATTGGTTCACCCTTTCCGGGATCCCCAGCATTTTCTCAACCACAAGACCTGCACCATGAAATCCTCCCCAGATCAGAAACCGGTAATTGGCTCCGTGCCACAGTCCCCCCAGGATCATCGTCACCAGCACATTCACATACATCCTCGGTTTTCCTTTCCGGTTTCCTCCCATGGGAATATAAAGATAATCGCGCAGCCAGGAAGAAAGAGAGATATGCCAGCGTCGCCAGAAACCGGTCAGGGTTACCGCCTTGTAGGGAGCGTTAAAATTCAAAGGGATCCGGAAACCAAAAAGCAAAGCCACCCCGATAGCAATGTCTGTATACCCGGAAAAATCACAATAGATCTGCACGGCATAACCATATGCCGCCATAATATTTTCAAAACCCCCGAACGCTGCCGGATGACTAAACACCCGGTCCACAAAGTTTACGGCAATAAAGTCGGCGATCACTATTTTTTTGATCAGTCCGGTAAGGATCAAAAAGAGGGCATGACCAAACTGTTGCTTTGTCAGGCTGTATTTTCTGGCCAGTTGCGGAATAAACTGCGCCGCACGTACGATCGGTCCGGCTACCAGCTGCGGAAAGAATGTCACATAAAAAGCAAAATCCGTGAATCGTTTTACCGGTTTTACCTGCTTCCGGAAAATATCCACCGTATAACTGATCGTCTGGAAAGTATAAAAAGAGATCCCTATCGGCAAAAAAATGGAAGACACGTCAAAACGGGTGTGGAACCAGGTATTGCTAAGGACAGCCAGATAATCACGGGGAACAATATGCCACCCTGTGAGCCGGTTCAGGATATCCACAAAGAAAAAAGTATATTTGAAATAAGCCAGCAGGCTAAGGTTGATAAGAAGGCTGAAGGCAATCCATCCTTTCTTCTTCCACTGCTCATGGGTGTTATGGATACCCCGGCCGGCCAGGTAATCCACCGTTACCGAAATCAGCAGAAGTACGAAAAAAAGACCTCCGGCTTTGTAATAGAAAAAGAGGCTCACCAGAAAGAGATAAAGATGACGCAGAGAGAAACGACGGTAAACGAGAGCATAAAATAACAAAACGACCATCAGGAAAACCCAGAAATACATCTGTGTGAATAACAACGGGTTGTCTGATGAATAGGACCATATGGTATGCAGGCTACCGGGCATGGTGAGATTCTTTGTAATCCTGCATCAGAGAGGTAACAAAAAAAGAACCCAGCAACTGTGCTCCCTGGTAGCTGAGATGAGCATAATCCGGCCGGGCCAGCGAAGGCTGATGTCCGGCCCAGCGTACAATAGCATTCTTCCCACCCATCGCACGGTAAGCATCCCAGAAAGCATATCCTTCGGCCAGGGCTCCTGTTCTTTGCACATCCCGGATCATCCGTATTTTTTCATCCGTATCCTTCCCGTTCCCGGCCATATCCGTCACCCCTACCACTACCACAAAGACTTCCGGAAAGTATTGTTTGAGATATTTCAGTTGCCGGGTGAAGGTCTTCCGGTAATAGCCGACACCCTTTTTCTCCCCGGCAGCCACATTCAGACCGAACTGCAAAACAATCATCCTGACATTTAACGCCCGGAACATTTCCTGCAACAGCGGAAGGTCACAACCGGAAAAAGACATCAGTGGCCGTCCCCGCAGCGGGATATTATCCACGCAAACCCCCACGGAATCCTGCAATACGATCCCCTCCACAGCCACCGGTTTATGAAAACGAAAAAGAAAATCTATTTTGCGAAAGGGCTGGTCCGTGGCATATTGAAAACAGGCAAGCGCTTTGGCACGCCTGAGGGTGTCCTCTCCTATCTTTTTTCCGCCGGCATGCACCGAGATGGTACCCTCGGTGCCCGCAGGAAACAACCACAAGCCTATCCGGTTATATTTTTTTGCGCCGGCCGGGGCAAAAGGTTGCAGGGTCACCCGGCAACGTCCTGTCACGGTGGTATCCCGGCGTGGATCAAACACGGAGACTCCGCCAAAAACACCATAGGGAAACTTTGTCAGACTGGCAGGTCTTTTTCCCGATACCGGCGTCCACGGTCCCGAAGTTTCAATACGCAAGGTAGAGGTATACGGCACGGTCATAACCGGCAGCAACAAGCCGGGACCTCCACCCCCAAAATGTTTTTGCAGACTGTCACGCACTACGGAGGTGATCCGGTCACCCTCGATCTGCGAATCTCCGTAATAAAGAACATGCATGCACGCCTCCCGGGAACGAAGAGAATCCAGCATACGGAACAAACGGGAAAGCGCAAGACGTGCCGTATCATTCATTTCCAACCGCGGCACACTCATTCTCAATGAATCGGTGAAAGAAAGCGGAGCCACCGGCTTCTTTACCCTGGCACTGTCACGGAGTAACGGAACGGTATCTTTACGCACCATATCAGATAAGGCAACCCGCGCAATCCCCGTATCAACCGGCCGGCGTTCTTTTGTAAACCAACCCTGCGGCACCATCTCCGGCACAGGATTCTTAATATGCATGGAGAACAGGGAGATTCCCTCACGGGGTAGCAAGTATAGCGTTCCCTGAACGACAACCAGGACCGCGGCAAGAAACAACGCACTTTTCAGGGGCTTCATGTCAAAAGCAGTATCTTCAAAAGAAACATTCAGTAACCCTAACCCATAACGGAGCCAGCGCATTTCCGGAGATACCGCCTGTATCTTCCGGGTCTTCTTTCTAACTTTTCCTTCTGATCTTTAAATGCTGACCCGGACGTATTTTACTTCGTCTGGAAAGATTGTTCAATCTGAGAATATCATTTTCCGTAACACCCTCATATTTCCTGGCGATTTCCCATATCGTATCCCCGGGCCTCACCCGGTAATATTCATAATTTTCATCCAGAGGCCGACCCTGTTCCACTACCGCCGGTTGTACGGTTGAGTTTCCGGACAGTCGTTGTTTCTCGGCAAAAGAATAATGATTAAACTTCTTATAATAGGAAACCTTTGACTTCGGCACATAAACCGTCAGCCGTTGTCCTACCCGGATCATATTATGCCTGATATGATTCCAGTATCTGAGACTTGAGATCCTCACATGAAACCATTCAGAGATAAACCCCAGGTTATCTCCCTGTTTGACCGTATAATAAATTTTTACCCGGCCTTTCGGCGGTGGCGGATTGTATCGCGTATATTGTGGGGCCAGTGTCTTCCGGGAAGGATCGAAAAAGATCGAATCCTTATAGGAAAAAATGGAATCCTGGTAGTCTATAAACCTTCCGGTATATTGTAGTGGCAGCACCAGGGTAAAAGGACGGATGCTTCCGGGGATGATATCCCTCCGGTATTGTGGGTTCATGTCACGCAACTCCTGCAACGGGATATTCAGTACATCCGATACCTGCCGTAAATGGAGATCTTCCTGCACAATCAGGGTATCCCGCATTACAGGAATGTTGATTGTGACAGGTTTCAGCCCATAGTCCCAGTAATAATTCATGGTGTACACCGCGGCGATATATGCCGGAACATACCCTCTGGTCTCCCGGGGCAGACGGTAATAGATTTTCCAGTAATCTTTTACCCCGCCCGAGCGGCGTATCGCTTTGTTCACATTCCCCGGTCCGCAGTTATAGGCAGCAATAACCAGGATCCAGTCATGATACAGATTATACAAATCTTTCAGGAAACTGGTCGCCGCATAGGTAGAGCGGATAGGATCCCTGCGCTCATCCACCAGCGAGTTAATGGTCAGTCCATACATTTTCCCCGTACCGTACATAAACTGCCAAAGGCCGACAGCCCCCGCCCGCGAACGTGCTCTGGGGTTCAGCGCCGACTCGATGACCGCCATATATTTCAGTTCGATGGGCAAATCCTGTTGATCAAAAATTTGTTCGATCAACGGAAAATAATAGTCCGCCATCCCCAGCATCACCTTCATCTTGTCTTTTTTCTTTTCCGTATATACGCTGATATAATTCCGCACAATATGATTGTACGGCAAGGGTACCACACTGGGGATTTTACTCAGTCTGGCAATATACACACTATCAGGATAAGTGGAAGGGATACTGTCCGACTCGAAGGATGCCTGCACCAGTGAGGTATCCTGCACCAACGACTGTCTTACATAAAACAGGTTCAGCAAGCTATCCAGGTTGTCCATAAATTCTATGGCAGGCGGACCTATCTCTCCGGCCAGACTGTCTTTCTCCGGTTCATCCGCAATCCCATGTCCGGAAATCAACAGAAACACACACAACGCTGTTATTGAAAATCTCTTTATCATTTTTTTCGTTTTTTCATCATTAAAAAGTAAAACTGCATGTAAGGCCTGCTGCGGTACC
Organism: Bacteroidales bacterium; assembly: GCA_024762655.1. Classification (GTDB taxonomy): domain Bacteria; phylum Bacteroidota; class Bacteroidia; order Bacteroidales; family VadinHA17; genus DRPN01. The sequence continues at coordinate 9,460 of JANTHB010000059.1, forward strand.
TGTTCCGTCAGGCCGTATCGCCGGCAATATACGCATGCTCAGATCCTGGGTAATGTCGAAATCAAACAACTGGGCATCTACTACCGCATCCAGGACGGTAAGGATGTACCATCCCGCCAGGCCAATCACCGACAGGTCCCTGTATCTTTTATAATATTTCATTCCGTTTTCCAACTGTGTTACAATCCAGTCTCTGTATTCCTTTTTATAGGTTTCGGGATACAACACATCATCATATTCGGAAGGGTCTATGGACGAGCTGATCAGATTGAGATAGCTGGTTGTCCCGGGGTTTTTGTCCGTAAAATCAAGATAAGCGTCCCGGTAGGTAATATAATGGGCCCCGTTGAAATAAACAAAGTAGCCCAGGGTGGCAAAGCCGGCATACACAACAGGAACCTTCCAGTATTTCCGGTTATAGATCTGCCCCAAACCGGGAAATACGGCAGCATAAAGCGCTGCTTTCCTGGGGGAATGGTAAGCGGTAAGGGTATCTGCAATTTTACCCCGGTTGACAGAGGCAAAGGTGGTATCCTGCGCCTGTCCCGGATAGACCGTGCTCATACACAAAAAGATGCCGGCGACGGCGACGGTATATTTTCTTAAACGTATTTTCAATTCCTTCTCTGTCTGCAAATCTCAATCTTCACAACACAAAGATAAGGAATTTATTGCATGTACGGGGAAAATAAAGGATTATGCTTTCAGCCGGTCAAAGAGTTCCATAATCCTTTCCAGATCTTCGGGCGTCTCAAAAGGGATCACAATCTTCCCTTTTCCCTTATCATTCACACGCACCTGGATATCGGAGGAAAAGAAACCGGAGAGTTGTTTCTGCAGGTTTTGATATACTTCGTTCAGTTGTTGTTTTTTTCGGATCTTATCTTCCGTTTTTACTTTCCGGGACACCAGCTTACGCACCAGTTCCTCGGCCTGTCGCACCGACAGCTCATCCCGGATGATCTGATAGTACAATTCAATTTGTTCATCCGGGTTTTCCACACTAATCAGCGAACGGGCATGCCCCATGGATATTTTTCTTTCACGTATGCCGAGCTGAATCTCCGCCGGCAGGCGCAACAACCGCAAATAATTGGCTACCGTAGAACGTTTTTTCCCCACCCGTTCCGAAAGGTTTTCCTGGGTAAGGTTACACTCTTCGATCAGGCGGTGATAGGAAATAGCGATCTCAATGGCATCCAGGTCTTCCCGCTGGATATTTTCTACCAGGGCCAGCTCGAGCATCGCCTGGTCATCGGCGGTCCTTATGTATGCGGGGATGGTTGTCAGTCTCGCCATGGTGGCCGCTTTCAAGCGTCTCTCCCCGGAGATAAGCTGGTAGGTCCCGTCTTCCATTTCCCGGAGCGAAATAGGCTGTATGATCCCCAGTTCCCGGATGGAAGAAGCTAGTTCCTGCAGGGCTTCCTCGTCAAAATTAGACCGGGGCTGGAAAGGATTGACCGAGATCTTTTCGATTTCCACTTCCGTGATCCGCTCCAGTTTTTCAAGTTTTTCCTTGTCCGCATCATCAATCAGGGCCCCCAGGCCTCTTCCCAAAGCATTCTTCCTAGCCATAATATTCTTTTTTAGCGGATAATTTTTTCAGCGTTTTTAATCCGGGTCTTATCATTTTTCTGCAACAGTTCCCGGGCCAGATTAAGGTAGTTGACAGCCCCTCTGGAGTTGGCATCATAGAGCAAGGCCGGTTTGCCAAAGCTGGGAGCTTCACTTAATTTTATATTGCGCTGGATGACCGTGTCAAAAACCATCTGCTGAAAATGGCGACGCACCTCATCTACTACCTGGTTGGAGAGTCTCAGCCTGGAATCATACATGGTCAGCAGAAAACCTTCTATCTCCAATTCCGGGTTCAGCCTGCTCTGAATTATTTTGATCGTATTCAGTAATTTCCCCAGCCCCTCCAGGGCAAAATATTCACACTGCACGGGGATGATCACCGAGTCGGCAGCCGTCAACGCATTTACGGTCAATAAGCCCAGGGAAGGAGAACAGTCCACCAGGATAAAATCATAGCGGTCCCTGACTTTCTCCAGCACCTGTTTCAATACCTGTTCCCGGTTGGGCATGTTCAGCATCTCTATCTCCGCCCCAACCAGATCTATGGTGCTGGGAATCAGATCCAGCCCTTCAATTTCCGAGGTAAGCACCACCTCCTCAGGATGTTTATCATCTACGAGACAATCATAAACACTGGTTTTTACATTCCTCACATCAAAACCGATCCCCGAAGTGGCATTGGCCTGCGGATCGGTGTCTGCCAACAATACCTTGTACTCCAAAGCCGCCAGACTGGCTGCCAGATTTATAGCCGTAGTCGTCTTACCGACGCCCCCCTTCTGATTGGCAAGAGAGATGATTTTCCCCATAGGTTCTTTTCTTTCGTTAAGATTTTTTTAATAAAGGTCAAATTTACTACTTTCGCCTTTTTCTATCGGCTGCCTTGAATCGTAATTGTAAACAATTTTTCTCCAGTTATTAACACCTTATTAACAAGATATCATTATCTATGCTGTTGCTCAACCGATTAGTATCTTTCATCCCTGACAGCCGGCACCTATAAAAACCTATGACGGATAAAACGGACATCTGGTACATCATCATTAACCCGAATGCAGGGAAACGCAGAGGATCCAAAGACTGGCTGTTGATTGCCCGTCTGCTCGGAGAGGCCGGGATCGGTTTTGAATCGATATTCACAGAGCATAAGCACCACGCCATCGATCTGACCTGCAACGCCATTGCCCGGGGCTGGCGCAGGTTTGTTGTGGTAGGTGGCGACGGCACCATGAACGAGGTGGTAAACGGCATCCTGCAGCAGGAAGAGGTCACCCCTTCGGAGATCACCCTTGGCATGATCAGCATCGGCACAGGCAACGACTGGGCCCGCATGTTCGGCATCCCTTTCGGGTATGCGGAGGCGGTGGAAACCCTGGCCCGTGAAAGGATTTTCCTGCAGGATGCAGGCATTGTCAGGTATTACCAGCACGGACTGCGTTACAAACGCTATTTTATCAATATCGCCGGCCTGGGCTTTGATGCGGTAGTCGTCCAAAAAGCCAACCTCAGAAAAGACAAAGGGAAAAGCGGTATGATGGTATACTTGCGAACCCTCTTTACCGCTCTGGCCTCTTACCGCCATACACGCACCACCCTCAACGTCGACGGACGGGAGTTCTCGGACGATGTGTTCACCATTTCCATCGGGATCGGAAAATACTCCGGCGGCGGGATGATGCAAACCCCCGATGCCATCGCTGACGACGGTTTTTTTGATGTAACGGTCATCCGCAAAATCGGTAAGCTGGATATCATCCGTCATTTCAGGATGCTTTTTAACGGACGTTTGCCGGAACACCCGAAGGTAAACACTTGTCGTGCCCGAAAAGTCCTTATTGACAGTATGCCGGAAATCCATCTCGAGGTCGACGGGGAGTCGCTGGGCCATTCTCCCATAGAAATAGAAATATTAAAAAAAAGAATCCGTATAGTTGCCGGAGATGATTTTCTGTCTGTGAATTAATGCACCGGAATAAACTTCACCTCAAACAGACTGGGCCATTTCTTCCCGGTCACGAAGATACGCTTACCCACCGGGTCCCAGGCAATACCGTTCAACACATCCGTGTCACTGCGGTACTCCCTCCGGGGCAGAATGCCCCGGAGATGAAAACGGGCAAGTACCTTCCCGCAGGAGGGATCGATCTGAACAATATCATCGGTCTGATACACATTGGCGTAGATCGTATTATTAATGTATTCCAGCTCATTCAACTGGTCAACAGGTCCCCGGTCGTCAAAAACCTCTATTTTTTTCAGGACCGTAAAATACTTAGGCTCCATAAAATACAGGTTATGACTGCCGTCGCTCATGATCAGGTTTTTACCGTCGGTGGTCAACCCCCATCCCTGGGTGTTGTACCGGATCTTGTTTTTCAGGGTAAAACTGTTTTTATCATAAACAAAGCCGATGCGGGAAGTCCACGTAAGCTGGTAGATCAAATCTCCCAGGATACAGATCCCCTCTCCGAACAGATCCGGAGACAGATTCAGCGACTCAATTACCTTGCCGGTTTTCAGATCCCATTTCCGGAGAGAAGAGTACCCTCTGAGCCCGGTTCCTTCATACATATAACCGTCTTCATAGACAAGCCCCTGGGTATAGGCATTCCGGTCATGCGGATACACTTTCACCACCTGATAGGTATACTCCTTCGGAATAAAATCGGAGGTGAGGGTGATATGAATGCTTTTATGGCGAGGTTTTTTCCCTTTGAAATATACAACGGCGCGCAGGGAATGTACCCCTACCGCCGCATTTTTCGTTTCCCAGACTCCCTTGATATGATAATGTTGCCAGGATGCCAGCCGGGAATCATCTACTAGGATCACAACCGAATCGGGCACCGAGCTGCTGTCACCGGCCATCAGCTCAAATGCTACGGGCTGTCCCGTTTGAAAGGTAAATACCTCTTTGGGACGCAGGAAAATAATTTTCTTTTTGGGACGTACCGACGTCCCGGCCTCCGTTTCCCCGGCAGCTTTTTCCGTGTTGTTCCCGGAGACTTCCCGGCCTTTGCATCCTCCCGACACAAAAGGCATAGCCGTCAGGCCCGTCCACAAAAGCAAAGACAGCAGGATACGTGCGGCCCTTCTGCCAAACAGACCTGACAGAAATCTTTTCCTGCTTCTTTTTTCAAACATTCTGTTCATCCTCTCCATCTCATCGGGAACAAGGGCCTCCCATACTTTGCTCCATCCCGGAAACCCCCCGAGGTTTTTATCATCGATATAAATATCCGCATTTATTTTCCGGCTGACGGTTTCTTCATCAAACACCTCTTCCGGATAATTCTTATTGACTGCATAAAATTCAATCCCGTTTTTACGGCAATATTCCACGGCTTCGTCCAACTCCCTTCCGGTCCTGAAAGTCCACAATATCAGACTGGCGCCTCTTTCCTGAAGGGCTTTGAGGGTCTCAAAGGCAAAGAGCTTTACTTTCCCGATGGCAGGATATTCATGTTCCACGATAGTCCCGTCAAAGTCCACCGCTATTTTCACGTTCATCAGATCAGATTGCATCATGTTTTCCTCCAATTCTTATGCTATGTCACTAACAGAGCCCCACGCCCGGTTTTCAATCAATGAACCGGGTAAAATTAGTGAAAATTGATGAATTCCATTACTTTTGCCGGAGATAAGCGTTCTCCGATAAATTTTATGAACCCATGAAGCGACATATCCCCAATACGATCACCCTGCTGAACCTGTTGTCGGGTTTTTTTTCCATTGTCCTGGTTTTTACGGGCCATGTTTCGGGAGCGGTATACCTGGTACTCATCGCTTCTGTTTTCGATTTCCTGGACGGCTTTTCAGCCCGTCTGCTGCATGCCTATTCCCCCCTGGGCAAACAACTGGACTCCCTCTCAGACATGGTCAGTTTCGGCGTAGCTCCCGCAGCCATTCTCTTTCAGCAGATCAGCTCGGTCGCGGGCACATCCGACCTTGCCGGAACATTTCCGGGTCCCTCTTTCTGGCTGTTGCTTTCGCCGCTTTTTTTGGTCGCCGGGGCAGCACTGCGACTGGCCCGCTTTAACATTGATCCGGAACAGGAAACCCATTTTATCGGACTCCCCACCCCGGCCATGGCCCTTTTTATTATCTCCATACCCCTGGTGCGACAGGACGGCCTCGCCGGTTGGCATCCCGCTTTTCTTGAAAATCCATGGGTGCTGGCCACACTCTCTTTGCTGTTCGGATATCTGATGATCTGCAAACTTCCTCTTTTCTCCCTGAAGTTTAAAGATAAGTCCCCCGTAGCAATTATCCCGGCCATCGTTTTTGCCGCACTCTCGGGAATCCTTTTTTTCCTGTTTTTTCTCAAAGCCCTCTTTCCTATTATAATTTTATATATTTTTATAGCACTGATTCTTTTTATCACTCAACCGGTAAAAAAATAAATGCACAGATCATGAAATTTATTGCGGAAATAGATATTATGCCTTTGAAATCCCTGCTGGACCCGCAGGGAAAAGCGGTCAGCCAGAGTATGAAAAAGATCGGGTTCAATGAGATATCCCATGTCCGTATCGGGAAACATATCACCCTGGAAATTGAGGCCGACTCGAAAGAAAAAGCCATGGAACGCCTCAACGAAGCATGCCACAAGATCCTTACCAACCCGATCATCGAGGGCTATAGCTACACCTTGCACGAAAAAAAAGAAGATCACTGACAAATTAATTCCCTGATCGCTAAGAAAAAAACAGGCAACCGGACTCAGGCACAAAGATTTAAAAAAAAGCTTCGCAGGAAACGAAGCTTTTTTTTAAGGAAATTATAAGGATCACTCGGATTCCGAACCGGCTCCCGCATTTTTCTCAAATGCCCGTATGGCCCACGCTGACAGATAATAGGACAGCACGAGTATGAGAGGCCACAATAAGAACTTTGCTATTTCAACCGTGTACATAATGATCGTATTTTAATTGTTAATAGATATGGGTTTCTCCAGCTGCTGACACCTCTTCCCGTGTGATTTTCTTTACATTGATCGCTTTCCAGGCATACCAGATATATGCCAGCACGAAGGGGACCAGGATAGAAACCCAGGCCATGACCTTCAGGGTAAACAAGCTGGAAGAAGCATTTTCAATGGTCAGCGATGACTGCAGGTCATAGGAGGAAGGATAGAAAGCGGTATGATTAAAGCCTACCGTCAGGAACAGGGCAAACACCGTCAGGACCGTCCCGATGCCCGTATGCCAGATAGCATGGTCCGATCCTCTGAACAGGGCCCGGAACAATCCCCACAAAACCAGCACCACACCCACCAGCAGGATAATCAGCACCACCGGCATCTGCAACAGATTGTGGAGATATTTGTATGGTTCCATGAACACCTCTTTCGTCTCTGCGTTAAAAGCATACCCCCGGGCCACGATCATCCATATCACAAAAGTCAGAAAGAATACGAGGAAAGCAATGGTATTCCCCGTCAGTTTTTTTCTGGCCCGTACATTCAGGGCATCATCGTCAAGGGTATTCATCAGGTACAACAGTCCCAGCACCCGTGCCAGGAATAATACCGCCAGACCCAACGCCACATTGACGGGGTTGGCAACCGCTTCCAGTCCTCTCCAGGGAGACATCCATATCACATGGTTCATCTCATCCAGTTTGAAGGGTGATCCCGTAAAAAAGGTGGCAACCGCCGTTCCTATCAGCAACGGCCCCAACAGTCCGTTCACAAAAAGAAATACCTCATAGGTTTTGGCACCCAGAAAGTTATTGGGTTTGGACCGGTATTCATAGGCTACCGCCTGAATGATAAAACTGAACAGGATGGTCATCCACACCCAATAGGCACCGCCGAAACTGGTGGCATAAAACAAGGGGAAGGAGGCGAACATCGCTCCTCCGAACGTAACCAGGGTGGTAAAAGTAAACTCCCACTTCCGGCCGAGTGCATTTACGATCATGCTTTTCTCCGTATCTGATTGTCCGAGGCCCAGGATAAACGTCTGTCCTCCCTGGACAAACATGAGGAAAACCAGTAAACTGGCAAGCAAAGAACCGATTACCCACCAGTAGTGTTGCAGGAATAAATATGAAACTGATGCTGTCATTTTAATGTCCTCCGTCTTTGGGTCCAAGTTTGATCTGCTTGAACATAATTTTTAGTTCGGCAATGGCCAGGATAGTAAAGGTAAGGGCAAACAACCAGAAGGTGATCTGCACCGTGGTGGCACTGATATTGGAAACCGCCGTCACATTGGGCATCAGATCCTGGATCACCCAGGGCTGCCGGCCCACCTCTGCCGTGATCCATCCAAGCTCGGAAGCCACATACGCCAAGGGAGCCATCCATACCAGTACCCACAGGAACCATTTCTTGCCGGCAATCCGGTCTTTTACCCCCCAGATTAATGCCAGCAATAACACCAGCAGGAAGAAAAAGCCCAGAATCACCATCAGGTGAAACGAATAGAAAGTCAGGGCCACATTAGGCAAGAGTTCTGCCGGGCTTTCCCCTTTATAATACCCGTATCCGAAATAGGCAAAATAATCTTTCATCCATTGCGGGTCTTCAAATTTGGCACGCAGCTCTTTGTATTTTTCAGGGTCGGCATCCCGCGCTTCTTTCATTTCCTTCAGGGTCCGGATCGCCACAGACCCCCTCTCTTCCTTTTCGGCAAACGACAGGATGTTGTGTTCTTTATTCCCATTGATAAGGTCTTTAATGCCCGGGACAAAAGTATTTGCATCATGGCTGGACAGAAAAGACAACATCCCGGGGATCTCTATCCTCACAGGGAAAGAATAATTCCCCGGATTGTTCTCATCCTGACTCCCCGTAATACCAAAAGCTACGAGGGGGGCATGATCCTGTCCTTCGTACAACGCTTCCATGGAGGCAAATTTCATCGGCTGGGTCTTGAAAACCTGCTGCGCAGAGCCATCCCCGGTGTAGATGGTGAGAAGAATGCCTATCAGTCCGAACACCGAGCCCACCACGATACTGCGCTTGGCAAAAAGAAGGTCCCGGTTTTTCAGTAAGAACCAGGCACTGATGGCCAGCACAACCAGAGCTGCCAGCACATACGCCTGGCTGACGGTGTGAAGGAACTTGTTGATAGCCGTCGGGGAGAGGGCCACATCAAAGAAATTAACCATTTCATTGCGGGCCGTATCCGGGTTGAAATGCATCCCCTTGGGATTCTGCATCCAGGCATTGGCGATCAGTATCCATAAGGCAGACAGATTGGAGCCGATGGCTGTAAGCCAGGAAGATGCCAGGTGAAACTTCTTGCTCACCTTTTCCCACCCGAAAAACATCACCGCAATGAAAGTCGACTCCATGAAGAAAGCCAGAATGCCTTCAATAGCCAACGGAGCCCCGAAGATATCCCCGACAAACCAGGAATATTTGGACCAGTTGGTCCCGAATTCAAACTCGAGAATGATGCCTGTAGCCACACCGATGGCAAAGTTGATCCCGAAAATGGTCATCCAGAATTTCGTGATCTTTTTCCAGGCTTCATTCCCCGTTTTTACATAGATTGTTTCCATTATCGCTACGATGAACGATAATCCTAACGTCAAGGGGACAAACAGCCAGTGATACATGGCTGTCAGCGCAAACTGGCCCCTCGACCAGTCAACCAGAGACATGTCAAAGTTTTGAAGCATATTGAATTTATTTGATTTGGGTTAGTGACTCAATCACATAATCGCTTCTTTCCCGGTCCGTTGAAAAATTCTTCTTTAAAAGATCGGGGAAAAAGAAAATCTTCAAAATAACAAACATGAAAAAAAGCTTAACAAGAATAATCATCCATAATTTCCGCCCTACGGTCATGCTCCTGAAACCGTTATAATAGAAATAAAACACCCTGATTAGGAAATCCCTCATATGCCAGGCATCTTTTAAGCTTTCTCAAATATAGAAAAAATTTTTTATATCCATATATATTCATATAAATATCATGAGAAAAGTGTGCGCACGGAAGATCATGAATATTTATCGCATAACATGCAGAAACCCTTTTCTGGCAAAACCCTTTTCCCCTGTGATGACATAATAATACACGCCGGGGGAGACATATACGCCGGCCGGTGTTTTTCCATCCCAAACCAGGGTTTTTCCGGTGGTTTTAAAGACCCTTACCCCGCTCCGGGTAAACACGGTCATGGTATAAACTTCCTGTCCGCTCGAACGGACGATAAAAAGATCATTGATATTGTCATTGTTGGGGGTAAAAACATTGGGAACATGCAGAAAATCAAGAATCCTGATCATTTGGGAGGAAGTATCGGAGGCAAGTGTCACAGGATCCTTCACCATCAGGGTCACACGGTAGTCCCCTGCATGCATATAATGATGTTCCACAACCCTTCCCGTATCTCCCTGTGAATCGCCGAAGTCCCATGTATATAACACACCGTTACCGTTATCTGTAGCCGTGCAACGTATGGAAAAAGTCTTCACCAGATTGGTATCTACGACAAACGAAGCTTCTACCTGGGCCTGCAAAGTTACCGGCAGAAAAAGAAGCAACCATATCCCGAACCTGGTTTTCATCGCCCGAATTTAAATATTTTATCGGTCTATATAGGAAAAAGTCCTATTTTTTTCAACATTACAGATGGTTTGTTACACTGGATACGCTTTGGACATCCCTCTTACGATGGAGGACGTCCTTTTTGACAGGCTCTGCTGAAAAAATGTTCGTCACCCCTGTCATTATGTCATTAACTCACTGGTATTCTTGCCATTATGTCTCGTCTTCCCGCTTTGGTATTTAATTTGAAATAGCTCAAACTGAAAATAAAAAAACAACTAAAGAAAGGAGGGTTAAGCTATGTTACCGAAAGTGAGAAGAACCGAAACGTGGCCAAGCTTTGTGGATGAATTCTTCAACACAGATTTCTGGCCAAGTCTTATGGATGTCAACACAAGGTACAGTGTACCGGCTGTGAACATTTTGGAAGATGACAAGGAATACAGGATTGAAGTCGTGGCTCCGGGTATTGACAAAAAGGACGTGAAGATAAACCTTGAGGATGATGTGCTGACCATTTCATCCGAAAGAGAAGAACAAAACGAAGAAAAAGAGAAACACTACATGCGCAGGGAATTCAACTACACTGCATTTAGTCGTTCCTTCGTCGTACCCGAAGAAGTAAATGCCGAAAAGATCTCGGCAGAACACAAAAACGGGATCCTGACACTTCATCTTCCGAAAAAAGAAGAAGTAGTCAAAAAGACCAACAAACGTGAAATCAAGGTCGTCTAACGACCGCGACGAAAGGGTGCCTGCCCTTTTCAAAAAACAGGCACAAACCACCCCAATTCGGGGTGGTTTTTTTTATACCCTTTTTTCTCCCTCCTCACTAATTCGTTCTCATTTTAAAGGCTCTTCGGAGCCTTGAGGAGTTTTTTATTAAAATTTCGCATATTTTGCTTGTTGATTAAGAATTATTTTGTCAAACAAACTGCAGATTATATATTTCATTGATTATCTACGTTTTGCAGATTCCATTTTTTGCTAAACCCAACTTGGCGGAACTTTGCGTTTTCTTTGCGTAACTCCGCGTAACAGCTATTCCGCCAAAATTCGCAAAGAAGTCGCGAAGAACCGCAAAGGTTTATATTGTACTAACATAATATATTCCAGACATATAAATTTTTTAATCCAGTGCGAAACTTTAG
>JANTHB010000060.1 GCA_024762655.1 Bacteroidales bacterium
CCTTCTCAGGGAAGGAGGTATAAGGGCACGCTTGAGGGTGTAAGGGCACAAGATTTTGTGCCCTTACACTTATATCTGTCTTTCTTAATGTTAAAAAAGTTAAAAAAAATCCCTTTCTCCATACTTTGGTACGCAAATTGAAAATGTTTTTGCGCAATGATTTTAATAAAAGAAAGGAGTATTAAGATCATGAAAAAACATTATACACTGACAAAATATCAGGAAAAAGGAAGACTTTATGTTTTTATGGTTTTCCTTTTTCTTCTTTCACCGGCCACAGGATCCGCCCAATACTTCGGAAGGAATAAACCCTATTATAAAAAGTTCAACTATAAGGTTTATGAAACGCCCCATTTTGATATCTATTATTATCTCAAAAACGATTCCGTACTCAACCAGTTGGCACGAATGAGTGAGGAATGGTATCAACGGCATTATCCTGTTTTCGGGATGAATCTGAAAGGCCACAACCCGCTGTTTGTTTACAACAACCATGCGGATTTCCAGCAGACTACCGCTATCTCCGGAGAAATAGGAATCGGAACGGGCGGGGTCACCGAAGTGCTGAGAAACCGGATTGTCATGCCGGTTGCTCCCATTTATGCACAAACAGACCATGTGCTGGGTCACGAAATGGTACATGCTTTTCAATATACGGTCATCCTGAACGGCGATTCGACCAATATGAATTCATTGAACAACCTCCCCTTGTGGATGGTGGAAGGCATGGCCGAATACCTTTCCATAGGAAGCCTGGACGAAAATACAGCCATGTGGATGAGAGATGCCGTACTCCACAACAAGTTTCCCACCTTCAAAGATCTCGACCGTGATCCCCGCTATTTTCCCTACCGCTGGGGTCAGGCTTTCTGGGCATTTATCGGAAAGACGTGGGGCGACGACATGATCTATCCACTGTTCGTCAGAACCGCTCAGGTTGGATACGAGCAGGCTTTCAAGGATGTTCTGGGGGTGGATGTCGGGATACTGGAAGGGATGTGGAAAAGTTCCTATACCTTATATTATAAACAGTTCCTCCCCGATTCGGTTGAGAAACTTACCGGCGAGCCTGTTGCTTTTCCCGGAAATGCGGGAAATGTTAACGTCTCCCCTTCCCTGAGTCCTGACGGAAGACATCTGATCTTTCTGTCGGAAAAAGATGTGATCTCTTTCGATCTGTTCCTGGCGGATGTTCAAAAGAAAAAAATCAAGAAGAGGATCTCCGCCACGGTACAACATCACGAGATAGATGCCATGAACAACCTGGAGTCGGCCGGAACCTGGTCGCCGGACAGCCGGTATTTTGCCTTTACCGTTTATGACAAGGGGAAAAATGCTCTGGTAATCGTAGATGTTAAAAAGAACAAAATGGTAAATAAGATTACCATTCCCGGCGTACCCGCATTCTATCAACCGGCCTGGTCGCCTGACGGCAAAAGCATTGTCGTAGTCGGGATGGTGCAGGGAACCACCAACCTGTATCAATATTTTCCGGATAACGATGAAGTACACAAGGTTACCGACGACCGTTACTCCTATCTCCAGCCCTGCTGGTCACATGACGGACGTTATCTGCTGGCAGCCACCGACAGGACTGAAAAGCCCACCGACAAACCTTACTTCCACACCAATCTGGCCATGATCGACATGAAAACCAAAGAGGTGAAGGTTCTCCCGGTATTCCCCGGCGCCGACAATCTGAATCCCTTGTTTTCCGTAGATGATAAGTCTGTCTTTTTCCTCTCCGACCGCGATGGCTTCCGGAACCTGTACCGTTACGACCTGCTCACAGGCAAAGCTTACCAACTCACCCACTATGAGGTGGGGATTACCGGGATCACCCAGTATTCTCCGGCGGTCAGCATCTCCAGAGAAAACAATGAACTGGTTTACTCTTACTATTCCGATGGGAAATATGCCATCTATAAAGCGCGGGTTCATGACTTCCCGGCCGTTGAAGTACCTCTCGACTCCCTGGACTTCAGGGCGGCGATCCTTCCCCCCGTAAAACGGCTGGGTGTGGATTATGCAGACAGGGGAAGGAATGACCGGCAGGCACTGACGGAGATCCATCCCGAAGATTATATGAAGAAGCCCTACAAGGGGCGGTTTAAGCTGGACTATATATCCAACGTACAGGCAGGCATCTCCACCAATAGTTTCGGCCGGGGCATGCAAGGAAGTGTTTATGCTATTTTCGGAGATATTGCGGGCACCCAACAGTTGTTCACCTCCCTGGCCCTGAACGGTGAGATCTATGATTTCGGAGGCCAGGTAACTTATGTCAACCAAAAAAACCGGCTCACCTGGGGCGCCAGCATATCCCACATCCCCTACCTCAACGGATATACCTATATCAAACCGGATACCATAATGTCCGGCAATGAAGCATTTCCAGTGGATAATCTGGTGTATGACATGTTACGCATTTTCCAGGACGAGGCTTCCCTGTTTGCTTATTTCCCGCTGTCCACTACACAACGTTTCGAGTTCGGGGCTTCCCAGGCGTTTTATTATTACCGGCTGGATGAATACAACAACTATTACGATCCGGTATACGGTACTTTTCTGGGGCAGTCCCGGAAAAAACTCCCTGTTCCCAAAGGCATGCAGATGCAGACACTGAATGCCGCCTTCGTGCTGGATAACTCCATCAACGGGCTGGCCTCTCCCATGCGGGGATCCAAAGCCCGCCTTGAGTTGGATAAGTATTTCGGTGGATATAACTATCTCTCCCTGCTTGGCGATTACCGGAAATACTTTTATCTGCACCCTTTAACGGTGGCCGTACGGGGAATATATATAGGCAGGCACTATATCCATAATGACAATTATTACATCAATCCCCTGTCGCTCAGCTATCCGTGGTATATGCACGGTTATGACACCTATAAAGTATTTGACAATATGTCTATGGATAAGGCCAACTTTATCCTGGGACAACTCTATGGGAACCAAATGGCCGTTGCCAACGCCGAGGTACGTCTGCCATTGATCGGGCCGGCACGTCTGGGTCTGATCAAGACCAAATATTTCTATACCGAGCTGACCGGGTTCTTTGACGGAGGACTTACCTGGAACACAGGAGACCGTTTCTCCCTGAATTATGAAGACTTCGACCCTAAAAACAGGGTGCCTCTTTTCAGCACCGGTATCTCCGCAAGAATCAATGTAATGGGGGCTATGGTGGTCGAGCCTTTCTATGCCTGGCCTATCATCGGCGAAAGGGTGTCCGGCGGATACTTCGGAGTCAACTTCCTGCCGGGATGGTAACGGGAACGATGATCGTTGAAGGATGAAGGCTGAAAGGGGGATGCGTTTTCATCTCACGTCTGCCGGAGCGGCAAATAGGGAGACAAAACTGTCACATCTCTGCAGACATAGCTTTCCTGTTTTCCCTGCCCCGGCAGACAGGCATTTTTCCGGGTAATCCCGTAGAGATGCCGATTTTGTATTATCACAATTTTTTACTATTTTCAAAAATCATTTAATCCCTTTTTTATGAGCAAAAAAGTACTTATCACGGGCTCTACCGACGGCATCGGACAGGAAACTGCCCGGGCACTGGCTTCGCAGGGATATGACATTATTATTCACGGCCGTTCTCCCCGGCGGGTCGAAGATACCGTTCTGGAAATCGAACGCTCCCACCCTGAAATACGGTGTGAAGGGCTGACCGCCGACTTCTCTTCCCTGAACCAGGTAAGGGAAATGATAAAAAAGATAAAAGAGAAACAAATCTTTCCGGATATCCTGATCAATAATGCCGGTATCGTCTCTCACCGGTTCACCCTCTCGGCGGATGGTTATGAGTTGACCCTTCAGGTAAATCATCTGGCCCATTTTTACCTGACGTTGTCCTTATTGAACCATCTGCCCGAACCGGCCAGAATCATCAACGTTACCTCCATGGTCCATGCTTCCTCGATCAATTTTGAAACATTAAATGATAAAACCTCTTTTGACGGGGTGAATGCCTACTCTCTCTCCAAGCTGTGTAATGTTCTGTTCACCTATAAGCTGGACCGTCTGGTGAAAGGGAAAAGAGACATCACGGTTAACTGTCTGCATCCGGGCGTGATCAACACCAAGGTTCTCACCGAAACCTGGGGAGCTATAGGATCCCCTGTCGGCGAGGGCGCCAGAATGCCGTTGTATCTGGCGACATCACCGGAGGTGGAAAATATTTCGGGGGCTTATTTCCGGGACGGCTTACAGCAACCCTCGGCAGCGATAAGCTATGATGAAAAGATACAGGACGAATGCTGGAAGAGAAGCCTGGAGATGCTGTATAACGCCGGTTTCGAACCGGAAGGGATGAACGGTGGATGGTTGTAAATTCAAACGCAGAAAGACCATAAAAAATGATCCTATGAAACAAATGAAAACAAAAATTTCGGATCTGACACTCCATGAAACCATTGATTATCTCCAGGAGATCGGAGATAAGAAAAATGTTGAACCTTTGAAATCCCTGGTGCAGGAAGATCCCTCCCTGGCCAATCTTAAGATCAGCGAGGTAAAAGAGACACCACGCCTGAGCCGGGCCACCTGGAGAGGAACGGAACATACTTTCGGATATATCCGGCCGGGCGAAGAGGAGGGTTTGCATCCCATCCTGTTTGCCGGATCCATCGATCCGGATACCTCTCTCGAAGAAACACGGGTAGATATTCTCCTGTCAGGGATCTATACCATGAACTATCCGGGTTGGGGAAGACACAATATTTTACTTCAGTTTAATGCACGACATGGTACGGATACCAAAGGAAAACCCGTAAAAGTTCAGTTTCAGCAGAAATATGTATCCAAAGAAAATGAAGGAGCGGGTGTACTGGGGAATTTTATCTTTACCGGGCTGAAAGTTCCTTCCAGTGGACTGGATTTCGAGGTGAATGTCATCAATCTTTCCAACGAAGAAGATGAGGCAGCCCTGACCGTCCTGGACAGTGAGGTGATTCGTAAAGGTCTGGACCTGGTGCATACTGCGCTGCCCGGGCTGGAGACCATCTCCCGGTTGGGGGAAGGGCTGGTAGAACTGGTGCTTGCCCGCAACCGCAACAAGATCGTGCAGTCTTTTCATCTCGGCCTGAACCTTACGGGGGTGCAGGGACCTATCGCCCGTCTTCGCGAGGGCACTTTTCTGGCCGTGCAGTGCCGTCGCAATCAGCTCGACTGGTCAGACTGGGTGTATGATTCCCATAAAGGGCTGGTGGTACTGCAACAGGACAGGTCGGTGAGACTCCCTTATAATCACATATTGTTTACGGTGGTTAAACATAAGGAAGATTAATAGCCTGTATATTTGAAAGGAAAGTTGCTTCGGCACCCTCCCACGGCTCATGCCCGGAAGACTCCTACGGTTCTCTTATTTTCCAAACCCTGGACAGATCAAAGATTCAGGAGATCTTTCATCCCGAAGCAACCGGTTTTACCCACGATGAATTCGGCGGCCATTACAGCACCCAGCGCAAAGCCTTTGCGACTCTTAGCTGAATGGGTCAGCGTAAGGGTATCCATCTCCGAGTTGTAGCGCACTGTATGGATGCCGGGAACCTTATCCCGGCGATAGGAAATAACGGAAAGTTCATCATCACGCTTTGTCATCCGGTTCACCCACTTTTTTTTCCGGTCGATCCGCTGCAGGATGTCTTCGGCCAGGGTGATGGCCGTACCGCTGGGGCTGTCAAGTTTCTGCACATGATGGGTCTCTTCCATCATTATCTCATAGCCGGGATACCGGTTCATGATGTCTGCCAGCACCCGGTTGATATGAAACAGAATGTTCACCCCCAGACTGTAGTTGGAGGCATAGAAGAAAGCCTGTTTTTCCTCTTCACAACGTTTTCTGACCTCGTCCATTTTATCTGTCCATCCGGTGGTACCGGAAACCACCGGCACACGGGCGTCAAAACAAGCTTCGATATTTTGCAGGGCAGCATCGGGATTCGTAAACTCGACAGCTACATCCGCCTGTTTCAGACTTTCAGGAGTCAGGTCCTCCCGGTTGTCAACGTCTATGATCAGGGGGATCGTATGCCCTCTGCTTTCTGCCAGAGCCCTGATCTCCTTTCCCATCTTTCCGTATCCTATGAGCGCGATTTTCATGAGTGTATTATTTGGATAAGGCAAAAATAGTGATAAACACAAGGAATATGAAATAAAAAAGGGAAGCTCTTAAGCCTCCCTTTCCATGGATGGTATAGAAACCTCAGTCTTTCACTGCTTTTACGACTGCTTCAAAGGCTTTGGGCTCATTCATGGCCAGGTCGGCAAGCACCTTCCGGCTCAGAACAATCCCCTTCTTATTCATTTTTCCTATAAATTCAGAATAAGACATATCATATTGTCTTACACCGGCATTGATACGTTGTATCCAGAGGGCTCTGAAACTGCGTTTTTTGTTTCGCCTGTCACGGTAAGCATAACTCAGTCCTTTTTCCAGGGCGTTTTTGGCTACCGTATAGACATTTTTCCTGCGTCCCCAATACCCGCGGGTTTCTTTGAGGATCTTTTTGCGTTTTCTGTGTGACGCGACACTGTTTACTGATCTTGGCATGGTTTTTCCATTTTGGGATGGTCAGCGTTTCCGGAGCGCCAGCATTCAGGCTGACAGGCCGAAACCCTTTGGGGCTGTGCCACCCAGTTAAACAAAATAATTACTTCATCGCGAGCAACCGCTTTACATTGGACAGATCGGCTTTGTGAACCAACGTAAAATACGTCAGGTTCCTTTTCCTTTTAGTCTCTTTTTTTGTCAGAATATGACTTTTGTAGGCGTGTTTTCTCTTGATTTTACCGGTTCCGGTGAGTGTGAATCTTTTCTTGGCTCCCGGATTTGTTTTCATCTTAGGCATTGCTTCTCTCTTTTATTTAAGTTTATTGAATCGTTTTTCTATTTCTATTTCTATTTCTTTTTCACTTTCGGTGACAGGATCATGATCATCCGCTTTCCCTCCAGTTTGGGCAGTTGTTCCACCTTGGCTATTTCTTCAAGATCCTGTGCCAGTCTCAGTAACAGAATCTCTCCCTTTTCCTTGAACAGAATGGTTCTTCCCTTGAAGAACACAAAAGCTTTCACTTTCGCACCGTCTTCCAGGAACTTCTCGGCATGTTTCAACTTAAAGTTATAATCATGTTCGTCGGTGTTCGGACCAAAACGGATCTCCTTAACGATGATCTTGGTGGTTTTCGCCTTAATCTCTTTTTGTTTCTTTTTTTGCTGATAAAGAAACTTCTGATAATCCACGATCTTACATACCGGAGGATCTGCGTTGGGAGAGATCTCCACCAGATCCAGTTCCAGATCATCGGCAATCTTCAAAGCTTCCTGTAAAGAATACACCCCGGTATCCACATTATCACCCACCAGACGTACTGTCCGTGCGCGTATGCGTTCATTGACCCGGTACCTGGGTACGATTTTCCGGTTTTTGTTTCTGTTATAAGCTATAGTTCAGTCCTCCTTCTTTTGGTTATTTATTCATTTTCTTTTTCAATCTTCTCTTTCAAAAAACGGACAAATTCTTCCGTTTTCATGCTACCCATATCTCCTTTTCCTTGTCTTCGGACGGAGACCGTCCCGCTTGTTTCCTCTTTTTCCCCAACGATCAGCAAGTAGGGAATCTTCTTTAACTCACTGTCTCTAATCTTCTTACCTATCTTCTCGTTCCGTTCGTCAATCAGGGTGCGAATATCGGAATTATTTAGAAATTTTAAAACTTTTTTTGCATAATCATTATATTTTTCACTGATAGGCAGGATAATAACCTGATCGGGGGCCAGCCAAAGGGGAAATTTTCCGGCGGTGTGTTCGATCAGGACAGCCACAAAACGTTCCATAGATCCGAAAGGTGCCCGGTGAATCATCACGGGTCTGTGTCTCTTGTCGTCGGCGCCGATGTATTCAAGGTCAAAGCGTTCCGGAAGGTTATAATCCACCTGGATGGTTCCCAGTTGCCATTCCCGGCCCAAAGCATCCTTCACCATAAAGTCCAGCTTGGGGCCATAGAAAGCGGCTTCACCCAGCACCTTTGTCGTCTTCAGCCCCTTTTCTTCACAAGCCTCGATGATGGCCGTTTCAGCCTTGTTCCAGTTTTCGTCACTTCCAATATACTTTTCCCGGTCTTCGGGATCGCGCAATGAGATCTGAGCGGTAAAATTCTCAAAATGAAGCTTATTGAATATTAAAAAGACAATATCAATAACCTTAATAAATTCTTCTTTCAACTGATCGGGGCGGCAGAAGATATGTGCATCATCCTGTGTGAATCCCCGCACCCTGGTCAGTCCGTGCAGCTCCCCGCTTTGTTCATAGCGGTAAACCGTACCGAATTCGGCATATCGTACGGGCAATTCTTTGTAAGTATGGGGTTTGGAACGATATATCTCACAGTGGTGAGGGCAGTTCATGGGTTTCAGCAGAAATTCTTCTCCTTCCACCGGCGTTTTAATCGGCTGGAAAGAGTCCTTGCCATATTTTTCATAATGGCCGGAGGTGACATACAGCTCTTTTTGACCTATATGCGGGGTAATGACCGGTTCATAGCCAAAATCTTTTTGTATTTTTTTCAGATAGTTTTCCAGTCTTTCCCGCAGTTGGGCTCCTTTGGGAAGCCAAAGGGGAAGACCCTGTCCCACACGCTGGCTGAAAGTGAATAATTCGAGATCCCTGCCAATGCGACGGTGATCTCTTTTTTTGGCTTCCTCCAGCCACACCAGATATTCTTCCAGCATGGATTGTTTCGGGAACGTGATCCCGTAGATACGTGTCAGTTGTTTGCGCTTTTCATCACCCCGCCAGTAAGCCCCGGCCACATTTAACAGTTTGATGGCCTTGATCGATTCGGTGCCGGGGAGATGGGGCCCGCGACACAGATCCGTAAAATTGCCCTGGGAATAGAAGGTGATCTCCTGATCGTCCAGGGCGTTGATCAACTCCACCTTATAGTCATCGCCTTTGGATTTGAAATATTCAAGAGCTTCCTCTTTCGAAACCACTTTCCGTTGATATCGGTTCTTCTGGCGTGCCAGTTCTTTCATTTTTTGTTCGATGCGTGGCAGATCGGCTTCGGTGATCACCACCCCGTCGCCCGGGTCCACATCGTAATAAAATCCATTATCTATGGCCGGGCCGATGCCGAATTTTATACCGGGATACAAGGCTTCCAGGGCTTCCGCCATCAGGTGTGCCGAAGAATGCCAGAAAGCATGCTTCCCCTCCTCATCATCCCAGGTGTGTATACGGATCACCGCATCTTCATGAATGGGTCGGGTTAAATCCCATACTTCTCCGTTGACCGAAATGGCAAGCGCTTTTTTGGCCAAACCCGGATGTATGCTCCGGGCAATCTCCAGACCCGTTATACCCTCAGGAAATTCCTGTGTATGTCCGTCAGGAAAGGTTATCTTGATCATATCTCTTCGCTATCTGAAAAATAATGGGCAAAGATAGTGAAATATAAGGCAAAAGATTCAACTGCAAAGGACAAAAGTAACTATGAGGAGTAAAAATTGCCCCCCCGTCGTTCAATCTTCCGCCTGCAATTCCATCTTCTCCCTGTATTCGGACGGGGTATAACCCGTTTGGTTTTTGAAAATATTATTAAAAGAAGATTTCGAATTAAATCCGGCTTCAAGCGCCAGGGCCAGCAAGGTGAAATTTTTATAATGCGGGTCCTTCATCATCCGGATTACCTCTTTCACCCGGTATTCATTCACGAAGGTATAAAAATTTTTGTTCAGTTTTTCATTCAGGATCTGCGTGAGGTAATGTCTGGGGATATTCAGACGTACGGTAAGGTCCTGTATGGACAACTCTCCGTCAAGATAAGGTTGCTCCTCTTCCATAAGTTTTAACAGTTGCTGCAGATACTTGCGGGCTTCTGCCTCTTTCAGGCCCGAACGGCGGTATTTTGTCCCCGGTCCGTTAGTACCCCTCTGTCCGTTTCCATTTCCATTTTCGTTCTCCTGCCCGATAATCCCGTAATACTTATAGATTTCCTGCTGCTTATATCCGTAGATACTGAAGGCAAATGCAAAAAGGGTCAGTCCGATGTAAGAAAACAGGAGGGGATCCGTAGAGGTATCTCCGCTGATCATATTGAAGGCCCCGGCAATGAACATGGCCAGGTAGGTGACGGAAAAACTGATGGAGACTATTTTCAGCCAGTTCAGGGTGATTTTTTCCGAAGTAAAAGAATAGAGATCCTGTATTTTCCGCTGGTGTTTCTTGATCATGTCAAATGTAAGGGCACTATAAACCGTTATGGAAACAAAAAAGGAAATTCCATAGGCCATGCGCAGCCAGAAAAGCTTGTCATGTTCAAAATAATGATCCAGGGTGATCACCTTCTTCTGCCGGTAAACGAAAGTCAGCACCAGAAAAATCAAAAAAGGAATAAAATGCAGCCAGTTTTTCCAGCCAAAACGGGGTTTCTCGCTGATGAGAAATTTGGTATACAGATACATCAACGGCCCATAGGTAAACGGGATAAAAGTAAACGCAAGCAACTGCTGATAATACTCTTTGCTTAAAGCAAAGATCATCTCGAGTGAGATCAGAAACAACCACGCCGCCATGACCCTGTCATACAACTGTTGCGGCTTTTTTGTCGCGATCATCAACCCGGCAAAAAAAGACTGAACAATGCCGATATACAATACAGGTTCCATAAGTCATTATGGTATAAGACCACTCAAAGATAACGCTTGAAAATATAAATTGTTTCGGAGATGAAAAAAATTATTAAATTACCTCAGAAAAAAGATTGATTAAAACTAGAATGGTCAAAAGGGGTTTATTTCTAAATTTTCTCATGCGGTATATGTATGTTTGCATGCATAAATTTATATAGGCTTCCAACAAATTAGAAACGGGGATGTTTACCATTAAAATAAAGGCTTTTTTTTTCTTTTGGATACTGATTCTGCCGGTATCTGCACAGGTTACCATTTTCCCGGAGATAGACCAGGCAAAGAACCAGAAAAGGGTGGAGATCACCAAAATTGAACTCACCAATGCTTTTACCATCATTGACTTTTACTATGTCCCTTACAAAACAGAAAATTCCACCCAGGGAGACTGGATATGCGTAAACAACAAAACCTATATCACTCCCACCGGCATGGATGTCCGGAAATACCTGGTGATGGCCAAGAACATTACCATTTGTCCCCAATCTACCAAAGTCACAACAACTGAACGGGATGACATAACCTTTCAGTTGTATTTCCCTCCCCTGGAACCGGGAATCTATAAGATCAATATCATCGAAAAGGAACCGGGAGGCATGAACTTTTACGGGGTCCATGTCAACAACGGAAGAGAACGGAGTGCTACAGATTCTGCTCCCTACCGTAGTCAGGACGCTTTCATGAAATATTTTTACACAAGAAAAAATCAACTGGATAATATTGAAGGGCTCTGGAAACTGGATATCCGGCAGCAACATCTTTTTAATAATAACCATTATATGGAAGAACTGACTGCCGAACCCCAGGTTGTGGCCATTATAAAAAAAGGAACTCATTTTATAACCTACGGGGAACATGGTGAGAACCGGGAAGAATATTTCCGTAAACTCAGTGGCAGGAAAGGATATTTCTTCAGGAAAGAATTACCGGAAGTTGAGTCGGAAGCCTCGGGATATGTGGCATTCAGTGATCAGGATCGTTTTTTTATCAAATATACCCTTCCCGACCGGTTGGCGCATTATTATTTGTTAAAAGATTATCTGCCGGGAGACAAACTGTATGAGATTGCAGAATATACCAGGATCCCGATTGAAAACCCGCAGGTAAAAACCGATTTGCTCGAGATCAACCGGGATAGTATAAAGAAATAAGGCGCAATATTTTGCGTCCGGAAGAATAAAATGTAAATGAAATGATGCGTATAGATATCATCGCTGTAGTTCCCGGGATACTGGACGGACCGTTGAACCAATCCATTGTTCAAAGAGCTCAGGACAAAGGCATAGCCGGAATCCATGTACATTCTCTTCGCGATTATACGGAGGATAAATATAAAAGTGTGGATGATTATGCCTATGGAGGAGAAGCCGGCATGGTGATCAAAATCGGGCCGGTTTTCAAGGTACTGGAAAAACTGCAGAAAGAAAGAGATTATGACGAGATCATCTACGTCACCCCCGACGGAAAACCCTTCAATCAGCAAACCGCCAACCGGTTATCTACCCTGGAAAATATCATTATCCTGTGCGGGCATTATAAAGGCATCGATCAGCGCATCCGTGATCATCTGGTTACCCTGGAACTCTCTATAGGGGATTATGTACTTTCGGCCGGTGAACTGGCAGCAGCCGTGATAACCGATGCTGTGGTACGGCTTATCCCGGGCGTGCTGAATGATGAGACCTCCGCCCTGACCGATTCTTTCCAGGATCATTTGCTGGCACCTCCCGTTTATACGCGGCCTGAAGTGTTCCGTGACTGGAAGGTACCCCCCGTACTGCTTTCCGGCAATCAGAAAGAAATAGAACAGTGGCGCCTGGAACAGTCCATGCAAAAAACCAAAGCCAACCGGCCCGACCTGTGGAAAAAAACAGAAGAAGGAACAAATCCCGAAACAACTTAGCCAACACATCATATTTTCCTATCTTACAACCCAAAATATTAATCTCCTTTCATGTCAACGGAACTTACTATAGGTTTAATTCTTTTCACGGGCTTTATTTTTGGTGAAATATTCAAATGGCTAGGATTTCCCAAAGTTACCGGCTACATACTGGCAGGGATTTTTCTGAATCCGGGATTGTTCAATATCATTCCTCCGGATTTTTCAAAAAACACAGACGTTGTAATTCATATAGCATTGGCTATCATAACCTTTTCGGTAGGAGGCACTTTACAACAAGAACGTATCCGTAAAGTAGGAAAAAGCCTTTTGACCATCACAATATTTGAAGCGGAAACAGCATTCTTTTTCGTGGCCATATTTTTTTTCCTGATCACCGCCTTGCTGTTAAATATTCCGGTATTGCACAGCTTGGCAGCATGTCTGGCTTTCAGCCTTCTGCTTGCCGTATTTGCATCACCCACCGACCCCACAGCCACCCTGGCAGTGATCGATGAATATAAATGCCATGGAAAACTATCCACAATGATCATGGGTGTCGCTGCTTTTGATGATACCGTCGCCATCCTGAACTTCAGTTTGTTCACAGCCATTGCAAAATCGGTTATGGGCGTCTCGGACGGAAATCTTATACACAGCATCCTTGTTCCCTTATATGCTATTGGCGGAGCAACCCTGCTGGGTATTTTCGGTGGTTACGTGCTAAACATGGCCTCCTCTCTTCTGAAAAAAGAAACGGACGGTATCCTGATTGTGGTAATATCCGCTTTTTTAATTACCCTGTTCGGAATTGCAAAATGGATTGGAGTGGATGAATTGCTCACCACCATGACTTTCGGCATTTTTGTTGTCAATAAAAACCCTTTACAAAAAAAATACTTTTCCCTGATGGAACGATATACCGAAGAACTTATCTTCCTCTTATTCTTTACCGTAAGTGGAATGCAATTAAATTTCGGAGTATTGGCCAGCTCTTGGCTGCTGATTTTGTTGTTTTTTATTTTCCGGGCAATGGGAAAATATACCGGTACCTGGATGGGAGCCAATATCACCTATGCCGATCCTGTGATCAAAAGATATACGGCTTTCGGTCTGTTACCGCAAGGAGGGATCGTCATTGGAATGTCTCTATTGCTTAAAAAAATTCCGGTTTTTGATTCTTTTACGGATATAATCATCAGTGTGATCATCGGAGCCACGATTATCCATGAGATCCTCGGGCCGGTTCTGTCAAAATTTGCATTGAGAAATGCGGGAGAAATAAAGTAAAAACCCGGTCCGTTAAGACCGGGTTTTGCTCACAACCACATGTTTTGTGTCTCAGGCTGATAATTTTCTTTCGGCAAAAACCTGTTTTACCTTGGCAATCATCTGATTCCGTGTCAGCTTCCCTTCCGTATCCATCCCAATCACCCTGGAAGAAAGATGCTTATCATGCAGCATTTCCTTATAAAGTCTTTTAGGAGTATTGGAAGGCCCGAAGATATAAATGGCATCGGCATCCTTAACTTTACTGATGATCATGTCATAATACTTTTTTAACTGCTGTTCGTGACGCTTTGTTTTTTTCTTCTGGGGATTTACGAACATCCCTCCCACGCGGGAATACTGTTTCTTTTCTCCCTCTATGCGAACTCTTGTTTCTACCGGAGAGTCGATCTCCTCAATGACTGGCGTTCCATTCCCGAGGGTGATCACATACGCTTTTTCACTGTCCAGCCAGATTCCTTTCATGTTACCCATAACTCATGCATTTTACAATTAAACAAATAATTACCTATCAAAGAACGAGGGCAATTTCCTAAGAACACTTGGTTCTGTTAAGATACGAATTTTCTTTTATTTTGCAAAATCATTCCCGGAAAAATATAGCTTTTTCAAATAAAACATCCATCAAAACCATTGACATCTTGCTTTATTTAATAATTATTCGTAACCTTGTGAAGAATAAAGTATTAGACGAATATGGGGTGCAGGCTGAAAGTATGGTTGAAATCTTTGAATCCTTTTTCCCAGCTTATCGAGACGCAGAAAGAACTGAAAAAACTCAGCAGGAAAAAAGATAAACTGGATAAAGAATTAAAAGACATTGAGGAAAAAAGAAAGAAAGTCCTCTATCTGAATCAATGAAGATGATTCCTTTTTGTTTAATTTCAAAAATAACAAGTATGGAAACCAAATCAATTATACGAAAACATGCTCTTACAAAAGGGAAACAATTGTTTCTGGCCGGCTTGTTCTTAAGCATTTCTGCCTGGGTTTCTGCGCAGTGCACACCCGACACCAACTGTATAGATGTTGACAATCCCGGGCAGGTGTGCCCCGACACGCTTACCGGGGCCTACCTCGGAGAACCATACTATCAGCCCGTTACTTTTATCGCTCCTGATTCCGCATTTATCGGCAATTCCGGAGTTAAAATAACAAAAATCGAAATAGATACCATCGCCAATCTCCCGCCGGGAATCACCTATTCCACCGACACCAATGTTTTTTTCCCGGATACGATGTATTGCGTTCTGATCAGCGGAACACCCTCTGACACAGGTACATTTTATATTGATATTTCCGTGATTCCATATATCTGGTCGGACATACTGGGAGAAGTAAAGATGGACCCACAGCACGACAGTACCTCTATTTTCATCGTCGTTTCGGAGCCTTCCTTCCTGGCTGAGAGAAACGGCCCCGGATTTTCCCTGATAAATCCCCGCCCCAATCCTTTCAGAGAGTCTGTGAAAATAGGCTTCACCACACCTGATCCTAAAGATGCGGAACTGGTAATCTATGATCTCTCCGGAAAAGAAATTTACCGGGAAACATTATCCTCCCGGCCGGGGAAGAATTATTTCAGGTTTACGGGCGCGGCATTATCTCCCGGCGTCTATCCCTATTCCGTTTCCACAGCAGGGAAGAGGCTGACAGGAAAACTGGTAAAGCTCCATTGATCTTTCACCATCTGAACAGCAGTTGCATGGCAACATTCCGATGGGGCCGTATATCCCCGGGCCGTCCCATATATTCCCGGTTAAAGAGATTTTTGCAGATCAGAGACAGTTGTACAAAAGAGGCAATCTGATAACCTGCCCGGACATCAAAGACCCAATTCCCACGATGATGTTCTTGCCGGTATTCGGGATAACCGGGGAGCAGGAGATTCCCTATAAACGGATCGATGAAAACGGAATCCACCCGTTCCATAAAACTCCTGTACACAAAAGTCACCCCTGCAGACACTCCGTTCCATTGGATGTCCGTATTTCCCTTGATGCCATGACGGTATCGGTATTTCAGGATATTATCCACCGAGTCGTTTACAGGGATATTCAGATCAACAGGGTTCAGCCAGGTATAACCTCCCTGGAACAGGACATGTAACTTTCCGGTACTTTTTTCAATATGGGCTGTTATTTCGCTGCCGGTAATCCGGGCACGGCCAACATTTATCGCCTTAAAACCCACATAATCAAAAGAAGGTTCCTGCACGGTATCGGGCAGGTACAATCCGAAAGCAAACTCGATCATATCGGTATAATCGTTTCTGAACAGGGCAAGATCCAGGTATCCTTTCCAGGTACCGAGGCGAAACCCCTGCATCACCCCCACTTCGGCACTCCATCCTTTTTCAGGTAAAAGATCAGGGTTGGGAAAAACATTCAGTGCCCCGACACTGGTTGCCGTAAACTTCTCTGCCACAGAAGGGT
Organism: Bacteroidales bacterium; assembly: GCA_024762655.1. GTDB lineage: Bacteria > Bacteroidota > Bacteroidia > Bacteroidales > VadinHA17 > DRPN01. The sequence continues at coordinate 16,303 of JANTHB010000060.1, forward strand.
AACGGTAACCCTGGCCGGCAGACAACCGGATATTGGTATGCGGGAACAAGCGATAGTTAATCCCCGTCCTGAACACAGGCACCGAGTGCTGCGTCTGCTTATCCAACCCATAGGTTTCCCAACGGCTGCCTATCGTGAAATTCAGTCTGGCCCCCAGCGTTCCGTGTAATTGTGCATACAAGGCAGCCTCGTTACGACGGTGTTCACCATATAAACGGGACCGTACGATTCCGTAATTTTCAAAGATTCCCGCCGTAATCCGGAGTTGTTTGAAAATATTTTTCTGATACCGGTATTCGCCCATAAACAGATCGAAATGATTGTTCTTATCAGGATTGTCCGACATATTGTTGGCCACCGAGAACCACCGGGTTCTGAGCACATGGGCTCCGCCCCGGGAGGCATGGTATTGGATATAGGGATCAATATTCACCCGGTAACCTGAGTAGGACGATGTACCGGCAAGATTCTGACGGTACGCCCCCGAGTCGGCATTTTCCCAAAGAAAGAAACTGCTCTTATCCAGGATCATGCCATTGCTGTTCACTCCATAAACCAATCCTTTTACCTTTGAAGGAGTGTACCGGAGATTCAGATTCATCCTGGCATTTTTCTTATATTCATGTTCCCGGTATCCCGTATCGTGAATCAGGTTCAAGCCCCCTGTCAGATTCAGGTTCCCGATCTTTCTGGTGTGAGAAAAAGAGAGGCCGGACATCCATCTGGGGGTATTCCACCAGATTAACTCTTTTCTGCGTGGGGAAAGGTACAGGCCGGTAAAGATCCGGGCCTGCGTCACCGGGGTAAGTCCCGGTTCGATCGTTCTCAGGTTTACCACCCCATTCAGTGCCGAAGATCCGTATAACACGGAAGAGGCCCCCTTGATGATCTCTACCTGCGAGAGGGTTTCCAAAGGCAGGTAATCCCATTTCACATCTCCCGCATCCCCGGCAAGCAGTGGCAGTCCATCCACCACCACCAACACACGGCTGCCAGCTCCATAACTAAATCCGCTTCCTCCGCGTATGCTGGGCTGGCCGTCCAGAATGTCAAACCCAGAGGTTTTATTCAGGATCTCATCCAGGGATACGGTGTTCTGAAGCTCTATCTCCCTGGGTTTCAACACCGCCATGGATACATTTACATCCGATAGTTTCTGGGAGAACTTCTCTGCACTCACCACAACTTCATTCAGTACCTCACTTTTGGGGACAAGGCTGATATTGAGGAACAGCGTATCACCGGCAGACACCTTTACCTCTCTGGATACGGATTGATACCCCACATACCGTACAGTCAATAGATGTCTGCCCGCTGATAAAGAAAGAAAATAATCTCCCGATGGTCCCGTAGTGGTTCCCGAATGGGCCTGGGTCATGACTGCCGCTCCGGGTAAGGAAATGTGACGGACCGAATCGGTCACCGTGCCGGTAATATATCCCTTTTCCTGTGCATGTAAGGAAAGGTTTATCAATAACAACCCAACCAGGAACGAAAAATATCTTTTCATGTCCGGAACTGTATGGTCTCATCAAAAATACGAAAAACAGAGAAGCTTTGCAATGTTGAGGGGAGTAAAACACATAAGATAACGGCACGCCGGCCTGCCGGAAAGCGAATAAGCAGGAATCCACAAAAACCCAGGTGAATGGTACAAAAAAAGTCCAACATGCATGCATGCGAACTTCATCGTTTTTATTGTGCCCAGGACAAGAATCGAACTTGCACGGCCTAAAGCGGCCACCAGGCCCTCAACCTGGCGCGTCTACCAGTTCCGCCACCTGGGCGTTGAATGTATAAGAACTAAACTTATTTTATTAATAGCAAATCTTCATATTCTCTTACGGTGGCGGAACGGTCTCCGCTGCATCCCGGCTCCTCGCTAAAATGAGCCACCGGTTCAGATCTTTACCCTCGGCCCTGCCACCTGGCTTTTGCGAAACCCGGAGTTTGACTGACGAAGGTCGAACAGCTTCGAGGCATCTATCAACATCCGCCGTTCTTTGTTCATTGAGTGCCCAGAACAGGACTCGAACCTGCACGCTCTTGCGAGCACTAGTCCCTGAAACTAGCGCGTCTACCAATTCCGCCATCTGGGCAAATAAGCAATTAATATATCTTCAATACTAAAAAGAACCTTTGGTTTTTCCTTCCATTTATGTAAATTTTCCAGATGGCGGAATGGTCTCCCCTGCATCCCGGCTCCTCACTAAAATGAGCCACCGGCTCATTTCTTTACCCTCGGCCCTGCCATCTGGGCAAATAAGCAATTAATTTTGTCTACAATACCTTAAAGAACCTATGCTTTTTCTTTTCTTTACTATACTATTTTCTTCCAAAATCGGGCTACAAAAATATAAAATTGTTTGAAACTGGTAAACATTTGGAAACTTTTTTTAAGTTATAACTCTTAATATCTGTAAACAATTCATTATATGTTTAACAACCATTTTGTAAAATCATTGGAATATATACATTTGCATAAACTTATATCTCTATGAATAAGCATCCCAACGAGAAGGAAGAAGCTGCCAGGATCACCGAATCGTTTTTACGGGGTATCGAAAAAAAACTGCTTAATTTCTTTGTCCGTGTGCTGCCTGTGGAGATCACCCCCGATCATCTGACCGGCATCGGCATAGTGGGGTCTTTTCTGGTTGGCCTGGGGTACTTCCTGTGCAGCTATGGCTACGGCTTTCTGTGGCTTGCATCCCTGGGTTTTCTGGTTAACTGGTTCGGGGATAGCCTGGATGGCAGTCTGGCCCGTTTCCGGAAAATCGAGCGACCCGTTTATGGTTTTTTTGTAGATCACAATGTAGATTCCATCTCTATCCTGGTCATAGGCGTGGGCCTGGGGCTTTCCCCTTTTATGCATATGACCGTGGCCCTGCTGATAATCATCGGATATTTCATGCTGGCTATCAGCACCTACATCAATTCTTACCTGCGGGGTATTTTCAAAATCACCTACAGCAAGATCGGCCCCACAGAAGTCCGTTTCTTCGCCATCCTGGGGAATACCGCTCTTTTTTTCATCCACCGGAACCCGGTAATCCGTATTTTTTCATTTCAGGTAACATTTTTTGACCTGTTGGGGATTTTCGTCGCAGTCCTGCTTATTTTCGGATATTTCCTGTTCTTCTTCAAAGACCTGAAAACCATCAGAGAACTGGATCCTCCTCATCCGCCACGGAAAGACAGGAAAG
>JANTHB010000061.1 GCA_024762655.1 Bacteroidales bacterium
TATGCCAGAGTCAAACAATAACAAAAGCCCTGTAAGGGCGTAAGCAAGAAAAAACCATGCCACAGTCATTATCCAAAGTTTACGTACACATTACATTCAGTACCAAAAAACGTCTTAATTTAATTGATGAAAACATTGAAACCTCATTATACGAATATCTTGGAGGAATATGCAAGGGACTGGAATGCAACCCGGTAAGAATAGGAGGACACAAAAACCACGTTCATATTTTGTGTTTGCTTTCCAGAAAGATTACCCAGATGAAACTTTTGGAAGAACTGAAAAAACAATCCTCCAAATGGATCAAAACAAAAGGCTATCAATATTCGAACTTTTACTGGCAAGACGGTTATGGTATATTTTCTGTAAACCCAAATGAAACTGAAAGAATAATAGCATACATAAATAATCAACATGAACATCACAAAAAGCAAAGTTTTGAAGATGAGTTTACAGAATCATTGAAAAAACATTTGGTAGACTATGACAAAAGATATATCTGGGATTAGGCTTACGCCCCTTCAGGGCTTGATTCCATATCGCGCATTCCCAAACACAGGAGGTTGTCCTGGGCTATTGCTCCTGCCCTTTCGGGGCACACAGTGACAATTTTATTTTACAATAAAAACAAATTCATGAAAGTAAGTATTTTATTATTTTTTATTTTCTCTCTATTCTCCTTCTCTCCCCCTCCGGACCCCTCTGTCCCTGACCCCGTCCCCTACCGGTTACCATACAACAACCCCGGTCTGGTGACGGACCTGGGTGTCGGCCTCTGGGCCAATCCCATTCCGGTGGACTGGGACAATGACGGAGACAATGACCTGCTGGTCACAGGCCGCGACAAACCTTCCGGCGGGATGTATTATTTTGAAAATCTTGGAGATAACACCTTTGGCAAAGGAGTTAAAATTGCGGAGGGTATGAGAAATCTTACCGTTTCCTGGCCCGGGAACAAGATGACGGTATGTACTCCGGGAGTGGTTTACCGGAATTTTCGCAACGATCTTTTTAACAAACCGGAAAAGATCAGCTACAAACAGGCGTTTTACAGCGGTCGCTCCAACCAGTGGAAATACGAGGACTATGACGGCGACGGCTTATACGACCTGATTATCGGTGTCAGCGACTGGCGCGACTACGGCTGGGACAATGCCTACAATGAAAAAGGGGAATGGATGCACGGTCCTCTGCACGGTTATGTTTATTGGGTCCGCAACACAGGCACCAACGCCCTTCCCAGGTATGCCAAAGCACAACCTGTCCTGGCCGCAGGGAAGCCGGTGGATGTCTTTGGCAAACCCTCCCCCAACCTGGTGGACTGGGACGATGACGGGGATCTGGACCTGCTCTGCGGAGAGTTTCTTGACAGAATCACTTTTTTTGAAAATACCGGTAGCAGAACCCATCCCGTTTATGCACAGGGACGTTTTCTGCAGGTTAACGGACAGACCCTTCACCTGGAACTGGAGATGCCGAAGATGGTGGTTTACGACTGGGACAATGACAGCGATCCCGATATCCTCGTGGGGATGGAAGACGGAAGGGTGGTCTTTATCGAGAACAAAGGCCCCGGAAAAGACGGGAAACCGGTACTGGCGCATCCTGTTTATTTCAAACAGCAAGCGCAATATGTCAAATGCGGAGTTCTTGCCACTCCTTGCAGTTACGACTGGGACGGCGACGGAGATGAGGATATAATCTCCGGGAATTCGGCCGGATTCATTGAATTCATAGAGAACCTGGGTGGAGACAAAACACCCCGCTGGGCGGCTCCTGTAAGGTTACGGGCCGGAGACACCGTGTTTCGCATCATGGCAGGGAAAAACCTCTCCATCCAGGGACCGGCCGAAGCCAAATGGGGATACACCGTCCCTTATGTGGCCGACTGGAATATGGACGGCCTGCCCGACATCCTTTTAAATAGCATAACGGGGAAAATTGAATGGTTACCGAACACAGGGACCCGTACGCATCCCCGGTTGGGAAAAGCACGTGCGGTGCGTGTGGACTGGCAGGGAAATCCCCCAAAACCTGCCTGGAACTGGTGGAACCCCGCCTCTGACGAACTGGTTGTGCAGTGGCGTACACGGCCTGTCGTCATAGACCTCAACAAAGATGGGCTCAACGACCTGATTGTCATAGATCATGAAGGATACCTTAGCTTTTTCGAACGGAAAAAAGAAAACGGATCCCTGATCCTTAAACCCGGAAAACGAATCTTTCTGGATGACAAAGGTTCTCCCTTGCGTCTGAATGATAAAAAAGCCGGACACAGTGGCCGGCGGAAGATCGACCTGGTGGACTGGGACCAGGACGGAGATTATGACCTGCTGGTCAACACCGTTAATGCGGGTTTGTACCGGAACACCGGTTCCAACCATCATTTTGTCTTTAAATACGTGGGGGATCTCACCAACCTGGTCCTGGCCGGACACAGCACATGTCCCGCCACCGTCGACTGGAACAGGGACGGTATCCCCGACCTGCTCATCGGCGCCGAAGACGGATTCTTTTACTATCTGCCACGGACATCATGGCAAGACATGCAAACACCGGTAAAAGTTAAAAAATAACCAATCATGAAAACCTTCGCCTTTATTTTTCTCAATATTTTTCTTTATTCCTTCTCCCTTTTCTCCCAACAAACGCAAACCGTTTACCTTTCCGGACGGGACAGCAGGAATACCACCGAATGGGATTTCATGGTCACCGGGGGACGGAAGGCCAATCAATGGACCAAAATTTCGGTGCCCTCCTGTTGGGAATTACAGGGCTTTGGCACCTATAACTATGGCAAAGACAAGAACCCGTCGGCCGAAAAAGGAATTTATAAAAAGACTTTCACCGTTCCCGCTACCTGGCAGGGCCAGCGTATATTCATCGTTTTTGAAGGGGTCATGACGGATGCCAGCGTCATGATCAACGGCCAGGAGGCAGTACCTGTTCACCGGGGCGGCTTTTACCGTTTTGAATATGACATCACCTCTTTGCTTCATTTTGACCGGGAAAACCTGCTGGAAGTCACGGTCAGCAAAAGGTCTTCCAACGCAAGCATCAACATGGCGGAGCGGCACAGTGACTACTGGGTCTTCGGGGGCATCTACCGGCCGGTTTACCTGAAAGCTGTGCCTGTCGAATACATCGGCTGGACGGCGGTGGATGCCCGCGCCGACGGTTCTTTCTCCTTGGCCGTACATCCCGGAAAGGTAAAGAAAAAAGGGGAGATCGCAGCACGGATCCATGCACCTGACGGAACCCCTCTGGGCCAGGCCTTCAAAACGACCGTAAGTCCCGGGGATTCAACGGTGCTCTTAACCGCCAAAGTCTCCGGATACAAGACCTGGAGCGCCGAGACCCCAAACCTGTATTTTGTGGATGTATCCCTGACAAGAAACAACAAAGTGATCCACACGATCCGGGAAGGGTTCGGGTTCCGTACCATTGAGGTGCGGAAAGGCGAAGGGATCTTTCTCAACGGCAAGAGGATCACCCTGAAAGGATGCGACCGTCACAGTTTCCGTCCCAACACGGGCAGGGCCCTCAGCCGCAAGGACTGTTATGAAGACGTGAAGCTGCTGAAAGAGATGAATATGAATGCCGTGCGTATGTCCCATTATCCGCCCGACACCTGGTTTCTGGAATATTGTGATGAAATGGGTATCTATGTGCTGGACGAGCTGGCAGGCTGGCAGAAACCTCCCTACGATACCCCCACCGGCAAAAGGCTGGTGAAAGAAATGCTGGTACGGGATGTGAACCATCCTTCCATCCTCTTCTGGGATAACGGCAACGAAGGGGGCTGGAACACCGTCCTGGACGGGGAATTTGCCAAATACGACCTGCAGCAGCGCACCGTCTTGCATCCCTGGGCCCTTTTCCACGGAATCGACACCGACCACTATGAAAGTTACGAGAGTGTGGAGAACAAGCTCAAAAGCGGTAATATCTTCATGCCTACCGAACACCTGCACGGATTATACGACGGAGGGTCCGGGGCCGGCCTCGACGATTTCTGGCATCTCATGTGGGGCAATAAACTCACCGGAGGCATGTTTCTGTGGGTCTTTGCCGACGAAGGGGTCGTCCGTACGGATAAGAACTGTTTCATAGATGTGCACGGGAACCTGGCTCCGGATGGTATCCTGGGGCCGTTCCATGAGAAGGAGGCCAGCTTCTTTACCATCAAAGAGATATGGTCGCCCGTTTACATTGAAACCAACGGTCCGGGACCGGAAGGCTTCCCGGCCCCCATCCCGGTCGAGAACCGCTATGACTTCACCAACCTGAATCAATGTACCTTCGCCTGGAAACTGGTAAAGTTTCCGCTTCCCTCCGCCCATGCCACAAACACAACCGTGCTGGCCCGGGGCAGCACCAACGGACCGGATATCCCCCCCCGGCACAAGGGAGAGCTGATGCTCAACCTGCCTGCCTCCGCGTTGGCAGAGGCCGGAGCACTCCTCCTGACAGCTTTTGGTCCGGATGGAAAAGCGCTTTTCTCCTGGTCGTGGAAGCTGAAAAAGAATAAAAATACGATCCGGCAAATGATCCCTTCCGGAAACCAAAAACCTGAGATTGTTAAAAACAACCATTCCCTGGAGATAAAAGCAGGTACTTTCACGTACTTCTTCGATAAGAAAAACGGGATGCTGAAAAAGGTGATGTCAGGAGATCACGCCATCCCTTTCGGGGAAGGGCCTTTTATCGTTCCGGTAAGCAAACGGCAATCCCGTATTGTGCCGGTCACAACCATCCATACCACGGACTCGGGCGTTGTTGTTACCGCCAGGCACCATCCGTTTTTCAGCCGCATGCAGTGGACAGTCCTGCCGGGTGGATGGCTGCGTCTGGATTATGCCTTTCCTTATGAAGGCGTGACGGATTATCTGGGGATCAGCTTTCATTATCCGAAGGAGCGGATGTATGGTATGAAATGGCTGGGCAAAGGTCCTTACAGGGTTTGGAAAAACCGGATGAAGGGACAGACCGTGGGTGTCTGGTCGAACCGTTACAACCGGTTTGCCCCGGCTACGGCCTGGGATTATCCGGAGTTCCCGGGGTATTATGCTGATTTTTCCTGGGTGGTCTTTCATACCGCCGACGGGGATATCACCGTAGCTACCGACCGGGAGGATCTTTACCTTCGTGTTTACGACCAACCGGACGGATATGAACCCCGGCATACAAAAATGATCTGGCCGGAAGGAGATATTTCTTTCCTGCACGCCATTCCTCCCATAGGCACCAAGTTCCAGGACCCGGACCGTCTGGGCCCCCGGGGGCAGAAGTTCAAAGCCTCCGGGACATACCGCGGAAGATTGTTTTTTTATTTTGGTTCACAAAGTCCATGACTTTTTCCCTCCCGGCCCTTCCCGGTAAACAATGCATAAACCCCGGTAAAACATAAAATCATGAAAAGACACGCCCTGTTTTTCCTCCTCCCTGTTTTCGTCCTCCTCACCGCCTGCCACCCCAGGAAAAAAATTTCCGTCACCCACCTGACATGTGAGCATGTGGTCAACCCTGTCGGCATAGACATCCTCAATCCCCGGCTGAGCTGGCAGCTCTTATCCGCAGAAAACGGTGGGACACAAACCGCTTATCATATCCTGGCTGCCACCACGAAAGAAAAACTCAATGATGCTCAGGCCGACCTGTGGAACACCGGAAAAGTGATCTCGTCCCGGTCTTCCCTCGTCAGGTACCGGGGGAAAGCGTTGAAACCCCGCATGAGGGTGTGGTGGAAAGTACGGGTGTGGGACCGGGATGACAGAGCCTCCGGATGGAGTCGCCCCGCCGGATGGGAAACGGGCATCGGAAAGAAGGACTGGCAAGCCACCTGGATCGGAAACCCGGGGCAGCCGGATGCGAAACCCGGAGGCCCCAACCCTGCCTTTTATTTCAGGAAAGATATCTCCCTGCCTGCCACCCCGGGCAAAGCCCGTGTTTATATCAGCGGCCTGGGCTACTATGAGCTGTATATCAACGGAAAAAAAGCCGGAAATCATGTCCTCTCCCCCAATCATTCCAACTACAGCTACAGGGATCCTGCCCGGTTTGACAACCCCCTGATCGACAACATGTCCTGCCGCGTCTATTACGAGACCTATGATATAACCACCTTGCTGAAAAAGGGGGATAATACCCTGGGGGTGATCCTGGGCAACGGGTGGTTTTTTCAGCACGAACGACTGGAAGATACCGCCTATACTTACGGCCGGCCACGATTGATCGCCCGGTTTGAATTTGAATCTCCCGGGGGGAAAAAAGAAACGGTGGCCAGCGACACAACCTGGAAAACCTCGGTCGGCCCCATCATTCACAACGGTATCTACACCGGAGAGATCTATGATGCCCGTCTCGAACAACCGGGATGGAACCGGACGGGCTTTAACGATAAGGAATGGGTGCCGGCGGTCATAATGAAAGCCCCCGACGGTCAGCTTATGGGGCAGATAGCTCCCCCCGACCGCAAGGTACGGGAGGTACGGCCGGTATCCTGCACCCGCCTCAACGACACCCTGTACCGCTACGACCTGGGCGAAATGATCTCCGGATGGGCCCGTCTGAAAGTAAAGGGTGCAGCCGGTTCACAGATAATACTGAAGTTCATTGAAGAGATGGGCCCGCAATATGGCCAGACGGATACCTATATTCTCAAAGGACAAGGGACGGAAACCTGGGAGCCCCGTTTCACCTGGCATGGGTTTCGTTATGTGGAGGCGGTCTCATCCCTGCCGCTGGACACCTCCTCCCTGACCGGGATCGTTATCAACACGGATGTCCCCCAAACCGGGCTGTTCACCTGTTCCAATATGCTTTTCAACCGTATCAATGAGAACTTTATCCGCACACAGCAAGGGAACATGCACGGAGGAGTTCCCAGCGACTGCCCCCACCGTGAACGACGCGGATATACCGGCGACGGACAGATCGCAGCCCCGGCAGCCATCTGTAACTTCGACATGTCCGCATTCTATACAAAATGGATCGGGGATATGGCTGACGGGCAGAATAAAAGGACCGGTTACGTCCCGAATACCGTACCCTATCAGAGCGGCGGGGGCGGAACACCCTGGGGCTCGGCCTTCATCATCGTACCCTGGTATATGTACCTGTATTACGGCGACACAACGATCATACGAACACACTGGGAGAGCATGAAAAAATATATCGGCTATCTCGAAAACCGACTGATCCCTCCGGGCATCATTCAAGAAGATTATCTGGGAGAATGGGTGCCCCCACAGGCGACTGCCATACCCGCAAACCTGGTGAGCACCGCCTATTTCTATCATGATCTTCGGCTTATGAAGTTCCTCGCCGGCGTGCTGGGAAAAGATGAAGATGCCCGCCACTTTGCACGGGTGATGAAAAAAGTGAAGAAGGGATTTAACAGGAAATATTTTCATAAAGGGGAGATGTCCTATTCGATAGGCCGTCAGGGCGCCAATGCCTTCGCCCTGGGATACGGCCTGGTGCCGGAGAAATATGCCGGGAACGTTTTCCGTACCCTGACAAATCATATTGTTCATGACACAGAAGGACATTTCGACACGGGGATGATGGGCACCCCCCTTCTGTTACAGGTGTTGTCGGAGTTTGGGCGGCCTGATCTGGCATATACCCTGATGAATCAAAAAGATTTTCCCTCGTTCGGGCTGGAGATTCTGAAAGGCGCCACCACCCTCTGGGAGACCTGGGACGGTACGGCTTCACACAGTCATCCTATGTTCGGCAGCGTATGCCAGTGGTTCTATAACCGTGTAGCCGGCATCAACCCCGATCCGGCACAACCGGGTTTCAGACACATCATCATTCGTCCCCGGCCGGTAAGCGACCTGCAGAATGCCCGGGCCCGTTACCTCTCCCCCTACGGACCCATACTCTCTTCCTGGACCTTACAGGACGGCCGCTTTACCCTGGAAGTATCCATCCCCCCCAATACCACTGCTACCGTACAGATACCCGCCGGGACTTCCGGAAAAACAAAAGCATCCTCCCGCTCCGGTAAAGGACAACAGGATATCGTTTTTACCGGCATAAAAGATCACCTCGCCACATGGCAGATCCCGCCGGGACAATACCTTTTCACTGCTGAGAATGCCGGCAGCCTGATCCCTGAATCCATGCTGACGGCGCCGGTGATAACACCCGCCGATACCCTTTTGTTTTCGGGAGATTCACTGCAGGTAACAATAGTTACGGACCATAAAAATGCAACCATCCGGTATACACTGGACGGGAAAGAACCCGACGCAGCTTCTGCTGTATATACAGGGCCTCTGAGCATCCGGGAAAATACTACCCTTAAAGCCCGGGTATTTAAAAAAGGACAAAAACCGGGGGTGATAAGCCGGAAACATTTCTTTTTTGTTGACCGGAAAAAGAACGGTATCCGGTATGCATACTTCCAGAACCTCTGGCATAAAGTCCCTGACTTCGGCAAGTTCACGCCTGCAGTCACAGGCCGTATCTATGAGATCAGTCTGGACAAGATCCCCTATAACAAGGATCATTTTGGCTTGCTGATCACAACAGACATAGCCATTCCGGAAACCGGTGAATATGTTTTCTATCTCACCTCAAACGACGGCAGTAAACTGTATATAGACGGCAGGCTGGTAGTGGATAATGACGGGGGCCACGGGGCTTTGGAAAAAAGCGGCAGCATCAGCCTGAAGGCCGGCCGGCATCCTTTGAGGATAGGATATTTTCAGGTGGGCGGTGGCTATGCACTCTCGCTGGCTTGGAAAGGCCCGGGATTTGAAAAACAAATGGTGCCACCCTGTGCCTTTTTTTATCCGGGGAAAAAACAATGAAACAACCTGTTTTATCTTGTAACCACCCTTTTTACAGTGTTCATGTAATTAGCTGTTCCCATCTGCACCTCCGGCAGCCCCTGCTTCCTGCCAGGGCCCGTTTCCGGGAAAACCGGGCGGTGTGAAGAAAGGCAGGAATAACCGTGTTCCGTGAAAAAATTATATCTTTAGGCAAATTTATCCGGAGAGGATACCGGGAGGATCTTCTTTTCCGACTTAACGTTTTTCTATGAAACCTACCATTAAAGAGATTACCGGGCCCCGAGCGTTAAAACAATTCATTCGTTTTCCCGAAGAGTTATACAAAGATTCCGAATATTTCATCCCTCCATTGCGGCGCAACGAGTTCAAAACCCTTTCCGAAAAACACAATCCCGCCTTTGATTACTGCGAGGCAAAGTACTGGCTGGCTTATCACGGCAACAGGATCGTCGGACGGGTAGCGGGCATTATCAACAGAAAATATAATGATTTTCACAAAGGAGCTTTTGCCCGTTTCGGCTGGCTGGACTTCATCGAGGATAAAGAGGTTGTGCAGGCTCTGTTGCAGACCGTGGAGCAATGGGCCGCAGAAAAAGGAATGACCACCCTCCACGGTCCGCTGGGATTCACCTCTTTTGATGCTTCGGGAGTACTGATACAGGGATTTGAAGAATTACCCACCTCTTTTGCACATTATAACTATCCTTATTATGATGAACTGATCCGGCAGGCCGGTTATGAAAAAGACGTAGACTGGGTGGAATTTCAGATTAAGGTCCCTCCGGCCATTCCCGAAAAAGTCAAAAGGTCGGCTGCCCTGATCCGGCAGCGATACCAGGTACATGAGGCCGTTTTTTCTCAAAAAAAAGACATGCTGAAATACACCGGTCCGTTCTTTGACCTTATTAACAAAGCGTACCGGGGATTGTACGGTTTCACCGAACTCACCCCCCGGCAGGTGGATCTTCTCACCAAAGAATTTTTCCCGCTGGTAACTCCTGAATATTCGGCTTTTATCCTGGATAAGGAAGATAATCTGGTAGGCATAGGCGTAACCATCCCCTCTTTATCCAAAGCCCTGAAAAAATCAAAAGGGAGGCTTTTTCCACTGGGTTTTTTCCGGATTCTGAAAGCTTTGAAAAAAAATGATATCGTGGACTTTTTGCTGATAGCCATTGATCCCGGCTATCAGAACAAAGGCATCAATGCACTCATCTTCGAGCATATTGCTGACGCACTGGTCCGAAACGGTATTCAATACCTGGAAACCAACCGGGAGCTGGAAGATAATGTAAAAGTACAGGCACTCTGGAAAGACTATAATCCCCGGCAACATAAAAAAGCAAGGAGTTATATCAAAAAGCTGCCATGACCGGTAAGAAAAACATCGCTCTCGTGCTCTCCAGCGGAGGGGCCCGCGGCATCGCCCATATCGGTGTGATCGAAGAGCTGCTGAAAAGAGGGTACCGGATCACTTCCATCGCCGGCTCTTCCATGGGTGCATTGGTGGGAGGGGTATATGCCGCAGGAGGCCTCGAAAACCTTACCGAACGTATTTTGCATCTCGACAAAGTGGACTTCTTCAAACTGGTAGATTTTTCCTTTTCCTCTTCCGGCCTGGTAAAGGGGGATAAGGTAATGAAGTTCATGGAGACCTATGTCCCCGACCGGAACATAGAAGACCTTAAGATCAGGTACAAAGCGCTGGCCACTGATATCATACATAAGAAAGAAGTGGTTTTTGATAAAGGGGATCTGTTTCAGGCCATACGCGCTTCCATTGCCATCCCCACGGTTTTTACGCCGGTACCCTGGCAGGATACCCTGCTGGTGGACGGAGGCGTGCTGAACCCTGTGCCCATCAACTTTGTTGAAAGAAACCCGGACGATATGCTGGTGGTGGTAAATGTGAACGCCATGATCCCTTATCCCCGTAAGATCAGGGAAAAAGCACAGCTAAGCAGAAAAAAAGCCCTGGACATACAAGGGAGAAAACAAGCCTTTAGAAACAAACTGTCTCTCCTGCTTAAGAAAAAAGACAAAAAAGAACATCTGGGATATTTTAACCTGCTCACCACTACCATCGAGCTGATGTTGGGACGACTGGGACACATGAGCATTGAAAAATACACGCCGGACGTGCTGATAAACATTTCGCGTTCTTCTTACGGAACCTATGACTTTCTGAAAGCAGCCGAGATCATAAAAATGGGCCGTTCCTATGCGGTCGAAGCACTCGATCGTATTGATTCCTGATTTTTTTTTACCCTTTTTGATAACCTACCGGCAGGGTTCCCCGTTAAATACCCGTACCTTCACAAAACCTTATGGCTATGAAAACGATAAAACATCCCCCAACTATACGGATTTTTCTCTTTGCTTCCCTGATGATCCTCTTTTCCTGCCACCGCGAACAGGAGCCTGCTCCTGCTCCCGCGCGCAATTATAAAAAAGCCATGCGTACGTTCGTGGAAGATCTGAGTAGCTGGAGCAAAAGCCGGAAAAACGGATGGATCGTCATACCCCAGAACGGCGTTGAACTGACCACCACCACAGGGTTCACTCCGGGGGGGCCCGACCTCCCTTATCTTCAAGCCATAGATGCCGTGGCACAGGAAGATCTATATTACGGCTACGATGGCTTTGACCTGGAATCCCCCCAAAACATCCAGGTCGACATCGGCGTCTATCTGGACCAGGCCAGGTACAATGAAAAAAAGATCCTGGTCATCAATTATTGTTCCACCCCTTCCAAAGTGGATGATGCTTATGAAAAGTGCGATGCCAAAGAGTATGTATGCTTTGCCGCCTCCTCGCGCAACCTCGATGAGATCCCATCGTATCCCGCCACCCCCTGGAAGGTAAACAGCCGGGACATCACCGCTGTCGACAGCATTCATAATTTTCTCTATCTCCTGGATCCGGAAGCTCTGGGTACCAGGCAAGCGTTTATTTCGGCCATAGCCTCCACCAATTATGATATGGTCATTACCGACCTGTTTTACGGAGATGCCTCTTTTACCCCCGCCGAGGTAGAGGCCATGCGCACCAAAGCAAATGGCGGAACCCGCCTGGTATTGGCCTACATGAGCATAGGTGAGGCAGAAAATTACAGATATTACTGGCAGAACGGCTGGAACGATCATCCGCCGGAATGGCTCGCTGCCGAAAACCCCGACTGGCCGGGAAACTATAAAGTGAAATACTGGGAAAAAGCATGGCAGGATATTATCTTCGGGAACAATGATTCTTATCTGAAAAAAATCATGGATGCCGGTTTCGACGGCGTCTATCTGGACATCATTGATGCTTTCGAATATTTCGAAGAACATGGAGAGGAGCAGAAATGAAAAACAAGAATGGATATATCCCGGAATAAGTCGCGGCACCGGTCAGCCTGCGCTTCATAAAACGTTATTAAAATTCAGGCCAGAGAATCCCGGCCCGTTAAATATAAGTGTTTATAAATGTTTTGTTTTTTCAGTATGATAAATCAAAAATTATTCGTAATATTGCGCTCGTTTTTGACGCATAATTTTTACTATAAAACAGGAAATCATGGACTTAATGAAAGTTGCAGAAGAAGAATTGAAAGTACAGAAAGACTATCCTGACTTCAAAGCCGGTGATACCATCACGGTATATTATAAAATCAAGGAAGGAAACAAAGAACGTATTCAGCAGTTCAGAGGGGTTGTTATACAGCGCCGCGGATCCGGTCATACCGAAACATTTACCGTAAGGAAAATGTCCGGGAATATCGGGGTCGAACGTATCTTCCCCGTCACCTCTCCTTTCATTGACAAAATAGAGATCAACAAACGGGGGAAAGTACGTCGCGCACGTATCTTCTACCTGCGTGCTTTGCGGGGCAAGAAAGCCAGGATCAAAGAGAAAAAATATTAATATCCTGTTTTGTTACAATACAAAAGAGACGCCCCCCGGGACGTCTCTTTTCTTATAATAAATGCATTACCCCCGTTACAGGTCTCTCACTTTTTTACGGATCTCTTCGGCTTTGGCCTCGGCTTTTTTATACTGGTTTTCGGCAAATTTCACCGCTTGTTTGTATGCCGCATCGGCTCCTTTGCGCAACGCTTCCGCCTGTGCCTTCACTTTTAACTTCTGAACAATACCGCCGGAAGCTTTTTTCTCCAGGGTATCCGCTCTCTGATAAGCCCTATCCCGTTCTTCCCCGGCTGCCTTAAGAGCCTCTTCATACTTCTTCCTGGCTTCAACCAGAAAACGCTCTGCTCTGACGTCCGCTTCATTTTTTATCTTTTCCTTTTCTTCGTCCGCTTTCTTCTTTACCTCTCCGGTGACTTTCTCTTTTACCATCTCTTTAACCTGCTCCGTTCCCGGACCGGACTGTTCGCCCATTTTCAGGGATACTTTTGGATTTTTTACCGTTCCCGTAACGAATGCTTTCAGGTGAATGGTTTCCGGCACCTTGACATTCAATCCCTGCTGAGCCGCTTTACTGAATAAACCAGTGATCAATTCATTGGCTTTATTCCCGAGATCCTTGCGCGGAACCTTTATATCGTAAACATACTTTACAGACTGATCCAGTCCCTGTTCTCCGCTGATGATCATATCTATATTCCCTACCCGGGTATGAAACGGACTCACATGCAGCATACCGTTCTCAACCCTGAAAGAGATATTCAGATCTTTGAACTGGTTTGTATAGGCAGGATTCAGCTTAAGCAACCCCTTGATTTTATCAAACACCCCTGCCGATAACACCGATACCGAAGAGGACTGCAATTTTCCATAGGCATTGACGGTTTTCAGGATAGGCATCATTTGTTTATCCAGCAACCCGGAGAAGGAAAATCCGGAGGAAACTTTCCCGTCGAGTCCCGAAGCAAACGGAGCGAGTTTCCGGACGGTCACCAAAGCGTTGTATGCTCCGGGGATGGAGATATCTTTCGCTTCCACATCCATAGACACCCCGGATTCTCCGGGCTTCTGCGTCGAATATTCACCGTTTAAGGCCACAGATCCGTCCATGGCCTCCATAGATACGTTTTCCATAATCACCTTCCGGTCTTTTACCAGGATCTTTCCGGCCACATTTCGTGCTTCGATATTTCCGTATTTCACCAGGCCCATACGTGCCTCCAGGACAAAGTCCATCTTATCGGGCACCTCCACGGCAGCCGGTTCTTCAGAGAGGGTGTCAACAGCCATGGCAGTATCTGCCTCTGCGGTGGCAGGCGTTTCCGGCATCAGCCGGTTCAGGTCCAGCACCGTACTGGAAAAATCCAGCCTGCCCTTTACGGTGCCGTCTGAAAACATATAGGGGATAAACTGCTCCAGCTTCCCTGAAAAGGTCATATCGGAAGGCCCGCTCACAATCTTCAGTTGTTCCAGGTCCACATACCGCGGTGAAAAAAACATCCGCCCCGAGGGGATTTCCAGCCGGTCTTTCATTACAGGGGTGGACAACACCACATCTTTCACCATGATCGAACCGTCAGCCGTAAACGACGCGTACTGCTCATTTTCTATCATAGACATCTTTCCTCCCAACTTCATATCGGCCAGGATCAATCCGGAAAGCTCTGTACTGTCAAGAGGGATCGCGTCGGTCAGGGTGGCCAGATCTATTGTTCCCCGGACAACACCTTTTATCCCGGGATCGGAGACAGGCTGTCGTATATGAAAAGACGCATGGAAAGGATTTTCTCCCAGCTTCAGGTCAAAACGGTTTACATCCACGGTCGAAAGGTCGGGATGGGTGCCATCCCCGACAAGTTTTACGTCAATATTGACATCCCGGACCGATTCGGGCAGGCCGGGATAGGCAAAGGAAGCATCCGAGACCTTCAGGTTCACAACTGCCACAGGATAGGTGCTGTCGGCTGCGAGATAACTCCCCCTGACCGTCCCGTCCAGGGCCAGGGTTCCTTTTGTCTGTAAATCGCCGAAATCATTCATGTAGATCGCCGGTACCAGTGAAAGCAACGACTTGAAGGAGGTCTCTTTCGAATGAAAGGAAGCATCTACCACCACAGCCTCCCCTTTTATGGTTATCTTTCCGTCAAAACCCAGCGCCAGGTCGTTCAATGCCAGCTCATTGTCCTTAAAGGTGTAGGTGTTGGAAGCCATATCGGCTCCGAGGGTTGCCCTGAAGCGGAAAACGGCATTCTTCACATACCGTATCTTCCCCATCGTCACATTGACGGCACCGATGGTGGTTTGCGTGAAAAGGCTCCCCGTTGATCCGGCCCATTTTCCTTTCATCAGGAAATTGAGATGATCCAGCGTGGCAGACATATCCCCCTCCCGGTCAACATAGGATACGGAAGCATCCCGGATCTCAAATTTCTTCAACTGTACTTTTACCCCCGGCATCCCGGAGGATACGGTGTCGGCCGGCTCTTCCACCAAAGTATCGGTCGTTTCGGGAACAATATCCCAGTTGGCGGTGCCGTTTTTCAATACCATGGCATGAATAACCGGTTGATCCAGCAGGATTCTGCTGATCTCAATGCCTTTGTTTCCGATCAGCCCGAAAGGGTTCACCGCCACCTGAAAAGAACGGAAGCCCACAAGCGTATCCCCTGCAAAAGGCTCTTCCCCGACAACCGCCAGCCCTTCCAGGCTGACATTCAGTCTGGGAAAACTACGGATCAGGCTGATCCTGAGATCAGCAAAATCCACACGGGCATTCACACTGTTATTCAATTCGGTACGTGCCATATCCATCAGCCTGCCCTTAAAGGCAACCGGAACAATGATCATGGCCAGAATAAAAAGACCCATGAGGAGAAGGAGTAATTTTCCGAAGATCTTCAATGCTTTTTTCATAGGGCTTATGATTACGGATTAGTAGTTCTGAATTTTGCATTTTGTATTTCCGAATAAATATAGAAAAAAAGAAAGACCTTCCCAAAAGAGAAGGTCTTTTCTGTGAACCTGGAGGGACTCGAACCCCCAACCTCCTGATCCGTAGTCAGGTGCTCTATCCAATTAAGCTACAGGTCCGGTTATTTCTTTGCTTATAAAAAAACTGAAACAAAGATAAAAAAATTTTCATTTTTTATAAAGGATTTTTTCACGAAAGCAGCCTGGAATTATACGTTGCTACCCTTCTTGTATCTTATACCTCACAAACGCCTCCACAGCCTGGTATTCGGCCAGTCCCAGCTTGTCCAGGAGCACGGCGGTCTGGTGGTTGCGTTCTTCGGCACGTTGCCAGAACTCCCGTTGGTCCGTTCCCGGGAAAAGGGCCTGGTCTTTCTGTGACTGGTGTTTGAAAATGGCTTTTCTTTTTTTCACCACCTCATCGGGGCTCAGGGGCACCAGCATATCGGTCTCGTATAT
Source organism: Bacteroidales bacterium (assembly GCA_024762655.1). GTDB lineage: Bacteria > Bacteroidota > Bacteroidia > Bacteroidales > VadinHA17 > DRPN01. The sequence goes on from JANTHB010000061.1 coordinate 16,143, forward strand.
ATTCCACTCCTGCCAGGCGCCCCGGTACAGCCACACATAACAATCCTGCATCCAGGACTGTCCTTTAACCCTTTCTAGCACCTGCAGGATGGCGTCCAGGCAGACACGGTGTGTGCCGTGCGGGTCGGACAGGTCGCCGGCGGCAAAGATCTGATGAGGCTTCACCTCCTCCAGCAGATCCTGCACAATGCGGAAGTCCGCTTCGCCGAGAGGACTCTTTTTCACCCGGCCTGTCTCATAAAAAGGCATATCCAGAAAATGAATATGATCATCGGGGATCCCGACAAAGCGACAGGCTGCACGGGCCTCTTCTTTCCGTATCAGGGCTTTCACTTTCTGCACCTCGGGGATGTCCACCTGGCCGGGATGTTTTTGGTCAAAGAAATCCAACACTTTTTGGTAAAATGACAAAGGATACCCTTCGCCGGGAAGAAAATCGCCGGCAAAGTCGGTCACAAAACGCACAAAACGGATCACATCATCGTCAAAGACTGCGATATTGCCGCTGGTCTGATAGGCCACATGCACCTCGTGGCCCTGATCTACCAGTCGCGTAAGGGTCCCTCCCATCGAGATCACATCGTCGTCGGGGTGGGGGCTGAATACCACCACCCTCTTCGGATAAGGGACCGCCCGTTCCGGACGGCTGCTGTCGTCGGCATGGGGTTTGCCCCCCGGCCAGCCGGTAATCGTATGCTGGATCTGATTAAACACTTTTATGTTGATATCATAGGCTCCTCCTCTTTTGGCAATCAGGTCGCCCATGTGATTCTCATTGTAGTCCCGGTTGGTCAGTTTGAGGATCGGTTTGTTCTGTTTTTCACACAGCCAGATCACGCCTTTTCTGACCAGTTCATCGTCCCAGTCACAATCTCCCACCATCCAGGGAGTCTTGAAACGGGTCAGTTCGGCAGCAGAGGCTTCGTCCAGGATCACGGTGGCATGTGGATGTTCCTGCAGGAAAGAGGCCGGCACATTCTCCGTCACAGGCCCTTCCACCGTCTCGCGGATGATCCGGGCTTTTCCCTCGCCCCATGCCAGCAGGATCACCTCTTTGGCATCCAGCAGAGTGCCCACCCCCATGGTGATCGCCTTGCGCGGCACGTTATCTTCTCCGAAAAAGTCGCTCGCCGAATCGGCGATGGTCACATAATCGAGAGAGACCAGATGGGTTCGGGAATGACGGTCGGTACCCGGTTCATTAAATCCGATATGCCCCGTACGGCCTACCCCCAGCAGCTGGATATCTATCCCGCCGGCTTTTTTTATGTCTTCTTCATAGCGGCGACAGAACCCGGGAATTTCTTCCAGCGGTAAAGTGGCATCGGGAATATGAATGTTCTCCCGCAACAGATCTACCTCATCGAGCAGGTGCTCCCGCATAAATCGCACATAAGACTGTAATTTTCCGGGGTTCATCGGATAGTACTCGTCCACATTGAAGGTGATCACATTGCGAAAGCTCAATCCTTCTTCCCGGTGCAGGCGCACCAGCTCGTCATACACCTCCACGGGCGTGGAACCTGTCGGGAGTCCCAGGACACAATGCTCCCCGGCCCTGGCTTTGGCCCTGATGGTTTCGGCAATATGTGCCGCCACCATCTTCGACCCTGCCCTGGAACTTGCGAATACCCGAACGGGTATTTTTTCAAACTTTAGCATCTCCGCTTTCTCGGCCGGGACTTCCAGCTCCTGTATCGCATCCAAACGAAATGTAATCATAATGCTTGTCTTTAAGGTATTTTTCCATCCAGCATCGAGAGGGCAAAATGCCCCGCTCCGATAAAACCTGCATCGTATTGTAACTGTGCCGGAAGGACTTTCAACCCTTCCTGGCAGAAAGGTATGGAATTTTCCAGGGTCGCTTTACGGATCAACTCAATATAAGGATCTCCTGCCTGGGACATCCCTCCGCCAACGACGATCAGGGAAGGGGAAAAAATATTCACCAGATTCCCCAGGCCGATCCCTACAAAACGGGCATTTTCTTCCACTACCTCCATCGCCTCCCGTTCTCCGTCCTTAAAACGCTCAAATACGGGAATGGCGGAAGAAACTACCCGGCTCGGATCCCCCTGTTGCCTGATTTTCTTATTATACTTTTCCACCAACACCTTTGAGGAGGCATAAGACTCTAGCGAGCCCCTTCCTCCCCATTTATTTTTGGGACCCTTGAAATTGATCGTCATCTGTCCAAACTCACCGCTGGTATTGTTATTGCCACGGTACAACTTTTTATTGATAATAATAGCGCCTCCGATACCTGTCCGCAGGGTGATGAAGATGACATCATCGACATTCCGGGCTACCCCGAACATCCATTCGGCATATCCCTGCAAGGTAGCGTCATTGTCCACAAAGACCGGATAGCCGGTCTTTTCCTGTACGATGGCAGCCAACGGGATGTCTATCCAGTCGCGAATATGCAGGGCCACCCCCCGTACATACCCGGTGTTCAAATCCACAAAGCCCGGAGATCCTATGCCGATGCACAGGGGATTGATCCCCTGCTCGGCCGCATAGGCCAGCACATCATCCAGCACATCAAACAGTTTCCGCAGAACGGCTGCTTTGTTCCGCTGGCGCGAATAACGGATCCTGTTATGCCAAAGCACAGCGCCATCCTGTCTCACAACCCCATAGTTGATCCCGGTGCGGCCTATTTCTATCCCTATGGCGGTGGCAAATTTATACATATACAAACTCCTGTATGCTTCTGCAAAGATAAGGAAAGAATGGAAAAACTGAACGAAGCCATTCGGCCGGTCAATAGGTTTCTTATTTTGAACCTGCCATGAAGTGGCTAAACATGAATAACCACCCCGGTACGGGGTGGTACACTACGCAACAGACTCCGATCCCCGAAGGGGGTCAACCATTCCTCCCGAACCCGGTTATCACCCCACCCCCATGATTTCGTCAGGTAGTGACTAATTGCGATCTGAACGAAGTAAAGATCTAATTACGTTCACGAAGCGAACAACGTATGACTACCGAATGACAACTTAATCCCGCTGCGAGCCTGCGAGCAGCTAATTACGTGAGGGCGCAGCCCGAACTAATTTCGCGAGCAAAGCGAGCTAATTTC